>JAFRHT010000078.1 GCA_017433125.1 Solobacterium sp.
GATTATCATGGAAATCGTTGAACTGCCGGTCGGTACGGAACTGGAACTTCATGATGATGGAGAGGGCAAGTATTTTACCGATACAACAACCGGGGAACGGCTCAGAAGACCCGGGCAGGAATAAAAAGAACAGCACTGCGTAACACCAGCAGTGCTTTTTTTCTGTGTATGCGGAAAGATGATTGACAGGCCCGGCAGGCAGGTATATATTTGATTTGTACATATGAACAGATGTAAATATGTTCAAGTGGAGAAGTGATGACTGAACTGACTGACAAAGAAAAAATGACCCGGATCCGGAATGTGCTGCCGCCTGATGAGGAACTGTATGACCTGGCGGAAGTGTTCAAGGTCTTCGGTGACCAGACCCGGGTGAAGATCATGTATTCCATCCTGAGAGGGGAGCTCTGTGTGGCGGAAATTTCTGATGTCCTTGAAATGACGCAGAGCGCGATCTCCCATCAGCTGCGGATTCTGAAAAACGCCAAACTGGTGAAGAGCCGCCGGGATGGAAAGGTTATTTATTATAGTCTTGATGATGATCACGTTGCCCAGATCCTGCGGATCGGCACGGAACATCTTGAAGAACAGAATGAAAAAGGAGAGGAATGATCATGAAGAAAACGTACGAAATCTATGTCGACTGCGCCAACTGCGCCCAGAAAATGGAAGACACAGCCAACAAGGTGGAGGGTGTCGCCAAGGCCACTGTCAGTTTCATGACCCAGAAAATGAAGGTTGAATTTGCGGAAGGCGCGGATGCGCCGGCAGTCATGGAGGAAGTTCTGAAGGCTTGCCAGAAGGTGGAGCCGGACTGCGAAATCAAGCTGTAAACAACAAATAGCGGGAGGCTGGCTGATATGACGAAAAGACAGAAAAATACATTGATGCGCATAATTGTTTCGGCAGTTCTGCTGATCGGTGTCATTGTCCTGGAAAAAACGACCGCCTGGCCGGCCTGGACGTACCGGGTGCTTGTCCTGGTGCCGTATTTCATCATCGGCCATGATGTTCTCAGAAAGGCTCTGCTGGGCATCAAAAACAGACAGGTATTCGACGAAAACTTCCTGATGGCAACAGCGACGGTCGGCGCGATGATTCTCGGGGAAACCACCGAGGGTGTTGCGGTCATGCTGTTCTATCAGATCGGCGAACTGTTCCAGCAGCTGGCTGTCGGACGATCCCGCCGCAGTATTTCCGCCCTCATGGATATCCGTCCGGACTATGCCAATATCGAACAGCCGGACGGGACCCTGGAACAGGTGGATCCGGACGATGTGGAAACCGGTACGCTCATTGTTGTGCAGCCGGGTGAGCGGATTCCGATTGACGGCGTGGTTGTGGAAGGAAACTCCAGCCTGAATACCGCGGCATTGACCGGGGAAAGCCTGCCCCGGGAAGTCATGCCGGGTGATGATGTCATCAGCGGCTGTGTGAACAACAACGGCCTGCTGAAAGTCAGAACGACCAAGCCGTTTGAAGAATCCACGGTTTCACGGATCCTGGACCTGGTGGAAAACTCCAGCATGAAGAAGGCCAAGGCTGAAAACTTCATTGCCAAGTTCGCCCGTGTCTATACCCCGGCCGTGTGCGGCAGCGCCCTGGCCCTGGCGGTGATTCCGCCGCTGGTGCTCGGCCTGGCCGGACAGGGCTGGAACTTCGGCACCTGGGTCTTCCGGGCCCTGACCTTCCTGGTCATCAGCTGTCCGTGTGCCCTGGTTGTCAGTATTCCGCTGAGTTTCTTCGGCGGCATCGGCGGCGCTTCCCGCAACGGTATCCTTGTCAAGGGCTCGAACTACCTGGAAGCCCTGGCAGATGCCTCTGTGGTGGTCTTTGACAAGACCGGCACCCTGACCAAAGGAGTCTTTGAAGTGACGCAGACGGCCCCGGCGGCAGGGATCACATCCGCTGAACTGCTCGAATGCGCGGCCCTGGCGGAAAGCTACAGTACCCATCCGGTGGCTAAGAGCCTGCGGCAGGCAGTTGACAGACAGCTGGATCAGTCGCGGGTAGGCGCGGTGGAGGAAATTGCCGGACATGGTGTCAAAGCCGAGGTGGACGGACATGAAATCCTGGCCGGGAATGCCCGGCTCATGGACCGCTTCGGGGTGCGGTACATCCCGAATGAAGCAGCCGGCACGATTGTCTACGCCGCCCGTGACGGTCAGTTCCTCGGTTCGGTCACGATTAATGATGTACTGAAGGAAGACACAGTGGAAGCGCTTCGGCAGATGAAAGCGTGCGGCATCCGCAGAACCGTGATGCTTACGGGTGATGCCGAACAGGCAGCTGCGGCCGTTGCCGCCCAGACCGGTGTTGACGAATTTCATTCGGGACTGCTGCCGGCCGACAAGGTTGCCTGGATCGAAAAGATGCTGCAGGAGAAAACCGATAAGGAAGTGCTGTGTTTTGTCGGTGACGGCATCAATGACGCGCCGGTGCTTTCCCGGGCTGATGTCGGCATTGCCATGGGGGCGCTGGGTTCCGACGCGGCGATTGAAGCGGCGGATATCGTGCTGATGGACGATGACATTGCCAAGATCCCGAAGGCTGTCATGATTGCCAGAAAGTGCCTGCGGATTGTCCGCGAAAACGTCGTATTTGCGATCGGTATCAAGCTGATCTGCCTGGTGCTGAGTGCCTTCGGATATGCCAATATGTGGTGGGCGGTCTTCGCGGATGTCGGCGTCATGGTGCTGGCTGTGCTGAATGCCACCCGGACTTTGGCCATGAAATAATCAGTAACCGGACTGCGGTCCGGTTTTTCTGTTGTCCCGGCCGGTTTGTGTTATCCTAATAGCCGTAAGAGGATCAGAAACATGATAAAGATACTGCTGTGGGACATTGATGGGACGGTGCTGAATTTCTTGGAGGCAGAGAAAAATGCCATCCGCATGGGTTTTGCGGAGTTTTCCCTGGGAACCTGTACGGATGAGATGCTGCGGGTATACTCGGCCATCAATGAGAAGTACTGGCAGCGTCTGGAACGGGGTGAGATGAGCAAGCCGGAGATCCTGATCGGCCGTTTCCGGGAGTTCTTTTCGCGTTATCATCTGCCGGCAGACACAGCCGAAGAATTCAATCGCAGGTATCAGACCAATCTCGGGGAAACGATCTGTTTCAATGACAATGCCTTTGAACTGATTACCGGGCTGAAAAACCGGGTGTTTGAATATGCTGTAACCAATGGCACGGAAGTCGCCCAGGAGAAGAAACTGCGCCGGTCCGGGCTGGACCGGGTGTTTGACGGGGTGTTCATTTCCGAACGGCTCGGGGCGGAGAAACCGTCCCGGGAGTTCTTCCGGCAGGTATTCGCCGCCATCGGAAACCCGGACCCGGATGAGGTGATGATCATCGGGGATTCTTTGACCAGTGACATGCCGGGCGGCCTGAACGCCGGCATCCGGACATGCTGGTATAATCCCGCACATCTGCCCCAGCCGGAAGGAATGATGCTGGATTATGTCATTGATGATCTGTCCGCTGTGCCGGGAATACTGGACAGGGAAGGCACCCCGGAACTGTGGGACGTCCTGGACAGTGAACACCGCCGGACCGGCCGGCGCTGCGTACGCGGGACAGAGATGGCCCCGGAAGATTACCACCAGGTGGTGCATATCTGCATTTTCAATGAACAGGGGGAGATGCTGATCCAGCAGCGGACTGCTGCGAAGAAAGAATGGCCTTCCTGTTGGGATGTCTCGACCGGCGGCAGTGCCCTGGCCGGGGAAACCAGCCGTGAAGCCGCGGCCCGGGAACTGTACGAAGAGCTGGGCATACAGTATGATTTCAGCACTGCTGAGCCGGTCATGACCGTACACGACCGGAATATTTACGATGATTTCTTTGCCGTGGTGCTGCCGGTGAATCTGTCCGGGCTGCGGCTGCAGAAAGAAGAAGTCGCCCGGGTGCGCTGGGCTGATTATGACACCGTGCGGCAGATGATTGCGGCAGGGACGTTTATACCATACCGGCCGGGCTATCTGGAGGTCATGTTCGCCAGCCGCGGCACAACCGGGGCGATTGAGAGGTACAGAGGATGAAACCGGAAAAGATGCTGGAAATCCTGCAGACAGCAGGCAGACTGAAGACAGCCGTCAGACATTGCTGGACGGAAGAAAACCGCCGCGAAAGCGTGGCTGATCACAGCTGGCGGATTGCCCTGATGGCGATGCTGATGCGGGAGGAAGAGGAATTTGCCGGATATGATATGGACCGGGTGATCCGCATGTGCCTGATCCATGACCTGGGCGAAGCCTTCACCGGGGATATTCCGACATTTGAAAAGACCGACGGGGCCCGGGTAACGGAAGATGAACTGTACGCTTCCTGGGTGGCCTCGTTCCCGCTGCCGCAGCAGGAAAGCTGGCAAGCCCTGCTTGCCGAGATGAAGGAACAGCAGACACCTGAGGCAAAACTGTACAAGACCCTGGACCGGATCGAGGCGCTGATCTCGCACAACGAATCGGATCTGGATACGTGGCTGCCGCTGGAATATGACCTGCAGTACACATACGGGAAAAAGGAGATGGATGAAATCCCGTATATGCGTGCGCTGCGGCAGGCCGTGGATGCGTGGACAACGGAAAAAATCAGTGAAAAAAAGGACAGCCGGTAAACTGTCCGGGAAAAGAAAAAATGGATGGGTCAGCCCATCCATTTGATTTTGCTTTCGGTGCCGTTCATGACCCGCTTCAGGTTGCTGCGGTGCCGGTAGGTGACAAACAGCCACAGGGCCGTCAATGACAGTGAGATGCTCAGATCGCACTTCAGGGCATAGCTGGCAATGACGGCGGCCAGAACGGAAAGAATACTGGCAACCGATACCATTTTGAACAGGTAGAGGATAACGAAGAAGCACAGGATCGGGAACAGGAACTGCCAGAACCAGTGCCCGGTCATCAATGATACAATGCCCAGTAAATAGCCGTAAGTCGTGGCCACGGCCTTGCCGCCGTGAAACTGGGCAAAGACCGGGAAACAATGACCGACACAGCAGGCCAGACCGGCATAGATGACCGCTTCCGGGGCCAGCCGGGAAGCAATCAGCATGCTCAGGAAGGCCTTCAGGGCATCCAGAACGGTAACGATGACAGCGGCTGGCTTGCCCAGCACCCGGCCGGCATTGGTGGCACCAAGGTTGCCGGAGCCTTCCTTCCGGATATCTTTATGATAAAAAATTTCACCGATAACCAGTGCCCACGGCACAGATCCGAAGAGATAACTGATGACGATGGCAAGCAGAGTATTCATAGCGCCTCACCTCAGGGTTTATTCTACCATAATGCAGGGTTTTTGGAGATTGCCGTGAATAATATCATTGTATGGGTATTCTCTTTCTGAATATGCTGAGCGGGGCCAGTCTTGGCAGTTTTGCCTGCTGTATGATCATCCGGCTGAAGGCTCACCGCCCGGTGTGGGGGCGGAGTGTCTGTGAGCACTGCGGGCAGGTGCTGAAACCGGCAGATCTGATCCCGGTCATCAGCTACATCCGCGCCCGCGGCCGCTGCCGTTACTGCGGCTGCCGCATCAGTCCGGAAACAATGGTATTCGAAGGGATCGGGGCGCTGGCGGGCCTGCTTTTTACAGTGAGCAGAGGGTGGTAATTTTTGGTATAATATTGCCGGTTAACAAGGAGATTTGAATGACAGAAACACAGCGCTATGATGACAGCAGTATTCAGATTCTGAAAGGCCTGGAATCTGTCCGCAAACGTCCGGGCATGTATATCGGTTCGACGGACAGCCGCGGCCTTCATCATCTGATCTGGGAAATCGTGGACAATTCCATTGACGAAGCAATCAACGGGTACGGCAGAAAAATCAGCATTACCCTGGAAGAAGACGGATCCTGCACGGTACAGGATGACGGCCGCGGCATGCCGACAGGCATGCATGAAAGCGGCGTGAATACCCTGCAGGTTATTTTTACGGTTCTGCATGCCGGCGGCAAGTTTACAAGTGAAGGCGGATACAAGACGGCGGGCGGCCTGCACGGGGTCGGCGCGTCGGTGGTCAACGCCCTGAGTGAGTGGCTGGAAGTTGAGGTGGCCCATGACGGCCGGCTGGTGCGCATGCGTTTTGAGCACGGTGATCAGAAGATCGGCAAGCTGGAAGATCTCGGCCGGACAAACCGGACCGGGTCCACAGTCCGCTTCAAGCCGGACCCGGCGATTTTCACGACCGTGGATTTCAAGTTTGATACGGTCTGTGAACGGGCCCGGGAAAAAGCTTTCCTGCTCAGCGGCATTGCCATGACCGTGACGGATAAAAGAAGCCGGCGGACCGCCAGTGAAACATACTGCTATGATGACGGCCTGACGGCATACCTGAACTATCTGACAGAGGACAGGACCCCGATGATGAACCCGGTCAAACTGAGCGGGGAATCACAGGGCATCAGGATCGAATGTGCCTTCCAGTATACCGATGACTACCAGGAGAACACGTACAGTTTTGTCAACCTGGTGCGCACCATCGACGGCGGTACGCACGAGGTCGGATACAAGTCGGCCTTTACCAAGGCTGTCAACGACTACGCCAGAACGCATGGCCTGCTGAAGGAGAAGGACAAGAATCTTGAAGGCGGGGATGTGCGGGAAGGGCTCACATCGATTCTTTCCGTGTCTGTCCCGGAAGAGATCCTGCAGTTTGAGGGCCAGACCAAAGGCAAGCTTGGCACCCCGCAGGCCAAATCGGCAGTTGATGCCGTGGTGGCGGACAAGCTGGCTTACTGGCTGGAGGAAAACGGCGAGCAGAGTGTCCGGCTGATCCGCAAGATGATGAAGGCGGCCATGGCCCGGGAAGCAGCCCGGAGGGCCCGTGATGATGCCCGCAAGGGAAAGAAAACGACCCGGAATGAAAAGATTCTTTCCGGCAAGCTGGCCCCGGCCCAGACCAGGGATGCGGCGCACAAGGAACTGTTCCTGGTCGAGGGTGATTCGGCCGGCGGCAGTGCCAAGCAGGGTCGGGATTCCCGTTACCAGGCCATTCTGCCGCTGCGGGGCAAGGTGCTGAATACGGAGAAGTGCACCATGGGCGAGATTGAGAAGAATCTCGAACTGAACACCCTGATTCATGCGATTGATGCCGGGGTGGGTCCGAGTTTTGACTATCAGGCTTCCAATTACAGCAAGATCATCATCATGACCGATGCGGATGATGACGGTTCGCATATCCAGATCCTGCTGCTGACGTTCTTCTACCGCTACATGCGGCCGCTGCTGGAACAGGGCATGGTCTACATTGCGCTGCCGCCGCTGTACAAGGTGACAAAGGGCAAGCAGACGCAGTACTGCTACACCGATGATGAACTCGATGCGGTCCGCAAAAAACTGGGCCGGATCGAAGTGCAGCGTTACAAAGGCCTTGGTGAGATGAATGCCACCCAGCTGTGGGAGACAACCATGGACCCGGCTACCCGGACCCTGATCAGAGTCGGCATCCAGGATGAAATGCTGGCTGATAAGCGGGTATCGGTGCTGATGGGCGACAAGGCCGACCGGCGCCGCAAGTGGATCGAAGACAATATCTCCTTCACACTGGAGGATGATTTCAAGGTGGACGCATAATGGCAAGAAAGAACGAATTTGAAGACAATACAAAATATGTGCCGGTGCTGCTGGAAGATGTCATGGGCGACCGGTTCGGCCGTTATGCCAAATATATCATTCAGGAGCGGGCCCTGCCGGATGCCCGGGACGGTCTGAAGCCGGTCCAGCGCCGGATTCTTTATGCCATGTATCATGACGGCAATACCTGGGATCACCCATACCGCAAATCGGCCAAGACGGTCGGCCTTGTCATCGGTAATTATCACCCGCACGGGGATACCTCTGTCTATGATGCGATGGTCCGCATGTCCCAGGACTGGAAAGTGCGGCTGCCGCTGATTGATATGCACGGCAACAACGGTTCCATTGATGATGACCCGGCTGCGGCGATGCGTTATACCGAAGTGCGCCTGGCCAAGGTCACGCAGATCATGGAAGATGACCTGGACAAGGATACCGTGGAGATGGCCCCGAACTTCGATGATACGGAAAACGAACCGACGGTCCTGCCGGTGCCGTTCCCGGTCATGCTGGTCAACGGGGCAACCGGCATCGCGGCCGGTTATGCGACCAACATGCCGCCGCATAATCTGAGCGAAGTCGTGGACGCGGCGATTTACCGTCTGCAGAATCCGAACTGTATGCTTTCTGAGATTATCGAACTGATCCCCGGCCCGGATTTCCCGACCGGCGGTATCGTACAGGGGGCGCAGGGCATCCGCGAAGCGTTTGAAACCGGCCATGGCCGGGTGGTTGTGCGGGCCAGGGCGGAAATTGTCCAGGCCAAGACCTGCCGGCAGATCGTCATTACGGAAATCCCGTATGAAGTCATCAAGAGCGATCTGGTCAAGAAAATGGATGAAATCCGGCTGTCCCGTGATATTGACGGGATTCTGGATGTCCGTGATGAAACCGACCGGACCGGTCTCAGGATCGTTGTCGATGTGCGCAAGGACGCCGATGCCGGCATGATCCTGAACTATTTCTATAAAAATACCGATCTGCAGATCTATTACAGTTACAACAATGTGGCGATTATCGACAAGCGGCCGGTGCAGGTGGGCCTGCTGGGGCTGCTGGACGCGTTTATAGCCTTCCGCAAGGAAGTGGTTATCCGCCGTTCCCGGTTTGAACTGGACCGCATGGAGAAACGGTGCCATGTCATCGAAGGCCTGATGAAGGCCGTATCGATTCTTGACCAGATCATCGATATCATCCGGCATTCACAGGACAAGGCCGATGCCAAGCGGAACCTGATGGCGGAGTTCGGCTTTGATGAACCCCAGGCCGAAGCGATCGTCACCCTGCGGCTGTACCGGCTGTCCAACACGGATATCTTTGAACTGCGGGAGGAGTTTGCCGAACTGGTCAACCAGATTGAGGAGACCAGGTCCATCCTCGAAAACCCGAGCATCCTGACCCATGTCATCGTGCAGGAACTCAAGGCTGTCCGCAGGGAATACGGACAGGAGCGCCGGACGAAGATTGAGGATGAGATCAGCGAACTGGTCATCAACCGCTCCAGCATGGTGGCCAGCGAACGGGTGGTCGCAACGGTGAGCCGGGACGGTTATGTCAAACGCGTTTCCCTGCGTTCCTACGGGGCCAGCGAGGGCACCCCGACCGGATTGAAGGAGGGGGATGAACTGATCGGCCATATCGAGTGTGATACGCTCGATACGCTGCTGCTGTTCACCTCGAAGGGCAATTATGCCTGCCTGCCGGTCTGGCAGATCGATGAGGGCAAGTGGAAGGACCTCGGCATGCACCTGAACAAGGTGGTGCGGATTGAAGGCGATGACAAGATCCGCAATGTCATTGTGATCCACAGTTTTGACACCTATGCCTGGATCGTGACGGCTTCCTCGGACGGATTTATCAAGAAAACACCGGCTTCCGCCTGGCAGGTCCAGCGCAACAGCCGGGTCATGCCGGCCATGAACCTCGGTCCGCAGGCTGAACTGCTGACTGCGTTTGCGGCCTATCCGGATGATGCAGTCACCCTGGTGACCCGTGACGGCTTCGCCAGCCGCTACAGTCTGGACCAGGTACCGGAAACCGGGATCAGGGCCAAGGGCGTCAAAGCTGTCAATCTCAGCGCCGATGACCGGCTGGCCTTTGTCTGCCCGCTGCGCCGGGGTGTGCAGGGCGTCCTGTATGTCTGCCGCAACGGGGCCATGAAGCGGGTCCGGCTGGATGATATCCAGCAGGGCAACCGGCCCGTAAAGGGCAGCCTGATTGCCAAGAAAGTCAAATCCAACCCGAATGAACTGCTGCTGGTGCGGCCGGTCACCCCGGGTGATATCCTGGCTTTCTATGATCCGGAAGAGCATCTGCTGAAAGCTTCCGAAGTTCCGCTGAAGACCACGGATACCACGTTCAGCACACCGCTGAGCCTGAAGGCCGGCTGGTATCTGCGCCGGGGTATTGAGGACTGCCGCATGGTGGAAATTCCGCCGGAAGCGCTGGCTGCCAAGAAAGAAGAAAGCCATCCGGATGTGGAAAGGCTGAGTCTCTTTGATGAAGAAGGTGAAAAGGAATGAAACGTTGCCGTGGCTGCGGAGCCGTGCTGCAGACAGAAGACAGAAATCTGCCGGGTTATACCCCGAAGGCAGAGAATGATTACTGTCAGCGCTGTTTCCGCCTGATTCACTATGATGATCTGACGGTCTCCATGCGGACCGGGATTGATCCTGACCTGGTCCTGGAGGAAATCCGCCGCCTGGATGCCCTGGTGCTGTGGGTGGTGGATCTGTTTGACTTCGAAGCCGGCATGATCCCGGGCCTTTCCCGGCGTCTGGACAACAAGGATATCATCCTTGTCTGTGCCAAGCGGGATATCCTGCCGGACACCCTGAACCATGAAAAGATTGCCCGCTTTGTCTTCGGCCGTCTGCGGGAGATGGGCATCCAAGTCAAGGGCTTGGTGCTGACCTCAAAGCTGCAGAGTGAAGGCATCGAGGAAGTGCGCAACGCTGTCCGGATGAGCTATGCCGGCCGGCCGGTGGTGGTTATGGGCCGGGCCAATTCCGGCAAGAGCACACTGCTCAACCACCTGCTCGGGGAAGAAGTGCTGACCAGCAGCCGCTATCCGGGTACGACCCTGGAATTCAATCACATGGAAATTGACGGCATCGACTACATTGATACGCCGGGCATCGAGATCGCTGACAGCCTTCTGATGGAAGTGCGCGAGGAAGATCTGAAGACGATCCTGCCGGCCCGCATGATCAAGCCGCAGGTCTACCAGGTCAACAAGAATCAGAGTTTCGCCATCGGCGGTCTGGCCCGGATCGATCTGACTGAGTGCGATCATGCCAGCTGCGTATTCTATCTGAGCGATAAAATGTCGATTCACCGCAGCAAGCTGCAGGGCGCGGATGCCCTCTGGGAGAAGCACTATGGCGAACTGTTCACCCCGGTGCCGCTGAAGAACGAATTCCATACCACAACCATCCGCAAGAATATGGATAAAATGGACATCGTCATCGAAGGCCTTGGCTGGGCCAGTGTATCCGGCCAGATCTCAACGATTACGGTCAAGGCCCCGAAGGGCGTCAATATCACATTCAGAAAGGCGATGCTTTGATATGCTGACAGGAAAACAGAAACGATACCTCCGCTCTCTGGCGGAAACCCAGCCGGCCTTGTTCCAGATCGGCAAGGACGGCCTGAGCGACAATCTGATCAATACCGTCAACAATGCGTTCAATACCAGGGAACTGGTCAAGATCCGGCTGCTGCAGTCGGTGGCAGAGGATCCGAAGGAACTGGCCTTTGACCTGGCCATGTATACGCACAGCGAGCTGGTGCAGATCATCGGCCGGACCATCCTGCTGTACAAAAAAGGCAGGAAACCGGAGATTATCCTGCCATGAGGAAGACGGCTGTCATCTGCGGATGCTTTAATCCGGTTACCGCACAGGATGTTGCCTTTGCCATCCGGCTGCGGCGGGAAAAGCAGTATGACTGGATAGTCTTCGTCCCGGAGGCAGAGGGCAGTCTGCCCCGGGAGACACGAAAAGACCTGCTGAAAGCCGCGCTGAAGCCTTACCGGCATTTCGGTGCCGGGGAGATGGTGAAAGACGCCGATGTCTATTCTTCATCTGCCGGTCCCGCGGAAGAAGCTGTGCGGCAGGGAAACTATGCCCTGGCCGCCTGCGGCATCCGCCGGATGCTTGGCGCGGAAGGACTGTACTTTGAAGACCTGGTGGATGCCTGCTGCAACCCGCACCGGGCCGCACATTCCCGGGCTGTGGCGGATCTTTGCCGGCAGCTGGCGGAAGCGCACGGGCTGGACGGGGATCTGGCCTGGCGGGCCGGGATGCTGCATGATATTACCAAAGGCCGCAGTGAGGAATGGGGCCGGCGGATCCTGGAACGCTATGAACCCGGGGCCCTGCAGTATGCCCCGCCGGTATGGCACAGTTTTACTGCCCCGGTCTGGCTGAAACAGAACCTCGGCATAACTGATCATGAGCTGCTGTCGGCAGTCCGGAACCATACCCTTGGGGGCGGCCGGACACCTCTGGCAATGATTCTCTATATCGCCGACAAGACAGAACCGACAAGAGGATACGATTCCACAAGGGAAATCGCCCTGAGTACGAAAGATCTCGCGGCCGGCTTCGCCCTGGTGAAGCAGGAAGCTGCCGAATGGCTGAAAAAGGAAGGTGTAAATGGCTGAATTACTGGAAATGACTGAACGGACACTGTCCGAAAAGCTGGGTGAGAATATTGTTACCATTGACATGCGGAGTGTTAATCCGTTTACGGACTACTTTGTCATCGTAACGGCCAGAAATCTCCGGCATGCATCGTCACTCGCCGATGATCTGATCGAGGAAGCGGAAAAACAGGGCTTCCCGGTCCGGACCCGTGAGGGTGAGGAGGGCAGCAGCTGGATTCTTGTAGACCTCTACAATGTCATCGTACATATCTTTACGGAAGAAGGAAGAATGCAGTACCGGCTGGAGAATCTCTGGGGAGACCTGCCGGCAAAGCGTTACGAGGAATAAGAAAAAATCCCGTGAGGGATTTTTTTATGAATTCGGCGTTTCGATCGGCTGCAGGATATCGTAATCATCATACAGCTTGTTCAGGGCCAGCCACTGCCGGAAGTCATCGATGCTGATCGGCTGCTGGGGATTCCATTCCAGCGTGTTGTCAATGACGATTTCCCCATTGTCGTTGCGGCAGGCCACAAAGGCCGGATAAGCGGAAACGTTCCATTCGTTCTTCAGCCGGGTCGCCAGCTGCTTTTCGTCAATACCCGATACATCCACGAACTCAATGAGCGTCATGAGTTCATTTTCGGTTTCATTGTTTACGCTTTTGAGAACGGTATTTTCCAGATACAGGCAGTCATTGCTGTCAGCGGAACAGAAAAAATAATAGTGCATGGTGGAATTGCCGGTACTGCGGGTATATTCCTTCAGTGTCTCGTAATCCAGTGACACTGAGGCAATTGCCGATTCACTTCCGGCATCTGCCTGCTCCGGCTCAAATAAACAGAAGCCCACAAAGATGCCGCTGTAGAGCACCAGCAGAATCATGAGGGTAAACATAATACGTTTCAGCATAAACATAATTATATCGAAGGGCAGAACGGTTTGCAATTTGCCCGGCAATATCGAATGAAAGAGAATTCGTTAAGTTTTCAAAAAAATATATTTTCCTTAACGGATAATGATGACTATAATGAAATGTATTTTTCTGATTAAAAGGAGTGATAAACATGGAGAGAATATCCGGTACCGTATCAAGAGGTCTGCGGGCTCCGATCATCAAGACTGGTGATGATCTCAGCACCATTGCTGTTGACACCCTGATGAAGGCTGTTGCCAACGGTGAGGTTGTTCCGCGTGACCGTGACATTCTGTGCATTACGGAATCCGTTCTGGCCCGTGCGCAGGGTAATTACTGCACAACGGAACAGATCGGCAAAGATGTCAGGGAAAAGATGGGCGGAAAGACAATCGGCGTGATCTTCCCGATTCTCAGCCGAAACCGTTTCGCGGTCTGCCTGCGCGGGTTTGCCAAGGGTGCGGAAAAAATCGTTCTGCAGCTGAGCTATCCGTCGGACGAAGTCGGCAATCATCTTGTGGATCTGGACCTGCTGGATGAGAAGAACGTCAATCCGTATTCCGATATTCTGACCGAAAGCCGCTTCGAAGAGCTTTTCGGCAAGTCCAAACATCCGTTTACCGGCATGGATTATGTGTCATACTACAAGGATGTCATCGCGGCGGAAGGCTGTGAGGCAGAAGTCATCTTCGCCAATGACCCGCGGGCCATCCTGCAGTATACGAAGAATGTCCTGTGCTGCGATATTCATACCAGAGCCCGGACAAAGCGCCTGCTGAAGGCGGCAGGGGCAGAGATTGTCCTCGGCATGGACGAAATCATGACCGCCCCGGTGGACGGCAGCGGTTACAACAGCCAGTATGGCCTGCTGGGTTCCAACAAGGCCACGGAAGGCACCGTCAAACTCTTCCCGGTTGATGCCCAGCCGTTCGTTGAGGAAGTGCAGGCAAAGCTGATTGAAAGAACCGGCAAGATGATTGAAGTCATGGTCTACGGCGACGGGGCCTTCAAGGATCCGGTCGGCAAGATCTGGGAACTGGCGGATCCGGTCGTCTCCCCGGGGTATACAGCTGGTCTCGAAGGAACTCCAAACGAACTGAAACTGAAGTATCTGGCGGACAATGACTTCGCTGATCTGCGCGGTGAAGAACTGCGGGAAGCGATCCGGGAATCCATCCGGACCAAGGATGCAGCCCTGGTCGGCAAGATGGTTTCCGAAGGAACTACCCCGCGGCATCTGACCGATCTGATCGGTTCGCTGTGTGACCTGACCTCCGGCAGCGGTGACAAAGGCACGCCGTTCATCTATATCCAGGGTTATTTCGACAACTATACCAATGACTGATCTTCAGGGATCCGGGCAGCCGGATCCTTTTTTTGGCGCTGTGCGCGTTTTCTGACATATAATAAAAAAACACGGGAGTTGATTTTATGAAGTGGTATGAACAGCGCTATGTCAGTCACCGGGACTGGATTCTGGATCAGCTGGAGGTTCTCGGGCTCAGCGAGAAGGAAGTGATCATCGTCCTGCTGATCGATTTTCTGAATGAACATCAGCAGGAAATCTCATTGGACCTGCTGCACCGGAAGACCGGCTGGTCCACGGCCGAAGTTGATCAGGTCATATCGGTGCTGTGCGCAAGAAAATACATGGAAATCAGAGCATCCAGCCAGGGTGTCCGGTTCCTGCTGGACGGGCTGTTTGAGACCGATACGGCCCGGGATCAGCGCATTCTGGACACGCCGCTGTTTGATGTCTTTGAAACGGAATTCGGCCGGCCGCTGACCCAGAAGGAAATGCAGAAGATCAGTGACTGGAACCGCACGGCGGACCGGCGCATGATTCTCTATGCGCTGCGTGAAGCCAGCGGCTATCAGAAGAAAAATATCGGCTATGTGGAATCGGTGCTGAATGCCTGGCTGCAGAAGGGCTGTACACCGGAGATGATTGAAGAGGGCAGAACAGGATGAAGACAGAGGAGATTCTCAAGGGTCTGGATGAGCTGTTTCCGGATGCGAGGTGCGAGCTGGATCACCGGAATAATTATGAAATGGCAGTGGCTGTGGTCCTGTCGGCGCAGACTACGGATGTCTCAGTCAACCGGGTGACGCCGGCCCTGTTTGCCAGATACCCGGATGCCGCTGCCCTGGCGGAAGGGGAACTGCCGGAAATCGAACAGTGCATTGCCTCCCTGGGCCTGTACCGCAACAAGGCCAGGGCTATCAAGGGGATGGCAGCCGGCATGATGGAACGTTTTGCCGGGGAAGTGCCGGACAATATGAAGGATCTGGAATCACTGCCGGGCGTGGGCCGCAAATGTGCTAATGTCATCCTGAGTGAGTGCTATGGTGTTCCGGCATTGGCCGTGGACACGCATGTGCATCGGATTTCCCGCCGGCTGGGCCTGGCCAAACCGGATGACAATGTGCTGGAAACCGAAAAGAAGCTGAGAAGAAAAATCCCGCGGGAACGCTGGATTAAAACGCATCATCAGATGATCTTTTTCGGCCGGTACCTGTGTCACGCCCGCAGGCCGGAATGCAGCCGCTGCCCGTTTACGGCGGGCTGCCGCGAGAAAAACAAGAACCTGCCGGGAAAATAACAGGCTGTAAGAAAAACGGAGAGTGAAGGATCACTCTCCGTTGTTGTATACCAGCCGCAGCAGGCTCTTGTCTTCAACGGATTCACCCGGTTCCTTGCGGGTGCTGCCGTCGTAGTAGAAGATGAACGAACCGACGCCGATGTTGTAGTCACGGGTGGTGCTGATCCCGTTGGCATTGCACCATTCCACGGCACTGTTCACATCAGAAACACTGCCGATGGTTATACCATTGCCAGGCTCCGGGACTGCTGTCTGCTCAGGTTCCGCAGAAGTTTCCGGTTCCGGTGTCGGCGTATGCTCAGGTTTGTCATCTTCCGGCACATCCTGTGTACGGAAGTTCACGCAGATTTCATTGGACTGCTGGGCATCGTTCTCATATGCATAATAGCCGCAGGCCTCGGTGTCCATGCCGGCCAGCAGGTCCATGCCTTCGGTTTTATGTTCCGAATCACTGACGACAATGCCCTTGACTTCACCGGCCTGCGATACCCGGACCTTGTACTGGATCGGACCGAACAGCCAGCTGTAATCAAACATCCTGCGGCCTTCCGCCCAGACCAGGCAGTTGTCGCCGGAATACAGGCTGATATCCATCGTATCCGGGGCTACCGTCAGTTTTTCGGCATTCGGGTACGGCGCCCATTCAAAGGAGACAGAGCCGTCATCGTTATACGTTGCGTTGAAGGAATTCAGGGTTTCCACGGGTTCCTGCTCGGCCGTGACCAGATTTGCCTTGTCACTCTTGATCAGTCCGTAGGAGATCAGGCTTCCTTCCATGCCTTCAACCGGATAGGCATAGGGGAAGGTGGCCATGATATGGGAAATCCCGGAGATGCCGTCCGGCCGCGGAATTTCCGGCGGATTGACATCGTCATTAAGGGCACTGACCAGCAGGCTTGAGATATTGCCGGGGATATTCAGGGCTGCCTTGGCATTGGTGAAGTAGGTGTTCTGATCCTTGATGCCTTTTTCATAACCGACCCAGACAGCGGTTGTATACTGGCTGGTTTCGGATACCATCCACTTGTCCTTGGACGCGCCCTGCGGAATGTTGTACTGCAGGCCTTCGGAACCCCAGTCGGTTGTGCCGGTCTTGCCGTATACCGGATAGTTCCGGATCAGGATCTGCAGATAGTTCTGGTAGTTCTTGTTTACGGCTGTGTACATCAGCGAAGCTGCCAGGTACGCGGCCTGCGGGGTCAGGACATTCTTCGGAATGTACTGCGGCACCAGCGGTTCCTGTGTTACGCTGCGGTACTCAATGCGGGAGATCGTGTGCGGTTCAATGTAATTGCCGCCGTTCATCAGGACGGCATGGGCGGCCATGAGTTCCTTGGCACTGCAGGTGAAGTTCGATCCGCCGATAGCGAAACCGATATCGAAGTTATCCGCCGATACCTGCGAGAAGCCGAGGTTAGTCACATAGTTGACAACCGTCTGCCAGCCGGCCGTATTGATGACTTCCTGCAGGGCCTGGATGGCCGGGGTGTTCAGGGAGAGGCCCACGGCATCTTCCAGCGGCAGCTGGCCGTAGTAACTGTTGTTGGCATTCTTGATGATGATATTCGTACCGGCGTACATGATCGGCCGGTCGGTAACGACATGACTGGTAGCCCAGCCGAGATACTCAAAGGCCAGGGCATAGTCAAGGAACGGCTTGACGCTGGAACCGGGCTGCTTGTACTGGTTGGTGGCATGGTTCAGCAGCATCGACCCGCCGCGTCCGTAGTTGCGGCCGCCGCCGATGGCCACGATCTCACCGGTCTGGTTGTTTTCCGAGATCATCGCGATTTCCATCAGATCATCCGGAAAGACCACTTCCGCATAATTGCCGGCCTGGATATCATCCATGACCTGCTGGACTTTCGGATCCATATAGGTATAGATATCCATGGCGACGTTGTACGGGTCCATGCCGGTCAGTTTTTCGGCTTCTTCAATGACCGAATCGATATATGACTGGTAGGCATAGGCCCGCCCGCCGGCTCTCTGGCTCATCGGATCGATCAGCGTGTCTTCCACCTTGACGGCCATGGCCAGGTTGTACTCGTTCTTGGTGATATAGCCGTGGTTCATGAGCTGGTAGAGAACGGTATTCCGTCTTCTGGTCGCATAGTCCAGATAGTTGTGCGGATCATACCAGTAAGGGGAGTTGATAACCCCGGCCAGCATCGCCGCCTCCGCCAGGTTCAGCTCACCGGCATGTTTGCCGTAGTAGTACTGGGAAGCCATCTCGATCCCGCGGATATTGCCGGTGCCGCCGAAGTTCAGTTTGTTCAGGTACATCTCGAAGATGGCCTTTTTGTTCGAACGGCGTTCCAGTTCCCTGGCCAGGGCAATCTGTTCAACCTTGTACTCGATGTCCTTGGAACGGGTTTCCCCGGTTTCATCATTCTGGAAGTAGGTGACCTTGACCAGCTGCATGGTGAAGGTGGAACCGCCTTCACGGGAGTTGTTGTGGGTCAGGATGTTCTTGACGTTGACCAGGGCTGCCTTGATGAACCGCGGCATGTCAAAGCCGTCATGCTTGAAGTAACGGCTGTCTTCCACGGCCAGGAAGCAGTCAATGACCGCCTCGGACATTTCATTGTAGGTGATATTCTCGCGCAGCTGGGTGCCGATATCGGCAATTTGGTTTCCGTCCTTGTCAAAGATATGGGAACTTTCCGCGGAGAAGAAATCATCCACTTCCAGTTCAGGCTTATCCCTGAGCATTGAGCCGACCATGACCAGCCCGGCGGCTGTTCCGGTCAGTTCGAAAAAGACCAGAACGGCAAGGATCAGCGTGATCAGATTGCGTTTATTCAGTTTCCGCTGGGTGCGGCGGGGTTTTCTTTGACGTTTTTTAGTCATTCGCATTCTCCTTGAAGAAGCGCTGATCGACAATCTGCAGATAGTCGACCGGCTTGACGTAATTGTACGGGATCAGGATGCCATGTTCCTGAAACCATTTGTAGGGAATGGAACTGCGGCCGCAGGTCCGGATGTAACTGTTCATCTCGCCGGCATCCACGTAGTAGGTTTCGCCGTAGACCGTGAAGCGGACGATGACAAAGGCGATTGCCCCGTGCCGGATGACGCTGTCCAGGTGACGGATCTGATGCTCATGGATGGACTTGATCGGGAACGAGGTCTTTGAGGCACATTCCTTGGCTTCAAAGTCCAGGTATTTCCCGCGGTAGATGCCGTTATAGTCGGTAGTGCTCGGCACCTTGAAGTAGGCTTCGGTTATTTTCGCGGCCGTACGCATCGGGTAATCCACTTTGACAATGGTTACCGGCGTGGGCTTTTTATGAATGACAGCCCGATCCGTATCCAGATAATACGAATTGGTCAGATTGATTTCCTTTTCCAGTTCCATGCCGCGGCCGCCGGCGCCGGTTTTGTGCTCAGCCGGGCGGGCTTTGCGGCCGTCAGGATAGTTTACCATGGTGACCTCCTGTCATGAGATATATTATACATGATCTCTATTAAAAGGAAAAAGGCGGTAATTCTTAATTCGGACCGCAAACCTGCCCGCCGGGGTGGGGTCAGGGAAGCGGTTTTCCCGGTATAATGAAATTGCCCTGAAAGGAGGTGCTTTTCATGGATCGTTATAAGCAGCTGACTCTGCTGCATTCCAATGACATGCACGGTGATTTTCTTCCGCACACGGATGCGGAGGGAAAGGAAACCGGCGGCCTGGCCAGGCTGTCCGGTTATATTCAGGATACACGCAAGCGGGAAAAAAACGTGATATACGCCAACGGCGGTGATATGTTCCGGGGTTCAGTCATTGACAGTGAGTATATGGGCCTGTCCACGATCGAACTGATGAACCTGCTGTCCCCGGATGTGACTACGGTCGGCAATCACGAAGTGGATTACGGCCTGGCGCATCTGCTGTTTCTGGAGAAGTGCGCGAGATTTCCGATCATCAACGCGAATTTCTATGTAACGCTGAACAATACCAGGCTGTTCAAGCCTTACATCAACGTGGAAGTGGGCGGCCTGAGGGTCATGTTCATCGGCATCCTGACGGAAGAAGTCCTGGCATCCACGAAGAGCGAAAAGGTGATCGGCACCTTCCTCAATGTGGAAGAGGCAGCCCGGGAAGTCGGCATTATCTGCGACAACTACCGCACCACCCAGACGGACCTGACCATCCTGCTTACCCACATCGGCATTGAGGCGGACCGCAGACTGGCCCGGCTGCTGGACCCGGGGTGGGGCGTTGACATGATCATCGGGGCGCATTCCCATACCATGATGACGGAACCGGAAATCGTCAATGGTGTGCCGATTGTGCAGGCTTACACCGGCACCGGGCTGATCGGCCGGTTTGACCTGACGATCGATACGGAAACCGGGACCATTTCGGATTACCGCTGGGAATGTGTGCCGATCAACTGGAAAACCGCGCCGGTGGACCCGGTTATGGCGGAGCTGATTGCCCATTACCAGAGTGAAACCGATGCCAAATACAAGCGGATCGTGACCCGCTTTGCCCGCCGCCTGACGCATCCGAAGCGGGAACAGGAGACCGAGCTCGGCAATCTGTACGCTGATCTGATGCAGGATGAAAGCAGCTTTGACATCATGATGTTCGGTTCCGGCGCCATCCGCAAGAAGGAACTCGGACCGCTGGTCGAATACCAGGACCTGCTGGAAAATACACCTTTTGACGATGTGGTCTGGATGCTGGAAGTCACCGGTGCCCAGTTCCGCCGCATGATCCAGCACATTATGCGGGATGAAGCCTGGGAAGGGCATACGGAGTTCTATCAGTTTTCCCGCGGGGTGCGCATTGTCTACCGCAAGAGCACGCATCATATTGATGTCCTGCGGTTCAACGGGGCTGACATCAAGGATGACCAGCGGCTGAAGATCGCCCTGCAGAACTACCATTACACCAATTTCGATGAGTTCCTCGGCGTCCCCCTGGAAGAAGTGAAGCAGAACATGAAACCGCGGGTTGTGGCCACTTCGGTCAACAATATCGTGGAGGAGTATCTGACCCTCCACCAGGGCCTGGATGCCCGCATCGAAGGGCGCATCGTCATTTTCGACTAGCACAGTGACATGCAGGGCTGTTCATGCCGGTTCACCGAAGAACCGCTGAACAGTCTTTCGTTTTGTTATAATAAGCACAGCAAAGAGGAGGCTGCGGCGATGAAGGAAATCATAAGCATCAATGCGGAACAGGTATACAGTCAGCTCAGTCCGGCAGAGTGCATCGGACTGATGGAACAGGTATTTGCGGACGAGGAAAGCGGGGCCTGCGTGCAGTATCTGCGCACGGCCATACCGATGCCCAACGGCAATGTCATGGCGGCGATGCCAGCCTATTTCCATGCGGGTTTTTTCGGCATGAAGATTCTCAGCGTCTATCCCCGCAACAGCCTGGACGGTTATCCGTCCCATCAGGGCCAGATCCTGGTATTTGATGAAGCCCACGGGGAACTGAAGGGGCTGGTGGACGCGATGGCCGTGACCGGGGTGCGCACCGGCTGCTGCAGTGCGGTGGCCAGCCGTTATCTGGCCCGGCCGGAATCCTCGGTCCTGGCCCTGATCGGCTGCGGACATCAGGCCTGGTCACATCTGCGGGCCCTGAAGGAAATCTTCCCGCTGCAGCGCGTCAGGGTATTTGACGCCGTATGGACCCGGGCCAAGGCTTTTGCGGAAGACGCGGAAGCGGAAACCGATCTGCCGGTTGAAGCCTGTGCGTCCATAGAAGAAGCGGTAAAGGACGCGGATATCATCTGCACCCTGACGGCCGCGAAAGAGCCGATCCTGAAGAAAGAATGGGTCAGGCCCGGCGCGCATATCAACGCAGTCGGGGCCTGCGCCAGGGATGCCCGGGAGATTGACGGGGCATTGACGGCGGCAGTGCGGTTCTATTGCGACAATACGGACTCTGTGTGCCATGAAAGCGGGGATTATCTGCTGGCCCTGCAGGAAGGCAGTATTGCGGAAGGACACATTATCGGAACAATCGGTGAAGTCATGGCCGGGAAAGTGCCGGGCCGGACATCACCGGAAGAGATTACAATGTTTGAATCACTCGGCATGGCAGTGGAAGACCTGATCTGTGCCGACTATCTGATCGGAAAGGCAGGAAAAAAATGAACAGCGATTGGGTAAAGGAATACCGGAAACTGTTTCCGGCAGCGGCACAGTGTGTCTACATGGACAATGCGTATGACTGCGGCAGCACAACCTTCGGCATCCGCGGGGTGGAACGCTATTTCGCCGATTGGACAAAAGCAGCTGTAACCGTGGAGCGGGGCGGCCCGGGCCGGGCTTCCCACTTTGCGGTCATCGATGAGACAAGGGGCCTGCTGGCCGAATTGTGCGGGGCGGCAAGTCCGGATCTCGTGGCCTTCACCAGAAATACCAATGAGGGTCTGAACGCGATCCTGCAGGGTTTTGCGTTTGCCCCGGGGGACAACGTGGTCACCAATGCCATTGAGCATCATTCGGTTATCATGCCGGCCCTGAATGCCGGGCGGACCAGAGGCATTGAAGTACGGGTGCTGCCTGAACGGGACGACGAGCGGATCCCGGCCGCGGACCTGATGGCGCTGTGTGATGAACATACCCGGATGATGCTGGTCAGCCATGTGCAGTCGGTCACCGGCTACCGGATTGATCTGGCTGAACTCGGGAAACTGTGCCATGAGCGCGGTATTTACCTGGTTGTGGATGCCATCCAGAGCCTCGGACTGGAACCGTTCCGCATGGAAGAATGGCATGTGGACGCGGTCAACGGGGCCGGGTACAAGAGCCTGAACGCGGTCAACAGCATCGGCTTTACCGTTTACAGCAGGGAACTGCTGAAGCAGATCTGGCCGGTCTATATCGCCGCCGGTTTCTGTAATGATGTCCGCTTCCGCGACGGGCAGTGGGAACTGTACTGCACGGATGATGAAAATGCCCGGAAGATGGAGAACAGCTCCCTGGACAACCCGGGGATCTATGTCCTGAACGAATCGCTGAAGGTGCTGAAGGGCGTCGGCATCGAACGGATCAATGTCCATGTCCGTGAACTGTACAAAGTACTGCGGCAGGGACTCGCGGATCTGGACTATCCGGTTATTACCCCGGCGGCCGAGGCGGAACACCTGGGCATCGTGTCCATGCGGCCGGCTGATCCGCAGGCCATGTTTGCCTTCTTCCGCAGCCGGAACATCGCGCTGAGCATTGCCGGCGGCACCCATGTGCGCTTCTCGCTGGGCGGTTTCAGCACGATGGAAGACATCGATGCGGTACTGGCGGCGGCCCGGGAATATGACGGCCGCTGAGCAGCAGGATATTCCTTCTGAAACGGCCGGGGACTGATTGATTTTCGGATAATATCCTGTAATAATTACTGAATAAGGAGTGTGGCGGATATGGCTGGCAAAGTGAATCTGGATATCCAGACGATTCTGGATAAGGAATTTAATATCGATTTCAAGGGCTACAACGCATCGGAAGTCGACGCGTTTCTGGATCTGGTGATCCAGGATTACGAAACATATCAGAGCATCACTTCTGATCTGAACGAGAAGATTGCCGAACTGGAGCGGACCAACGCTTCCCTGCGGGCCAAGCTGATCGAAGTGGAAGGGCGGACCAGGGCGCTGGAAGCCAATCCGTCCGTCAGTGCCCAGGGCGCCGCCAATGTGGACATTCTCAAACGGCTGTCCCGGCTGGAGGAGGAAGTCTTCGAACGTTCTAAGAATAAATAGAAATGAGTGTCTCGGGCAGCCGCTGTCATTGAGGAATGGCAGAGGAAAGTCCATGCTCGCACCGCCTGTGACGGCGGTAGTGATTGTGCTGGCCGAAGCGATAAGACCAGGCAGTGTAACAGCTGACGGCGGAACCGGAGCCTAAAGGGAAACCCATGGCCGAGGTCCTTAAGGTGTCACAGTGACGAAGCCGGCGGGAAACCGTCCGGGTGGAACGCGATAAACCCCGCAAGCGAGAAATCCAAATTTGGTAGGAGAGTCCCGGCGGACGAAACGAAGTCCTATGGGAGTGCGTATGCACAGATAAATGGCTGCCACCGGGCAACCGGGACAGAACATGGCTTACAGAGTGTGCTCATTTCAGGGAAGGTCTGTGATCTTCCTTTTTCTATTACCTGCGGGCTTGTGATATACTACTTAAGAAATCTTAAGAAAAAAAGGAGAATCGTAATGAACCTGCCGAATCGACTTACGGTGTTCCGCATGGTGCTGATACCAATTGTCATACTGATCTACATTTTCCCGTTCACCCAGTTCGGGATAGAGCCCAGGGTTTTCCTGACCGGCCCGGTCAGACTGCCGCTGATCAATCTGATCTGCCTGGCGGTCTATCTGGTAGCGGCCTTTACCGACTACCTTGACGGTCATATTGCCCGCAGCCGCAACATGCAGACAACCTTCGGCAAGTTCGCCGATCCGATCGCGGACAAGATGCTGACCACGACCATGTTCCTGCTGTTCCTGTCCCGCGGCCTGATCCCAGTGGTGCCGGTGATCCTCATGGTCTGCCGGGATATCATCGTGGACGGCTGCCGGATGATTGCGGCCAGCAACGGCAAGGTGGTGTCTGCCCAGATGCTCGGCAAGCTCAAGACCGTCCTGCAGATGATCACCATCGCGCTGGTTCTGCTCAATAACCTGCCGTTTGAACTGTGGCGTCTGCCAGTAACGGAAATCATGGTCTGGTTCTCGGCCTTTGTCAGCCTGGCCAGCGGCTTCTCCTACTTCACCCAGCTCAAGGATGATATCCTTGAGAGCAAATAAGGAAACCTGATTTTTCTGCGAATAAAGCAGTTAAAGGAGATAAGTAACATGGCGACAGCAAAAGGAAAAGAAACTGACAGCAAAAAGGATCAGCTGCTGGCTGATGCCTTGAAGGCAATTGAAAAAGAATACGGCAAGGGCAGCATCATGCGGCTCGGAGACCGGGCTGATGTGGCTGTGGATGCCATTCCTTCCGGTTCGCTGGCCCTGGACGCGGCCCTTGGCATCGGCGGTTATCCGAAGGGCAGGATCGTTGAAATCTACGGTCCGGAATCCTCCGGCAAGACAACCCTGGCCCTGCATGCCATTGCCGAATGCCAGAAGGGCGGCGGCCGCTGTGCGTTCATTGACGCTGAAAACGCAATCGACCCGGTCTATGCGAAAAAGCTCGGTGTTGATATTGATGAACTTATCCTGTCCCAGCCGGACTCCGGTGAGCAGGCGCTGGAAATCACCGAAGTCCTGATCAAGTCGGGCGCCATTGACCTGGTGGTCATCGACTCGGTGGCAGCGCTGGTGCCGCAGGCGGAACTGGACGGCGAAATGAGCGATGCGTCAGTCGGCCTGCAGGCCCGGCTGATGTCCAAGGCCATGCGAAAGCTGGCCGGGGTCATGAACCGTTCCAGCTGCACGGCGATCTTTATCAACCAGCTGCGGGAAAAGGTCGGCATCATGTTCGGCAATCCGGAAACGACACCGGGCGGCCGGGCACTGAAGTTCTATGCCTCGGTCCGGCTTGATGTCCGCCGCGGGGAAACCCTGAAGAACGGTTCGGACGCGATTGGCAACGTTGTCAAGATCAAGGTTGTCAAGAACAAGGTGGCCCCGCCGTTCAAGACCGCCAACGTGAATATGCTGTTCGGGGAAGGCATCTCCCATGTGGACGAAATCATCAACCTGGCAGTGGAAAACGATATCATCGAGAAGTCCGGTGCCTGGTTCTCCTACAAGGGAGAAAAGATCGGCCAGGGTTTCATGTCCGTACGGGAATTCCTGAAACAGAATCCCGCCATCGACGAAGAGGTGACCGCCCTGCTGAAGGAAAAGCTCTTCGGCGGCCCGGCGGAAGAAGAAACGGAAAAAGAAGCGTAAGAAGACCGCATGGTCTTCTTTTCTTGTGAAACTGCAGATATTTTTCACTTGTTATGAAAGCGTCAGATAGCGTATAATAAACAACGAGAGAAATCTCATGTTCTTTTCAAAATGGGAGGTTTTATATATATGAACAATATTCTTGTCCCCATTTTGGCATGTTTAGTTGGTTTAGTGATTGGCGTCATCATCATGATGATCGCAAGCCGTAATGGTCTGGATGCCGCGCGTGTGCAGGCCGAAGCGCTTCTTGACGAATCCAAGGTGAAGGCGGAGAACGTGATCCGCCAGGCTACCCTCGATGGAAAGCAGCAGGTCTACGACATGAAGCTGCAGGCGGAGAAGGAGATCAAGGATCAGAGAAATCGGATCCAGCAGACTGAAAACAAGCTGACCCGCCGTGAAGATAATCTTAATTTCCGTGAAGAAAATCTGACCGTCAAAGAAAAGAAACTCGATGAGAAGATGAAGCTCGCGGAAGATAAACTGGCAAACCTGTCAAAAATGGAAGCTGATCTGCAAGATAAGATTGAAAGCCAGGTTGCTGTCCTCGAACGGACTGCCGGCATGAGCCAGGACGATGCCAAGAAGGAACTGATGGACATCGTTGAAAAGCGGACTGAGAAGGAAATTGCGGCATATCTGAGAGAACAGCAGGATATCGCCGAAGAAAAAGCTGCCGACAACGCCCGGACCATTATCGCCAACGCGATTCAGCGCTACAGCCAGGAGGAAACGCTTGAACGTACAGTCTCCGTTGTAACGCTGCCGAGTGAAGATATGAAGGGCAGAATCATTGGCCGGGAAGGCCGGAATATCAAAGCCATCGAACAGGCTACCGGGGTTGACCTGATCATCGATGATACCCCGGATGTCATTACGGTATCCTGCTTTGATCCGATCCGGCGGGAAATTGCCCGGCAGTCACTGGAAATCCTCATGCGGGACGGCCGTATCCAGCCGGGCCGCATTGAAGAGGTTGTTGCCAAGGTGACCAGGGATCTGGACGAAAGCATCATGAAGATCGGTGATGAAGCCGTCTTCAAGATGGGTATCGGCCGGCTGAACAAGGAACTGATCAAGCTGCTCGGACGGCTGCGGTTCCGCTACAGCTACGGCCAGAATGTGCTGGAACACTCCATGGAAGTGGCAACATTTGCCGGCATCATGGCGGCTGAACTCGGTCTGAACCAGGCCCTGGCCAAGCGGGCCGGCCTGCTTCACGACATCGGCAAGGCCATCGATTTCGAGCAGGAAGGCAGCCATGTTGAGCTGGGGGCCAAGGTTGCCAAGAAGTACGGTGAAAATGCCACCATCATCAATGCCATTGAATCCCATCATGGTGATGTGGCGGCCACCGGCATTATCTCCGAACTGGTTTCGGCTGCCGACACCCTGAGCGCCGCGCGCCCGGGGGCCCGCTATGAATCCATGGAGAACTATATCGAGCGTCTGGAACAGCTGGAAAAGATCGCGACCGGTTTCGACGGCGTGGAACGGGCCTTTGCCATCCAGGCCGGCCGGGAAATCCGGGTCATGGTCCAGCCGGAAAAGATCAACGATGTCACCATGGTCAAGGTGGCGCATGATATCAAGGAAAAGATTGAGAATGAACTGACCTATCCGGGTCAGATCAAGGTCACTCTGATCCGTGAGGTCCGGGTTCAGGAACTGGCTCAGTAGCCATGAGAATACTGTTTCTTGGTGATGTGACCGCCCGCAGCGGGCGGGATGCCGTTATCGCGGAACTGCCCCGTCTCAAACAGGAGTACGGGGCGGATTTCACCATCGTCAACGGAGAGAACGCAGCCCACGGCAAGGGGATCACGACGAAAATCTACCGGGCTCTGAAGGAGGCCGGCGCCGATCTGATCACGCTGGGCAATCACGCTTTTTCCAAAAGCGAGATTATTACGGGCATGGGCAACTGCCCCGACCTGATCCGGCCGGCCAATCTGGAACCTGCGGATGCCGGGTCCTGCTGGGCGGTCAGAACCTGTCAGGGCAGACGCATTGCGGTGATCAACCTGCTCGGCAATATCTTCATGGACTGCGCGACAGAGTCACCGTTTGCGGCCATGGACAGGATCCTGCCGGAGGTGCAGGCCGATGCGATCCTGGTGGACCTGCATGCGGAAACCACCAGCGAGAAACAGTTGTTCTTCCATCGTTACCGGCAGCGAGTCAGCGCCGTGATCGGCACGCATACCCATGTGCAGACCGCTGATGAACGTGTGCTGGACGGCTGTGCCTTCATCAGTGATGTCGGCATGTGCGGACCATACGAGAGTATTATCGGCCGCAGCATTGAAGAAGTCATGGCCCGGATGATCGATCAGACCCAGACCCGGTTTACGCCGGCCGAAGGACCGGCAATTATCTGCGGGGTTGTCATTGAGATTGATGACAATACCGGCCGGGCCCGCAGCATTGAGAGAATACAGAAACGTCCATTCTGAAGAAGGGGCGTTTTCATTTGATCTGTCCGGATATTCCCGGTAAATAAAGCGGGTATAATCAGAATTCTTTCCGGGTTCTTGCAGGCATGGTATTGTTTATAAGTGGAAGAAAAGAAAAAAAAGATTCTGTTCGTCTGCTGGGGCAATATCTGCCGCAGTCCGATGGCGGAATACATCATGAAATACCTGGCCGGACAGGCTGGTCTCTCAGACCGCTTTGAGATTGACTCGGCGGCCGTATCCGCGGAAGAAACGGGCAATCCGGTCTATCCGCCGGCCCGCCGGATCCTGCATGCGCATGGCATCCCGTGCGGGAATCACCGGGCCAGGCAGATGACCCGGGCGGATTATGACTGTCATGATCTGCTGATCGGTATGGATACAGTGAATATTGCCTGGATGAAACGCATCTGCGGCGGTGATCCGGAACATAAAATCCGGCAGATGATGGACTATACAGACCGGCCGGGTGATGTCAGTGACCCGTGGTACACCGGCGATTTTGAAACAGCATACCGGGATATCCTGGCCGGCTGCACCGGCCTGATTGCTCAAACAGAACAGGAGAAATGAATATATGACAGAACAGTTTATCCGGGAATTCATCGCGCGTGAAGAAAGCCTTCCGGCAGAAGAGCGTCCTTTTTATCATATGAACTGTGCCGAAAACCTGCTGCGCTCCGCCGCCCGGCAGTATGACCTGGATGTGCCGGAGCAGATGTTCCGGATTGTCATCCCGTATGGGGCAGGGATGCAGACGCAGAATACCTGCGGCGCGCTGCTTGGGGCACTGGCGGCCATCGGCCTGCTGTACAGCGAAGAAAAACCGTCAAAGGATCTGAAAATGAAAGCGGCTGTCCGGGCGTATGTACAGCGTTTCCAGGATGAATTCGGGAGTCTTTCCTGCGCGGCAGTCAAACCGGCATTCCAGGATGAACGCCGGACCTGCACACCGGTCAAGGTCAGAGCCGGTCAGCTCCTGGATGAGGTCGCTGCGGATATCGATGCGATCCATGCTGCTTATCTGAAGGAAACAGGCCAATGAGGAAGAAAACTGTCATCGGCATTCTGGCCCACGTCGATGCCGGCAAGACCACCTGCATTGAAAGTATGCTGTTCAACTCCCGGCAGATCCGGAAGATGGGCCGCGTGGATCACCGCGACGCGCTGCTGGACTACGACGAGAACGAGCGCAGCCATGGGATTACGATCTATGCCAAGGAAGCCTACCTGCCCTGGCAGGATACGGATATCTACGTCATTGA
Organism: Solobacterium sp.; assembly: GCA_017433125.1. GTDB lineage: Bacteria > Bacillota_I > Bacilli_A > Erysipelotrichales > Erysipelotrichaceae > Bulleidia. The sequence continues at coordinate 29,314 of JAFRHT010000078.1, forward strand.
TACCCCGGGGCATGTGGACTTTTCCAGTGAGATGGAGCGCAGCCTGCAGGTGCTGGATTTGGCCGTCATCCTGATCAATGCCCAGGATGGTGTGCAGAGTCATACCAGGACCATCTGGCGGTGCCTGGAACAGTATCATATTCCGGCCCTGATCTTCATCAACAAGATGGATATCAGCTATCGTTCAGCCGCGGAACTGCTGGCCGACCTGCGGCAGCACTGCAGTGAAGACTGCATTGATTTCAGCGCGGCCGACCGGCTGGAGCGGCTGGCCATGGTCAGTGACGATATGCTCAACGCCTTCATGGATACCGGTACAATCAGTGATGACATGGTCCGCCAGGCAGTATCCCAGCGTCTCTGTTTCCCGGTGCTTTCCGGCTCGGCCCTGAAAAACCAGGGGATCAGCGAACTGCTGGACCTGATTGTCCGCTGTGCCCCGCAGAAGGAATATCCCGATGTCTTCGGTGCCCGGGTCTACAAGATCTCTACGGATCCGGAGGGCAACCGGCTGACCCATATGAAGATTACCGGCGGGGTTTTGCGTGCCCGCCAGCGCATCAATGACCAGGAAAAAGCGGATCAGATCCGGATCTACAGCGGCCCGGAGTTCCGCATGGTGCAGCAGGCCGAAGCCGGCATGATCTGCGCGGTCAAGGGACTTGTCAGCGCCGAAACGGGCCAGGGCCTGGGATATGAGGAAAACCGCACAAAACCGGTCCTGCAGGCCTGCATGGACTACGAACTGCTGGTGCCGGAAGGAACCGACATGCTCAGGCTGACCGAAACCTGCCGGCGGATCGCCGACGAGGATCCGCAGCTGATGCTGACAATCGATCCGGTGACCCGGAACATCCATATCCGCATCATGGGTGAAATGCAGAAGGAAATCCTCGAGGACCGGATCCGTCAGGCCTGCGGGGTCTCCGTGGGCTTCAGTTCCGGCGGAATTCTCTATCAGGAAACCATTGCCGCCCCGGTGATCGGTGTCGGTCATTTTGAGCCGCTGCGCCATTATGCGGAAGTCGTGCTGAAACTCAGCCCGCTGCCGCGGGGCCGGGGTCTTCTGATCGACTCGGAGTGCCCGGTTGACAATCTTTCGCTGAGCTGGCAGAAGTCAATATTCACCAGCCTGCGGATGAGTGAACCGCCCGGGATCCTGACCGGGTCACCGTTAACGGATATGCGCATTACCATTCTCAACGGCCGCGCCCATCCCAAGCATACCGAAGGGGGAGACTTCCGCGAGGCGGCCCTGCGGGCAGTCCGCATGGGGCTGATGAAAGCCGGCGGGGTGCTGCTGGAGCCCATGGTCAGTTACACGGTGACCCTGCCGCAGGAATACCTGAGCCGGGCCCTCTATGATCTGGAACAGCACCAGGCTTCCGTACAGATCAAGGAAGCAGGTGAGGGGCAGACCGTGATCAGCGGGCGGGGGCCGCTGCGGCTCATGCGCAATTACCAGCAGGATGTTACGGCCTATACCCGCGGCCGCGGCACATACGAAGCGGCGGCAGACGGCTATGCGGAAACGGCTGAACAGGAAGCCCTGGTGACAGGCAGCGGCTATGATCCCGAGCGGGACCTGGCCCATCCGTCAGCTTCGGTTTTCTGTGAACATGGCAGCGGTTATGCCGTCCCGTGGTACGAAGTCGAAGATCACATGCATCTGGAACTGCAGAAAGAGACAAACAATACTGCCTACCAGCACCGCCGCTATCAGGTGAGCGCGGCGGATCTGAACCGGCTGAATGACATGGCCGGCGGTAAGAACCGGAAGGAAGATACCTATATCCGTGATCCCAGGAAGCCGCTGAGCAGCGATCCGGTCCGCATCAAGGTTCGTGATGAACTGCCTGTCTGCATGATTATTGACGGCTACAACATGATCTACGGCTGGGACAGCATGAAAGCGCTGGCGGAGATCGACATCACCACTGCCCGGGAGAAACTGATTGACGAACTGTTCAGCTACCAGGCCTATCTTGGGCACCGGATGATCCTGGTGTTTGACGGCTACCGGCGGCCGGATAACTACGGTACTTCCTACCGCCGCGGCAAGGACATGAAGATTGTCTATACCCGCACGAATCAGACCGCGGACCAGTATATCGAGGAGATTACCAGCGAGATGAAGAAGAAGTACAACCTGATCGTGGTTACTTCGGACAACCTGATCCAGAACGCCGTGTTTGCCCAGGGTGCCATGCGCATGTCGGCCCGTGAACTGGAGAACCAGATCCGTTTCCGGCGCAGCCAGGGCAGCTATAATATCTGAAATCAGTGTGCAGATGTTAATATTTTAAATCGGCTGAGATTATTGAAGTGTAAAAAGTCGGATGCTATAATTTGTGACAGGAGGTAATTACCATTATGCCAGTAACAGTTGATAAGGAACTCTGCATCGGTTGCGGAGCCTGTGTAGGAGTTTGCCCGGTAGGCGCTCTGGAACTCGACGACGAAGGAAAGTCCCAGTGCAATGAGGACCTGTGCATTGATTGCCAGTCTTGTGTAGGTTCCTGCCCGGTAGAAGCTATCGCAGCGAAGTAAAAAAACGCAGAAAACCGTCCCTGACCGGGCGGTTTTTTGTTGTCTGAAGCAGGAATGATCATGGGGTGTTATCGTTTCCGAAAGCGTTTACAGCGTACGTGAAGAGGACTATAATAATTGCAAAGGTTTCACAAATAATAGGAGGGAAAGATTGTGAAAAAACTGATGAAACTGTTCCTTGCCGGATCACTGGCATTTGGAATGGCCGCCTGCAGTTCCGGCGGCAACTCCGGCGGCGGTACTTCGGATGATGAATCCGAACTGGTAAAGGCCGCCAAGGAAGAAGGCGAACTGGTTGTTTACGGTTCCTGCGAAGAAGAATATCTGACGGCGGCAGCCGAGCATTTCGAGGAACTCTATGGGATTCACGTGACGGCACAGAGACTGTCCACCGGTGAAGTCCAGGCCAAGATTGAAGAAGAGAAGGGCAATCCTTCCGGTGACGTCTGGTTCGGCGGCACCACCGATCCGTACAACATTGCGGCATCCAAGGGCCTGCTCGAAGCTTATGAGGCAGAAAACGCATCTCATCTGATCAGCCCTGCTTACCGTGATAAGGACGGCTACTGGTATGGTATTTACAAGGGCATCCTGGGCTTCATGGTCAATAAGGATGAACTGGCCCGTATGGGTATTGACAGACCGGAAGACTGGGCTGATCTGCTCGATCCGAAGTACAAGGGTCTGATCTGGCTGTCCAACTATAATACTGCCGGCACAGCCAAGCTTGTCATCAACACCATGATCCAGAAGTACGGCCACGACGAAGGCATTCAGTACCTGGTTGACCTTGACAAGAATGTTCAGGTTTACACCAAGTCCGGCTCCGGCCCGTCCAAGAATGTCGGCACGGGTGAGTGTGTGGTCGGCATCGGCTTCCTGCATGACGGCATTACCCAGATCGTTGACAACGGCTATGGAAACGTCGAACTGGTGATCCCGAGCAGCGGCACATCATTTGAAATCGGCGCTACAGCCATCTTCGCCGGCGCCAAGCATCCGAATGCCGCCAAGCTGTGGATTGAATACGCCCTGTCTCCGGAATGTGTCGAACTGGCAGCCCAGCATGGTTCCTATCAGTTCCTGGTCATCGACAACGCCAAACAGCCGGAAGTCGCGGATGAATTCGGTCTCGATCCGAACAACGTCATGGACTATGACTTCGAAGATGCCAAGGCCAACACCGAAACATACATCGCCGATGTCATGAATGCCCTGGGCGGCGGCGACGACAGATTCAAGACAGAATAACAACTGAACAGAACAAGACAATACCGGGCGGATTCCGTGTCCGTCCGGTATTTTCCTGACTGATCCATAGAGAGGAGGCTTAATATGGCGAGAAGTCAAAGCAGAGAACTCGAGCGCAAGAAGTTCTTTGCGGATCCCATCATGGTGACAACCATTGTTGTTCTGATTGTTTTCCTGACACTGTTTATCCTGTATCCGCTGGCGATCCTGCTGATTGACAGTGTGATTACCGGCGAAGGCATTTCCCTGAGTGTATTCCACCGGGTCATGGGCATGCCAAGTTTTCGCAGGGCCATTACCAATACCCTGAAAGTCGGTTTCCTGGTCGGTATCCTGTCGGCCCTGATCGGCCTGCTGTTTGCCTATGTGGAAGAATATGTCCAGCTCAAGACAAAGGTGCTTGCCGGCCTGTTTAAAGTGATAAGCATGCTGCCGGTTGTCTCACCGCCGTTTGTACTGTCGCTGTCCATGATCATGCTGTTCGGCAAGGCCGGCATCATTACCCGTTATCTGCTGCATATCTATGACAATAACGTGTACGGCTTCTGGGGCATCGCGATAGTCCAGACCCTGACATTCTTCCCTGTCTGCTACATGATGATGAAGGGCCTGCTGCGGAATATTGACCCGTCGCTGGAAGAAGCGGCCCGGGACATGGGCGCATCACGGCTCAAGGTTTTCAATACTGTGACGCTGCCGCTGATTCTGCCGGGCCTCGGCAATGCGTTCCTGGTGACGTTCATTGAGTCCATCGCGGATTTTGCCAACCCGATGATCATCGGCGGTTCCTATGATACGCTGGCAACCTCAATTTATCTGCAGATTACCGGTGCGTATGACAAGCAGGGCGCTTCCGCCATGGCGGTCGTGCTTCTGGCTATTACGCTGATGATGTTCATCGTCCAGAAGTACTATCTGGAAGCCAAGAGCACTGCCACCCTGACCGGCAAGGCCAGCCGGCAGAGAATGATGATCACCGACAAGTCGGTCACCCGGCCGCTGACGGCTTTCTGCCTGCTTGTTTCCCTGTTTGTTGTCATGATGTATATCTGTGTGCCGCTGGGTGCGCTGTTCAAGACATGGGGTTATGACTTCCATCTGACATTCAAGTGGTTCCAGATGGTCTTCACCAGATACAAGGGCTTCAAGGCCTTCAAGGATTCCTTCCTGCTGTCGCTGATTGCCTCGCCGATCACGGCGCTGCTGTCCATGATAATTTCCTACCTGGTTGTCAAGCGTTCGTTCCGGGCCAAGGGATTCATTGAAGCAGTATCCATGCTGGCAATGGCAGTCCCGGGCACGGTTCTCGGTGTCGGTTACATCCGCGGCTTCTCGGCCGGTGTATTCCGTTCCGGTTTCCTGCAGTCCCTGTACGGGACAGGAACGCTGCTTGTCATCGTATTCATCGTACGCTCGCTGCCGACCGGTACCAGAAGCGGTATCTCGGCCCTGCGCCAGATTGACAAGAGTATCGAAGAATCCGCCTACGATATGGGCGCTGACAGTTTCCGGGTGTTCATGACGGTGACGCTGCCGCTGATCAAGGACAGTTTCCTGTCCGGCCTGGTTACGGCGTTTGTCCGCAGCATTACGGCAATTTCCGCCATTATCCTGCTGGTAACACCGAAGTTCTTGCTGATTACCGTGCAGATCAACGAGTTCGCCGAGAAAGGTTCTTACGGCATTGCCTGTGCCTTCGCGACGATCCTGATCATAATTACTTACGGTTCCGTCACCCTGATGAACCTGTTTATCAAGCACTTCGGCACCAGCCGTGAAATCAAGGAGGTATAACAATGGCTAAAGAGAAAAAAGGGGTTCGCCTTGAACATATATCGAAAATCTACCTGGATCCCAAGACAAAGAAAGAATTCTATGCCGTAAAGGATACGACCCTGGATATCGAACCGGGTACATTTGTCACCCTGCTCGGCCCGTCCGGCTGCGGCAAGACCACGACCCTGCGCATGATTGCCGGCTTTGAAAGCCCGGATGAAGGGGAGATCTACCTCGGCGGGGAACCGATCAATGAACTGACGCCGAACAAGCGTGACACGGCCATGGTGTTCCAGAGCTATGCGCTGCTGCCGCACTACAATATCTACGACAACGTCGCGTATGGCCTGAAACTGCGGAAGATGAGTCCTGAGGTCATCAAGGAGAAGGTAACCAACATTCTGAAACTGGTCGGCCTGGAAGGCATGGAAAGCCGGATGACCAACCAGCTCTCCGGCGGCCAGCAGCAGCGGGTTGCCCTGGCCAGAGCCCTGGTTATCGAACCGGGCGTCCTCCTGTTTGACGAACCGCTGTCCAACCTGGATGCCAAACTGCGGGTCACCATGCGGACGGAAATCCGCCGGATCCAGCAGGAGGCCGGTATCACCGCTGTTTACGTTACCCACGATCAGTCGGAGGCTATGGCTATTTCCGACCAGATCATTATTATGAATAAGGGTGTTGTGGCCCAGATGGGCACCCCGCAGGAAATCTACTACCATCCGAACAGCGAATTTGTCGCGGACTTTATCGGTGAGGCAAACTTCCTCAAGGGCACCATCACGGCCAAGGACGGGGCCAACGGTACGGCGGATGTCTACGGCAACACGGTGGAACTGCATGACATTGCGGACCGCGGCGCCGGCGATGAATGCACCCTGGTGCTGCGGCCGGAAGCCGCGCTGGTCGCGGATGAGGGCCAGCTGCCGTGCGATGTCATCCTCAGCACATTCATGGGCAGCTACCAGAACTACCATGTCATGGTCGGCGATACGCTGGTCAAGATCACAGACTTCAACCCGAAGAACAAGAAGATCTACGCGGTCGGGGACAAGGCATTTGTCAAATTCGATCCCGACAGTGTACACGTCATCTGAACGGAAACAGATCCTGCGCAGGCAGGATCTTTTCTGTTCCGGACAGGCTCTGTTATAATGTTCTGCGGAATCAGGAGAGATCATGACAGAATATAAATTGCCGAATCAGAAAGAAAGCCGCCGGCGCCGGGCGGAACAGGAAGAAATACAGTATACGGAAGCGGCGGAACTGCGCAGTCTCGGCAGCGGCCGTACGTATTACATGCATACCTACGGCTGCCAGGCCAATGTGCGGGACGGGGAAACCCTGGCCGGCATGCTCGGCAGTATGGGGTTCCGGGAAACCCCGGAACAGGCGGAGGCCGATGTGCTGATCTTCAATACCTGCGCAGTCCGCAAGGCCGCCGAGGAACATGTCCTGGGGGAAATCGGTTCACTGAAACCGCTGAAGAAGGCGCATCCCGAGAAGATCTTCGTGCTCTGCGGATGCATGGCCCAGGAAGAAGCGGCCGTGAAGGAACTGATTGAGCGGTATCCGCAGGTCGATCTGATCTTCGGCACGCACAACCTGCACCGGTTCCCGCAGCTGCTGCAGAAAGCCATGCAGGGCCAGCGGGTGGTGGAAGTCGAATCTGTGGAAGGAGCTGTCGTGGAAGGCATGCCCGCAGTCCGTTCCCGGAAGCACAAAGCCTTTGTCAATATCATGTACGGGTGCGACAAGTTCTGCACCTACTGCATCGTGCCCTATACCAGAGGCAAGGAACGCAGCCGCCGGCCGGGCTACATTCTGCGCGAGATCCGTGAACTGAGGGAAAACGGCTGCCGGGAAGTGACGCTGCTGGGCCAGAATGTCAATGCCTACGGCAAAGACCTGGGCATGGAAGACGCCTTTACCACGCTGTTAAGGGACTGTGCGGCCACCGGCATCGATCGGATCCGCTTCTATTCGTCCCATCCGCGGGACTATACGGTTTCCACGATCGAAGCCATGCGGGACTGCCCGAATATCATGAAGGCCCTGCACCTGCCGGTACAGAGCGGCTCAACCGAAGTGCTGCGGCGGATGAACCGGGGCTACACGGCTGATCACTATAAACAGCTGTTCGATGACATGAAGGCGCGGATCCCGGAAATCACCTTTACAACCGATCTGATTGTCGGCTTCCCGGGGGAAACGGATCAGCAGTTCCAGGAAACCCTGGATCTGGTGGACTACTGCCGCTTTGATCTGGCTTATTCGTTTGCCTTTTCCCCGCGGGAGGGCACCCCGGCTGCTTCCTATCCCGACAGTATTCCGGAAGAAATCAAGAAGGAACGCCTGAACATCCTCAACGAACGCCTGGCCCGATATGCCCGGGAAAACAATGAAGCCTATGTCGGCCGGACCCTCGAAGTGCTCTGTGACGGGCCGTCCAGGAAAAATCCCGACACGCTGGCGGGTTATTCACGGGAAAACAAACTGGTCAACTTCACGGCGGAGAACTGCCGGGAAGGTGATCTGGTGAATGTCCGCATCACCACCGCCAAGAGTTTTTCCCTGGATGGCGAAGCTGTTGAAAAAACAGGTAAAATAAACATCGGTAAATAAGGAGGAAAAAGACGATGAGTGAGATTATCCGCAAGAACGGCAACGGAAGATATTCCGAAGCAGTGATCAAAGACGGCATTCTGTATGTAGCCGGACAGGTCGGCGACACTCCGGATGCCAGTGTCGAACAGCAGACAAAGGAACTGCTGGCCACCATTGACCGCATCCTGGCCGAGAACGGTTCCGACAAGGAACACATCCTGGCCGCGACCGTTGTCCTGGCTGACATCAAGAATGTTGCCGAGATGAACGCTGTCTGGGACGCCTGGGTTGTCAAGGGCGCTGAACCGACCCGCATGTGCTTCGAAGGCAAGCTGGTCAGCCCGGCCTGGCGCGTTGAAGTCTGCCTGACTGCCGCCGTCAAGTAAGTCTGGAATAAAGGTTCTGCGGAACCTTTTCCTTTTCCCGGCCGTCATTGTTTGGAGGCTTTATTTATCGTATAATAAATAAACACGAAACAAAGGAGGGTCATAATGAGCAAAGTACGTATTTTTGCCCTCGGCGGACTCGACGAGGATGGCAAGAACATGTATGCCGTGGAAGTTGATGACGATATTTTCCTCATTGACTGCGGTATGAAATATCCGGGCAGTGATCAGCTTGGAATTGAGATGATCATTCCTGATTTCCAGTATCTGACAGAGCATCAGAACAAAATCAGAGGACTTTTTCTGACCCATGGGCATGATGATGTCATGGGCGCCGTGCCGCATCTGCTGCGGCAGGTAAATATCCCGATCTACACTGCGCCGCTGACCGCCAGGCTGCTGGAAAGGCGGCTGCGCAAAGAGGGTATCAAGGATTACACGATTCACCGGATTCACCGTTCCGGCAGCTTCAAGCTCGGCACAGTGAAGATCAGGACCTTCGGCACGACGCAGTCAATCGCCGACGGCTTCGGGGTTGCCATCAGCACCCCGGATGGATATGTTGTCTACACCAGCGAATTCATCGTTGACTATGATACGAAGAATGAGGCGTTCGACTTCAATATCGCGGACATCACCGAACTCAGCAGCAAGGGTATCCTGGCCCTGATGACCGAATCGGTCGGCTCGACCCGGGGCGGCCACAGCGCGCCGAATCACCGCATCACCGAGCAGATTGCCCCGTATATCGAGGATGCCCGGGACCGGGTAGTCATTACAGCTTACAGCCAGAACCTCTACCGGATTATCGAAATCATCGAACTAGCCGTGCGCTACAACCGCAAGGTCATGATCTACGACGAGGAACTGCGGGCCCTGATGCAGGATATGGCAACCCTGGGCTACTACCGGATCCCGGCCGGTCTGGAGATTGCCCCGCAGAACTATGACAATGCCATGGACAATGTGATTGTGATCATCGCCGGCAACGGACAGACGATCTTCCGCAAGGTCCATAAAATCGCCACCCGCGAAGATGAAACCATCCAGCTGCGGGACACCGACACCGTTATCATCTGTTCCCCGGCAGTGCCCGGCACGGAACGGGATGAGAGCGCCATGGAGGATGATCTTTACAAGGAGACCTCACGGGTCTTCGCCATTGATTCCCGGCGGACCTTCAGCATGCACGCTTCCATTGAAGATCTGAAGATGATGCTGTATCTGATGAAGCCGAAGTACTATGTCCCGGTCAAGGGAGAATACCGGCAGCTGATTTCCAATGCCAATATTGCGCTGGACATGGGCATTCCCGCCAGCAGCATCATTGTCATGGACAACGGCCAGATCGCGGTCATCAGCGACGGCAGGCTGGAACGGCAGTTTGAAAGCATCAAGGTCGAGGATGTACTGGTCGACGGCAAGGATAACCTGGACGCCGCCGGCATGATCCTGAAGGACCGTGAGATTCTCAGCACGGACGGTGTCATTATTGTCGGGGTCGTGGTCAATCACGCCACCAAGGAAGTGATCGGCGGTCCGGATGTGCAGAGCCGCGGAGTGATTTATCTGAAGGATGCCGACTATATCATCAAGGAGATCGGTGATATTCTGGAGAATGCAATTGAGGAAGCTGTCCGCAGCCATCAGTATGACAACATGGCCTGCCGGGCAGAAGCCAGAGAACGGATCAGCCGCTATGTCATGAAGGAAACGGGCAAGCGGCCGATGATCCTGCCGGCGATTGTCGAGATCAATGTCGGCATTTGAGAAGAGGCGGAAAGTGACACGTAAAACAGGAAATACAGCAAAGAAGACAACCGGGAGCACAACCCGGCGCAAGACCAGGGCGGAGCGGGAAGCAGAGAAGCTGAGGCTGCAGCAGATCGAAGAAGAGAAGCGGTGGCGGCGGACCTGCATTTTTGCCGTGATTCTGTTCGCCCTGACGATTGTGGCCTATACAAGGATGGGCCTGGTCGGACGCTATCTCGGCGATGGGCTGCAGTATCTGTTCGGGCATTTCTATTACATCCTGACCGGACTGTTTGTGGTCCATGTGATCCTCTTCGCGATCAACCGGGCCAGCGGGAATTCCGCCAGCCGGAATCCGCTTGGCATGATCCTGATTATTCTGGCGTTCCTGATGATCCTTTCCTACCGGGATACACCGCATGATCTGAAGGGCATTGAGATCCTGCAGAGTTATAACGAAAACCTGAGTGTTTACTTCAGTGAAACACCGCCGGACAAAGTCGGCGGCGGTCTCTTCGGGGCGCTGCTGGTGTCGCTGAGTACGATGCTGGTGGACTGGAAGGGGACGATCCTTGTCATCGCGGTCCTGATTGTCATTTCGCTGATCCTGCTGATCAGCCTGAAGGTATACAAGCAGGCCTTTGCGACAATTAAGAACTACTTCGCGACCAACGAGGAAGACGATGACGATGAAGAAGATGAGGAAGATGATGAGCCCGTCCCGGCTGTTACCCTGAAGAAGCCGGAGAAGAAACCCGAAAGGGCCCCGGACAATGTCATTTCGCTGGCTGACCTGCCGAAACAGGAACTCGGTCATATCACGCCGACCGTGCCGAATATCCGGGTGGATATGGAAGATACCCGGGACCTGCCGGTGGCGGAACCGGCCCCGGCCGCAACCATGGACACGGTGGAGATCCCGCTGAGCATGCGGGAACCGCAGCCGGCAGTCCGCGGGGAAGCGCAGAAGGAAGAAAAGAAGAGCCTGTTCATCACCGCTGACGGACCGATGCAGCAGCAGCTCTCCATTATCCATGCGGCCGCGCTGGAAAATGAAGAAGTGGATGAGGATTACTATCCGGCCTATGTCCCGGTAACGCCGCTGCGGCCGTATGCCGGTTCAGAACCGAATCCGTATCCGGATCCGGCCCCGTACGCAGAACCGGAACCATATATTTCCCCGGAACCGTATGCTGAACCGGAAGAGCCGGTGACGCCGCCGATGGCCGAACCGGCCCCGAAACCGGAAGTCAAGCCGGAACCGGCAAAGGAAGACCTGGCCATTGCGCATCCGCGCAAGGCGAAGAACTACCGCCTGCCGAAAGACAACCTGCTCGATCCGATTCCGCAGAAACAGCGGGATATCATGGAACTGAACCGGGCCAATGCCGTGGACAAGGGGGAACTGCTCATCCAGGCCCTGCGCAACTTTGATATTGAAGCCCAGCTGAAGGATTACCATATCGGTCCGTCCGTCACGAAGTTTGAAATCAAACCGAATGCCAGCGTCAAGGTATCGCGGATCCTGAACCTGGCTGACGACATCAAGATGCAGCTGGCGGTCCGGGATGTCCGTATTGAAGCGCCGATTCCGGGATACAACGCGGTCGGTGTGGAAGTGCCGAACCAGAAAGCCATTCCGGTCAAGATGCGGGAACTGATCCACAACATCTCCGAAAAGGATCAGGCCGAACCGCTGCTGATCATCCTCGGCAAGGACCTGATGGGCAATACCGTTACCTGCCGGCTGGATAAGATGCCGCACCTGCTGATTGCCGGCGCGACCGGTTCCGGCAAATCCGTATGCATGAACTCGATCATCACATCACTGCTGCTGCGGACCAAGCCGGAAGATGTCAAACTGCTACTGGTCGACCCGAAGAAGGTCGAATTCACGCCGTATCAGAGCATTCCGCACCTGATCGGCCCGGTCATCAATGATCCGGCCCAGGCCAGCAATGCCCTGAAGGTCATTGTCAAGATCATGGAGGACCGCTATGACATGTTCTCCAAGGCCGGCGTGCGCAACATCCAGGGCTTCAACGCAAAAGTCGAAAATGAACCGGCTCCCGCGGATGGCTCACCGAAGCCGGAGAAGATGCCGTACATCGTGGTTATTGTGGATGAGATGGCTGACCTGATGCTGGTGGCCGGCAAGGAAGTGGAAGCTTCCGTGCAGCGGATTACCCAGCTGGCCAGAGCTGCCGGCATCCACCTGATCATCGCGACCCAGAGACCGTCGGTTGATGTCATCACCGGGGTCATCAAGTCGAATATCCCGAGCCGGATTGCCTTTGCGGTATCCTCCGGCATCGATTCCCGGACGATTCTGGATCATGTCGGTGCGGAACGGCTGCTCGGCAACGGTGATATGCTGTACATGCCGATCGGATCGTCCAACGCGATCCGCGTACAGGGCGTGTTCGTCACAGACGATGAAGTACAGCGGATAGCCAAGTTCTGTTCTGATCAGCAGACCCCGTTCTACGATGACGCGTTCATTCGTCTGGACGGTGTGGAAGGCAATGAAGGAACTGCCGTTATGGGTGCTGACTCGGACCCGATGCTTGAAGAAATCAAGCAGTTTGTCATCGACCAGCAGAAAGCTTCGACATCACTGCTGCAGCGGCACTTCGGCATCGGCTACAACCGGGCGGCCCGCATGATCGACGTCCTGGAAGAACAGGGCGTCATCGGCCCGGCCCAGGGTTCCAAGCCCCGTGAGGTCTATATCAAGAAAAATGCCTGAAAAAGGCATTTTTTCTTGCAATCAGGGAAATCCCGCGCTATTGTGCCGGGGTATGAAAAAATATGAGACTATCTGTCAGATCTTCAGTTTCATGGCAGTGTCCTGTGCTGTAACAATTCTGCAGCTGGTGCTGGTCAACCTGTTCCTGTATCTGATGCAGGGCTGGAAGGCGCCGCTGCCGGACTGGCTGGGCCGCTTCATGAACCCGCAGACTGTCGGTTACGGCAATGACAACTGGGGTTATGTGCTGCCGTTCTTCCTGTCCAATGTCCTGGCCAATATCTACGGCTACTTCCGCAACCGCAGGACAACGTTCCACAGCGATGCCCCGCGGCGCAGTTTCCATATCTATCTGGGGCTGATCAGTGTACTGATCCTGCTGTCTACCTGGTTCCAGGGCACAGCGGCCCACCGCATCGGCATCCTGTATCCGTTCCTGCCGGCCGCCAGCACTGCGGCGTTTCTGGCCGGCATGCTGCAGTGGCTGATCCTGTTCCCGGCTGAGAAATTCATCCTCTTCCGGCCCCGTCAGAACACTTGAATTGACTTCCGGGCCGGCCCTGCTATGATACAGATACGAAAGGGGCATGTATATGAATCTGGTTTCATGGGTGATTCTGATCTTAGTTCTGGCCCTGGTTGCGGCGGATATATGGTATCTGCGTACGCACCGGAGCAGCTGCTCGGGTGTCTGCAGTGAATGCGGCTCGGTCTGCCGGTGGAGCGAGGACCTGAAAAAGGCCCGCCGGGAAATCCGCAGGGACCGCAACATGCCGCAGGCATAAGTGCCTGAATTTGATAAGAATATTCAGAAAAGACAAATACCGGCAATGGTATTTGTTTTTTTATCCCGATCGGCACAGATTGACCGGTTTGAAGGATGTGCTTTTCCCCCGTATCATTCCTTGTACACAGAAACAATCAGGAGGTGTAAAATACATGATCAATCAATGTGTACTGGTCGGCAAGGTTGTCCGTGAGCCGGAAATCCGCACAACGCCGAAGGGCAATACAATTGCCCATATGCTGGTGGAGGCAGACCGCAGCTTCCGCAACGAAGACGGTTCCTTATCGTCGGATGTTTTCCAGGTGACCCTCTGTATTGTGACTATGAGATTGAGCTATCTCGAAAAGTCGTAGAAGTCTTTAAAACAAGCCATTTTTCGACATCGTGGGGTTATAACAAAACGGTCCTCGGAAACAGAAAACGGCAGGCGTATATCGAGTATAAAGTTTCGATTTGCCTAGAGGTCGAGATTGTAGAGTCATCTTTCCCTGTTGGAAAACAATTAAAATTAGAGCAAATTGAAGCTTTAAGCGAATATTTCGACGGTGATTTCGATGATACTCAAGTGATGGAAACACTTGATTTGGACCCTCTTGAATACTATGAATTAAAACTGGAAATTCGAAAGAATAGAGAAAAGTAATTATTACGTCAGCGTCAATTGGTGATATTGCCAATTGACGCTGTTTTGTTTGGGGAGGAATAACACATGGCTATGAAAAATGAGACCTTCTATTGTCTAAAAGTTGAATTGGGAATTGATACTTGTGAAGAAGTTACAGCGATTGAACGGCATAAGCATGGGTCGGAGTATTTGTGGCTTTGGATCCGCTTGGCTTTGAAGTATGCAAACTATGGTGGCGTTCTTTGCCGTCGCATCGGTGACCAGGTACTTCCCGTGACAGCTGATGATCTGGAGGCAGAAATGAAAGGCGGTTTTACCGATGTCTCAATTAAAGACGGTGTAGCTACTCTGATCCAGGGATCATTGATCTATATCAATTCTGATGGCTTTATGGCAACGAATCCAGAGCCTTTGGGTACTGGAAAACGCGACCAGCAATGAGAAGCATGTTCTGGTAACAGATCCCA
>JAFRHT010000079.1 GCA_017433125.1 Solobacterium sp.
CAGATTTCGACAAGGCTGATGAAACCGCCAAGGCGAAGTACAATGCCCTGGGTGACCTGCTGAAGGCTCTGGAAGACTTGGTTGCCAAGGGCGCACTGGAAGGCGACGAACTGACCAAGGCCCTGAAGGAACTTGATGATATCACCAAGGCCCTGGAAGACCTGAAGGCAGGCCTGCCGGCAGGCGTTCCGAATACTGCTGACAAGTAAACAGAAAAAGCATTTTATCGGAAAACGCCCCGTGAAAGATCGGGGCGTTTTTCTTCCGGCATGGTACAATATGCAGGTGAGGCACTATGGATAACGAGAAGAAAGAAGAAAAGAAGTGGCCCTTTGTCAGTTCGGTACTGCTGAAAAACCGTTCATTCAACCCGAAGAAACTCGCCCGTGACCTGCGGCATGACTGGGGCATCGATGTCTCCGAAGCCATGGCCAGGGATCCTGAGAGCCTGGTTTTTGACCGGGACGGAATTCTGTGCACGATTTCCTACATGCCGGCCAAAGTACCGCGCGGGGAAGCCGAGGAACGGGCGGTATACAACTACATGTGGCCTGAAGCGGTGACCGCGGCCAAAGAGCACCAGGCCCATATCCTGATCGCGCTGCTGGGCAGACAGACAGATCCGCGGGACATGGGGAAACTGATGGTCAAGCTGGCTGTCAGCTGCCTGCGGCAGATCAACGCCACCGGCATTTATACAATCGGCACGGTCATGAATCCGGATGTCTATATCCGGGCTGCGGAATTTGCCTTCCGTGAGAACAGGTTCCCGGTGATGAACCTGGTATACTTTGAGCTCTTCAGCAATGACCGCGGCCGGACCGTCAGCGTCGATACATACGGACTGACAGCGTTCGGAAAGCAAGAGATGGAAGTGGTTGACAGTACCAGGCAGCCGCAGGACCTGCTCGGGTTCATGACGGAACTGACCGCCCTGGTCATGGACCAGGACATTGATTTCCCGGACGGCGGGAAACTGAATCTGCCGCATGACCAGAGCGTTGACGTACATCTGGTGCATGACGAAAAACTGGATATCGATATTCTGAAATTCGATTATTAAGCGGGGCATCATCATGGGAAAGAAATCCAGAGAAAAGAAACTGAAGGAAAAAGAGCCGGAAAGAAAAGTCCCGGCTGTATCGGAAGAAGATGACGACGAAATGGAGACTGTCTTCTTCGGGCTCTACAAACGCAAACGGAGGGGCTATGCCTGGGATGTGAGCACGGATATCGTGACGATCATCGTCTGCCTGGCCTTTTCTGCGACGATGCTGATGATTGTGCAGGGCCGGCTGCGGGACTGGCACTGGGATATCATCGGGATCGGCCTGACATTCTTCTGCCTGGTTGGTGCTGCCCTGGGGCTGAAAGCCGTGTGGCAGGCGGCCCGGCATATTGCCCGCATGACGAAAAAGAGAAGAGAGAAGAAAGCGCATGAGTGAAAGAAATTCCCTGTATGAACTGATCCGCAATGCGGTCGGTGAAAACGGCCGGCTGCCGGAATGGTTCAGTCTGCCTGAAGGTGAGAAAAAAGATGACACCGTCAGTTTTTCCGACGGAGCCAGAGACGCCATCGCCCTGTATCATATGGGGCCCCGGAAGGAGAATATCGACGGGCTGACAGAGGCCCTGAAACTGGTCAATGAAGACAAGACCGGTGAAGCCTATCTGAAGCTGAAGGAATTCTTCAGTGATGACAACAACCGCATGCTGTTCATGGTGGATCCGCTGCAGAACTATCTCTTTGAAAACCATGCGGATTTCAGTGCCGAAAAGATATATGCCTTTGCCACGGCGCTGATGCGCAGCTCCGACAATGCCGAGTGCATCAAGTTCGGCCTGACCCTGTTCGAGATGATCAACGTGGATGACGGCACTGCCTATGATGTCATCCGGACCCTGGCCCTGTGTGACGAATTCACGATGTTCTGTGCTTTCTCCATGCGCCAGTGGCCCGATGCCAACAATGAACTGCTCGCGGCAGCCCGCAAAGTCAATGGCTGGGGCCGGGTGCATACTGTCCGCTATCTGGCGCCGCTAACCGAGGAAGCCCGCGTCTGGATGCTGCGGGAAGGGTGCCGCAATACGATCATGCCGGCCTATTCCGCGCTGGAAATCGCCATGAAGTGCGATCCCCTGCAGTACCTGCAGCGGCCGGCCTGCACAAGGGAAGAATACGAAGACATCCGCTTCCTGTTCCTGGCCCTGCTGGATGAAAGCGCCGTACCGGGCATCTCCCTGCTGCCGGAAGGACCAGAGATGCTGAAGAACCTGCTGGAACTTGCCCTGAATATGGACGGGGGTGCGAAGGACCTGGTGCTGGCAGATTCGATTGAAGCCTATATCAAAGACAAGGACATGCCGGAAGTAAAGCAGCTCCTCAGTGAACTGCGTGCGGCCCGGGCAGCCTGAACAGAAAAAAATGACCGTCAGGTCATTTTTTCAGTCCATGCGGGTAAACCGGTCAGTCAGGACACCATTCAGTTCAATCTGTTCTTCGAACATCTTCTGCGGCCGGGCCCAGACGTGTGTGTCATCCGTATAGATGACCAGCGGTTCCATGGTCTCGGTATGCACGGCAAGCATCAGAACCCGGTAGAGACTGCCCTTGTAATGGCGGTAGGTATGTCCCGGTTCGGCTTTACTCATCCTTGAGTTCATCCATCCCGTTCAGGATGTCACGCAGCCGGCGGATTTCGTCAAAGGACAGGGTAATGCCCTTGCCCATGCGCTCCTCACCGTTGGCCATGTGTGTCCAGTTGCGGATGTCATAAACAGGATCAGCGTCGTTATAGGAAACCAGGTTCAATTCCTTTGTGTATTTCGTGCCTGTGCTGGCTTCATTGGTTGTAATGGTTTCAAAATGCTGAACCACATCGTAATGAAATTCTCTTGGCATAATTCTTTCTCCTTCAAACAATAATAAAAGGATAGCATAACTGACGGCAAATAACATAGAATAATATTTGTGAAAGAGGACAAAATCATGGACGGATACTATGTACTGGACAATGAGATCGGTATGATACAGGACGGAACGTGCTACATATACCGCAGCGGGGCCTGGCATGAGGCTTCCTTTGACCCGGTGACCGGGATCGCTGAAGCAGATGCGCTGAAAGCCCTGGGCATCGTGAAGGAAGATGTGCCGCTGGCCTGGTATGACTGGATTTTCAGCCGCCAGAAGGAATGGCTGATGACCCACTACGGCATGTTTGACGCACAGGGCAGCTGGTGCGGGCTTCCGGCCTATGCGCCGGAACGGATCCGGTATATCTATTCCCATGTCAGAAGGATTATTGCGGAAGCTGAACGGCGCGGCGTGGATCTGGACTGAAATAAGGCCGTCCGGGAAAAAGGTTTTTCCTTTCCGGGCGGTTTTGTTTTGTTTTTCTGCGAATAAATGCTTTAGAAATGCCTGAAAATAAGGCAAAATATAGGAGAAAGAAAAGAGTATGAGCAGATTATCGGAAGCAGTCAGGAACCTGTACAAAGATACAACCAGAAAGAACTACTCGATCTTCTTTGTTGTCGTGATGGACATGAACGAAGAAGAGGAACCGGTGGCGGTGGCCCTGGAACCGGACGGCAGCTGGCGGGTATCCGGAGATGACCATCAGAATGAATATTTAACCCTTTACACGGATGACGGGATGATTCCGGAAGGGGTGAAGACCGAACGTGTCTCCATGTTCCGGGTCATGCAGAAACTGTTTGAGGATGACCGCTTCAACGGGCTGTGTTTCAATCCGGAACAGGATATCCCGGTTCTGGTGCTGCGGCACGACATCAATACTTTCCTGGATCTGGCCGCAATCCGGCGGAAACAGCTGAACTGAAGAAAAACCGCTGCGGCGGTTTTCAGTTTCTATATCAATAAGTAAGCGTTTTCAGTATAATTAACTCATAAAAAAGAGAGGTATTTAATAATGGGCAAATACGAAATTTTTGATCGTCTTGGTCTGGATTTCAAGCCGGTCGGCGTGAAATTCAGCATGTTCCGTCCGAAAGATCTGCCGTTGCTGGACAAAAAGGTTGCAGTGTGCGAGATGCTGCACGTAGCCCAGACAGAAGGCGGTTTCTATGCCGCCAAGGAATGCCATGGCTGCGCGGTCGGTCCGTATGTGCTGGGCGAGTCTGAGGATGACCCGGGCATGGTCGGCGGCCTGATCGGTCCGCGGATCAACGTCTACGAAGATCCCAGAGCCAACGCGAACATCTATTACAACATGAAGACACTCGCAAAGGGAACCTGCCCGTATATCATGTTTGATACGACAGATCATATGACCTTTGATCCGGACCTGGTCATCCTGATGTGCCATCCGTCCCAGGCGGAGATTGTCCTGCGGGCCAACGGCTACAGGACCGGCCGGGGCTGGCATGCGGTCGGTACAACCGTGGCCGGCTGCGCCTGCCTGTATACATGGCCGTATCTGACCGGCGAGCTGAACATGATGGTGACCGGGCTGCATCATGGCATGAAGGCCAGGAAGATCTTCCCGGAAGGCCTGCTCATGCTGAGCATCCCGTATCAGGTGCTGCCGGAAATCATCGACAGCCTGGAGAAGATGGAGTGGGATCTGCCGCAGTACAGCTGGGGCAAGGAATACCACACGAAGTACATGGCTGGCATCGGCAAGCAGATTGCCGAGGATCTGAGTGAGTAATATGGCAAAGTTCATAACAGCAAGACAGGCCGCGGAACTGATCCCGGACGGGGCTGTCATCGGCGTCGGCGGGATGGGGCTTTCGGGCTTTCCGGAAGAAGTGGCCTGTGCCATCAGGGATCTTTATAAGGAAACCGGACATCCGAAGAACCTGGAACTGCATCAGGGTTCGGCCATGGGAGACCACGGCTACGGCAACCAGTTTGTCGGCTGGGAAAAGACCCGGCGGGGCGAGGATGATCCGCAGCCGGCCGGCGTGCGCGGCCTCTCAAGACTCGGCGAAGCCGGCCCGGGCCTGGTCACGAAGTGGTACGGAGCCCACGTCCAGTCAGCCCATGCCCTGAATGACCTGGCTGCCAAAGGGGAAATCACCGGCAACTGCCTGCCGCAGGGTGTCGCCGTCAATCTCTGGCGGGAAATCGCCGCCGGCAGACCCGGTCTTCTGACCAAGGTGGGCCTCGGTACATTTGTCGACCCGCGGCTGGAAGGCGGCCGGATGAATGAACAGACACAGGAAGATGTGGCTGAACTGGTGAATTTCGCCGGGGAAGAATATCTTTTCTACAGGAGCTTCCCGCTGGATGTGGCGCTGCTGCGCGGTACAGTGGCGGATGAAAAGGGCAATATCTCCTTCATGCATGAAGGTATCATCAATGAAGGCCTCGCGATTGCCAGTGCTGCCCATAACAGCGGCGGCATTGTCATCGTGCAGGTGGAATACCTGGCCAAGGCGGACAGCCTGAACCCGAAGGATGTGAAGATCCCGGGGATCCTCGTTGATTATGTTGTCCAGTCCACCGATCCGATGGCGGCCTGGCAGGCGGAAGGCGTCTATTGGGAGCCATCCTTCTCCGGGCAGATCCGCAAGCCGGTCTCCGCGATCGAACGCTATCCGCTGGATGAGCGCAAGGTCGTGGCCAGACGCTGCGCCATGGAAGTCGAACCGGACAGTGTGCTGAACCTGGGGGTCGGCATGTCAGCCAACGTCGGCAATATCCTGGCGGAGGAAGGCTGCATCGATCTGGTTACGATGTGCTCCGAGTCGGGCATGATCGGCGGGGTGCCGTGCCCGCTGCCAAACTTCGGCTCCAGCTACAACCCTGAAGCGACCATCGAGCACAACGCCTCCTTTGACATCATTGACGGCGGCGGCCTGGATATGACCTGCCTGGGCCTGGGCGAGTGCGACGAAGAGGGCAACATCAACGTTTCCAAGTTCGGACGGCGGCTGATCGGGCCGGGCGGCTTCATTGATATCACCAACGCGACCCACAAGGTCGTCTTCTGCGGCACCTTCATGGGCAAGGCCAGGCTGGCAGTCCATGACGGCAGGCTGGAAATCGTGCAGGAAGGCAATGTCAAAAAGTTCCTCAAGCATGTCCAGCAGATCACCTTTGCGGGCAGATATGTCAAGCCGGGCCAGAAGGTCCTCTATGTGACGGAGCGCTGTGTCTTTGAACTGCGGGACGGCGTCATGACGCTGACGGAAATCGCCCCGGGTGTGGATCTTGAAAAGGATATCCTGGCCAACATGGACTTTACCCCGGCGATTGCCGCTGATCTCAAAGTCATGGATGAAGGGCTCTTCCGTGAGGAATGGGGCGGCCTGAAGAAAATACTGACAAAGGAGGAACAGGCATGATTCTTGATAAAAAACACGAACTGGAACGCAAGCTGTTCCGCCAGTTCGCGGAAACGGAATTCACCAAGGAACTGCAGGACAGACTGGATGAGACCGGGGAATTCGACTGGGATATGCACCGGAAGATGGCCCGGTACGGTTTCATGGGTGTCCGGATTCCGCGGGAACTCGGCGGGGCCGGGGGAGACTATCTTTCCTATGCCCTGCTGATTGAGGAGTTTGCCCGGGTTGACGCGGCGCTGTCCATTTACGCCAACACCTCGAACTCCCTGGGCGGGGGCCCGCTGATGATGGCCGGCACCCAGGCCCAGAAGGAAAAGTACCTGCCGCAGATTGCCAGCGGTGAGAAGATCATGGTCTTCGCCTTAACGGAGCCGGGGGCCGGTTCCGACGCCGGCGGGACGACCACCACGGCGATTGCGGACGGGGATGACTTCATCCTTAACGGCCGCAAAACCTTCGTCTCGGGCGCGCCGATGGCGGACTGGTGCCTGGTCTTTGCCAAGACCGACCTGGCCGCGAAGGGTTCCCGGGGGATCTCGATGTTTGTCGTAGACCTGAAACTGCCGGGTGTGTCGCTGGGCGCGCCGGAGAAGAAGATGGGTATCAACGGCTATCCGACCTGTGATGTCGTCATGGAAGATGTCCGGGTATCGAAGGACTGTCTGGTCGGACCGCTGCACAAGGGCTTCTCCATTGCCATGCGCACGCTGGACGGCGGGCGTCTCGGCATGGCGGCCCAGGCGGTTGGCATTGCCCAGTCGTGCCTGGATGAATCCGTTGCCTATGCCAGGGAGAGAAAGCAGTTCGGGCAGCCGATCGGCAATTTCCAGGGGGTCAGTTTCATGCTGGCGGAAATGGCCACCGAGATTGAAGCGGCCAGACAGCTGGTCTATCACGCGGCGGAGCTGAAGGATGCCGGCAAGGACGCAACCATGGCCTGCTCCATGGCCAAGTTCTACGCGGCCGAGACTGCCAACCGCTGCGCCTATAAAGCCGTGCAGATTCACGGCGGCTACGGCTATTCCAAGGACTACAAAGTGGAACGGCTGTACCGGGATGCGCGCATCTGCAGCATCTATGAAGGCACCAGCCAGATTCAGGAAGTTGTCATTGCCGGACAGCTGCTGAAGAAATAGGAGGACGGACATGAAGATTATCGTTACGGTAAAACAGGTGCCGGATACCACCGGCAAAGTGTCCGTCAAACCGGACGGGACGCTGGACAGGGCAAGCATGGAAACGGTCACCAATCCGGATGACCTCAATGCCGTGGAAGCGGCGCTGCAGCTCAAGGATCAATACGGGGCAAAGGTCATCACCGTGACCATGGGCCCGATGCAGGCCGAAAGCATGCTCAGGGAACTGTATGCCATGGGTGTGGATGAATGCGTGCTGGTTTCCGGTCGGGAATTCGGCGGTTCGGATACCTATGCGACCAGCCAGATCATTGCCGCGGCCATCGATACGATCGGCCTGGACGAGGATGACATCATCCTTGCGGGCCGGCAGGCCATTGACGGCGATACGGCCCAGGTCGGCCCGCAGATTGCCGAAAAACTGCACCTGCCGCAGGTCAGTTACGCGGCCGAGATCACGAAGGAAGATGACGGCCTGCTGATCAAGCGGATGCTGGAAGACGGCTACATGATGATCAAGGTCAAGACACCGTGCCTGATCACCTGTGTCAAGGAACTCAATGAGCCCCGCTATATGAGCGTGCAGGGGATCGAGGACTGCTTTGACAAGGAAATCCGGATTCTCTCCTATGAGGATCTGAAGGATCATCCGCTGATTGACAAGACAACGATCGGCCTGCAGGGCAGCCCGACCAACATTTACAAATCATTCACCCCGCCGCAGAAGAGTGCCGGCCGGATGCTGAAGGGCAATGCCCAGGAAACAGCCGCGGAACTGGCCAAGTGCCTGGCGGAGAAGCACCTGATCTAGGAGGGAAGACGAAATGACATTCAACAGTATGAATTTAGATGAATTCCATGATGTCTGGGTCTTTGCCGAACAGCGTCAGGGAGAACTGATGCCGGCCGTGCTGGAACTGATCAGTGAGGGCCGCAAGCTGGCCGATGAACTGCATTGTGAACTTCATGCCGTCCTGCCGGGCCACGATGTGGATTCGCTGGCAGTGACCCTGGGCGGCTATGGGGCTGATAAAGTACTGATCTATGATCACGAACTGCTGAAGAACTACCGGACCGAGACCTATACCGAAGTCATCGCGCAGGCGGTGGAAACATACAAACCGGAGATACTCCTGTTTGTGGCTTCGAATATCGGCCGGGACCTGGCCCCGCGGTGCGCTGCCCGCCTGCATACCGGGCTCTGCGCCGACTGCACACATCTGGATGTGGACCTGGGCGGGTATATCGATTTCCTGCGGAAGGAATCTTCCGTGGATGTTGACAATACGAGCTTTGAATCCAAGATGTTCGATGTCGAACGGAATCTGAAGATGACCCGACCGGCGTTCGGCGGCCACCTGATGGCTACCATCGTCTGTCCGCGTTTCCGGCCGGCCATGGCCACGGTCAGACCGGGCGTCATGAAGCTGCGGGAATACAGCGCCGAAAAAGCCGCGGCCGTACAGGTTGAAAAACCGGCGTTCCGGCTGGATGAAAGCGATGTCCAGACAGATATCATCGAGATTGTGAAGTCGACCCGGAAACAGGTGGACCTGATCGGGGCGGATGTCATCGTGTCCGTCGGCCAGGGCATTGCCCGGGACGTGGAAAAGGGCCTGGCGCTGGCCGCGGAGCTGGCGGATGAACTGGGCGGTGTCCTGGGAGCCACCAGGGCTGTCATTGACAACGGCTGGCTGAGTGCCGATCACCAGGTCGGCCAGACCGGCAAGACCGTCCGGCCGAAGATCTACATTGCCCTGGGCATCTCCGGTGCAATTCAGCACAAGAGCGGCATGCAGGACAGTGAGTGCATCATCGCCGTAAACAAGGCCGAGAACGCGCCGATCTTCGAGATTGCCGACTATGGTATCGTCGGGGATCTGTTCGATGTTGCTCCGAAACTGATAGAGGAATTCAGAAAGGCAAAACAATAATGGAACTGCAGGAAAAGACCCTGGCCCAGGCCTTCCGGGAAACCGTGGAAAAACACGGTGACCGTCTGGCCGTCCGGGATATCCATGAGACCCTGACCTATGCTGAACTGGCTGAGCGGGCAGACCGCCTGGCCGGGTCTTTTCTCCTGTTCGGTTACGGCTACGGCACGCATATCGGCATCCTGGCCGCCAACGGCATTCCAGCCCTGACGGTGTTTCTGGCCGCCTGGCAGATCGGGGCAGTCATTGTCCCGCTGAATGTCCATTTTACGGATCATGAGCTGAACGTGTGCCTGCACAAGGCGGATGTACAGCTGGTGCTGAGTGAGCGGCCGGTCCACACGGAGATTCCTGTCTGGCAGCTGGATGAACTGCCGGAAACGGTATTCGCCGGAGCAACTTCCGTCGTCAGGCCGCACGACACCGACACGATCCTGTTTACCAGCGGTACGCTGGCGGATCCCAAGCCGGTGCTGAGCACGCACTATGCCCGCTACAATACCGCAGTGAGCCAGCTTGAAGCACTGGAACTGACAGAGAACGACAGCCTGCTGGCCGTTCTGCCGATGTTTCACTGTTTCGGCTTGACCGCCACGGTCCTGCCGGCTATCCTGGCAGGAGCGTGCCTGTGCTTCCCGGCTGACACGCACAGTTACAGTGTGCTGGATATGGTGGCAGCCGGGCGGTGTACAATCCTGACCGCTGTGCCGTCGCTGTTTCTGGCAATCATGCGGCGGCAGACGAATGAACCGCGGGATATCTCGAGCCTGCGGGCCGGCTATGTCGGCGGGTCGACCTACAGTGCCGACTTCCTGCAGAAGGCAGAGGCCTGCCTGGGCATGACGATCCTGCCGTCCCTGGGCCAGACGGAGGCGACCGCCGGCCTGACCACTGCGTCGCTGTCCGATCCGTTCGAGGTCCGGGCCATGACGATCGGTCATATCTTCCCGCATCTGGAATACCGGATTGAGGACGGTGAACTGTGCGTGAAAGGTTATGCCGTCATGCCGGGTTATTATAAAATGCCGCAGGCCACCGCCGAAGTCATCGATGAAGACGGCTGGCTGCATACCGGTGACCTGGTCCGGGAATGGAACGGCAACCTCATCTATGAAGGCAGAAAGAAGGAACTGATCATCCGGGGCGGGGAGAATATCTCACCCCTGGAACTGGAAACAGCTTTGCTCAATGACAGCCGCATCCGGGAATGCAAGGTGACAGGGCTGGAGGATCCGCACTGGACCGAGATTGTCTGCGCCTGCATTGTGCCGGAAACACCGCTGACGGAAACCGACGTGCGAACTATTCTGGAAGACCAGGTAGCCGGCTACAAGATGCCGCAGCGAATTGTCTTCCTGGAGAAACTGCCGCGCACATCCACCGGCAAGGTGGACCTGCCGCAGCTGCACGCAATCCTGTCCGGGAGGGAAGCCTGATGGGCCGGCAGAACTGGCGGCCAGCCAACCTGCTCAATCCCGTGCCGGCCGTGCTGATCACCTCATGTGATGAGCAGGGCAGATACAATGTCATGACCGCGGCCTGGGCCGGAACGGTCTGTTCCGATCCGGTCATGGTCAGCGTCTCGATCCGGAAAAACCGGTACAGCCATGACATCATTGCCCGCACCGGGGAATTTGTCATGAACCTGACAACGGAGTCCCTGGCGCGGGTTACGGACTTTGCCGGGGTCAGAAGCGGCCGGGATACCGACAAATTCGCGCTGGCCGGGGATATGAAACTGACTCCGCTCAAGGGGAAAGTCGTGCAGGCACCGGTCATTGCCGAAAGCCCCGTGGCCCTGGAATGCAGGGTCAGGGAGATCCTGGAACTGGGCAGCCACGACATGTTTATCGCCGAGGTTGTCAATACGAGTGTCGATGAAGCATACCTGGATGAGCAGGGCAGGCTGAACCTGCGGAAGGCCGGCCTGATTGCCTATTCCCATGGCGAATACTATGCCCTGGGCAGAAAGCTGGGAAGCTTCGGGTATTCCGTACGGAAAAAGAAAAACGTCAGGAAGAAAAAAACGGATAGTAACAGAAAAGGGAAGGACTGAGACCATGCGCAGACATTTCGCCCGCAATACGGCCCTGATCATACTTGCCATAAGTTTTTTCATCAGTGTTCTGCTGACGAAGTTCTATATAGAAGACTCCTATGCCCATATCGCGGCAGCCGGGCTGGCCGGGACACCATCCGTGGCCGGTCTCTTCGTGCTCCTGCTGTTTGTGTGGGCAGCCGGGCTGGCGGTGTTCCTGGTGCTGAACCTGGTGCATACGCTGATGCATCTCAGGGAAGGGCATGTGTTCTCCGGCTTCCTGAAGGAACTGGGTGTCTTCTTCCTGTTCTGGCTGCTCTACTTCCCGCTGGCCTTCGGGGCCATGTACGCCGGCGGCATGCTGGTAAAACTGCCCTGACCGGATAAAGGTGTAAACAAAAAGCCTGAGGCAAGTGAAGTGCTCCCCAAAAGTTGAACAAAACTTTTGGGGAGTATTTTTATGAAACTTAGTTATGAAGATAAGATAG
>JAFRHT010000080.1 GCA_017433125.1 Solobacterium sp.
TCACCGCTGCCCAGCTTGTTCAGCCGCGGCACAACCCCTTCCCGGGACACGAACTTGCGCACCAGCCGGAACTGTTCCAGCGGCACCAGCAGTTCCGCGTTGCCGCGGTAGATGATCTTCAGGAAATCGCGGATGATCCCCCGGACTTCCCTGGTTTCAATGCCGAGGTACTGGCCCACCCCGTACTGGGCATGGACGACGTAGTCACCCGGTTCCAGTTCTTCATAACCCTGGATGACTTCGGCATTGCGGAATTTCTTTTCATAGCGGCCGGCATGGTGGTGCACCTCAAACAGCTCTGCCGAAGTGACCACCGCGAGATCCCGGTCCGTCAGCCGGAAGCCCTCGGCCAGCGGCCTGAACATGATATTGAGGCCTTCCTGCAGCGGGGTGTTTTCATCAGGGATCAGTGTATAGGGAATCTGCCCGTCCACACAGGCGGTCAGGACCCGTTCCGCTTCGTTTTCCCGCAGCAGCAGGACCGTGCGCTTTTCCGGACCGTTCTGCAGCAGCCGCAGCAGTGTATGCAGGGGGTGGTTGGGCAGGTGCATTTCCTCGATCCCGGAGATATTGTCCTCAAAGGGATCTTCTTCAATCAGCCGGCATCTGCCGTGGACCCGCAGGAACTCATGCCACACGGCATAGCGGGGCAGTTTCTTGTCTTCCTGCACCATTTCCTGGATATACGCGGTCGTCTCCTCGATCAGCCGTCTGACATTTTCCTGGATGACCACCGGGTCCGAGTGGATCACCAGCGGATCATCCATATAGGAAACCAGGGAGGCCGGCTGTTCCGTCAGTGTCATCCAGGTATACAGGGACGGTTCGCTGATCTGGTTTTCGATCAGGCTCAGCTCGGTTTCCGCCGCGGCCCGGAGCATCTCGCTGCCCCCGGCCAGCAGCCGTTCGCTTTCCTTCCGGACACGATCAATGTCTGCCGGCGAGAACAGGATGTCACTGGCCGGCACAATCCGGACCTGGCCGGCCGGGACAATGGTTTTCTGGGTGCCGGCATCGAAAAAGCGGATGGAATCAATCTCATCATCAAAGAATTCCACCCGGACCGGCTGGTCATAGTTGATTGAGTAAATATCCACGATCCCGCCGCGGGCCGCGAAGCTCAGCGGCTGGTCGATATGTGCGGTCTGATAGTAGCCGCCCTGCCGCAGCCGCCGTTTCAGTTCCTCCATGTCCATGCGCATGCCTGTTTCCAGGTCAATGCAGGCATCCCGGAAGACTTCCGGTGACGGCAGCAGCCGCAGATAGCCCGACGGACAGGTAATGACCAGCTGGGCCGGCCGCTCCAGCAGGGAGGCCAGGGTTTCCACCTTGGCTGCCCGGATCTCCGGGGAAGCCGCGATCGCCTCCACCCGCAGGGATTCATCCGCACTGAAAAGCGCACATTCCTTTTCCGACAGGAGGGATGAGACCCTCTCGTAAAGTTTCTGGGCGCTGTAGAGATTCTTTTTCACAACCAGAATCGGCTGCGGATGGAGCCGGTAGAACGTGCTCAGGATCACCGCTTCTTCGGCCAGTGATGCCAGGGGCAGCGGTCCTTTTCCGGTTTCCAGCTGTCTGACTGCCGGATTGTCTTTCAGCTCCGCGAAGAGCTGG
This sequence comes from Solobacterium sp., assembly GCA_017433125.1. Classification (GTDB taxonomy): domain Bacteria; phylum Bacillota_I; class Bacilli_A; order Erysipelotrichales; family Erysipelotrichaceae; genus Bulleidia. The sequence continues at coordinate 1,615 of JAFRHT010000080.1, forward strand.
GCCGGCAGGCCGGGCATTGTTCCTGTCATTGTTCGGTTTCTGTGTTTTCCTTCTGTTTCTTTTCCCTGATATTGTACGCCATGACTTTTTCCATCGGCAGGTAAGCCCAGGCGTAAGCGGCTTCGGCCGCCTGTTTCAGCGTGTGTTCAAACGGTTCCTTCTCGTCTTTCGGCACCGGGGAAAGCACCCAGTCCGGCACCTGTTCGTGCTGGCCGCGGGTACTGTGGCCGACGCCGATGCGGATGCGGGCAATGTCCGCAGTGCCCAGGCACTGCTGGATGGACTTCATGCCCTTCTGGCCGCCGGAACTGCCCTTGGTGCGGATGCGCAGTGAACCGACCGGCAGATCCATGTCATCGTGCATGATCAGGATATCCTCCGGTTCAATGTGGTAGAAGTTTACGGCTGCGGCTACAGCCCGGCCGGATTCGTTCATGTAAGTCAGGGGCTTCATGAGCAGCACCGGTTCCCCCTCGATCCTTACGGTAGTGATCAGGGCATGCCATTTCTCCTGGGACAAAGAAGCGCCGAGTTTGTCCAGCAGATAATCCATGGCCATGAACCCGGAATTGTGCCGGGTATCGGCGTATTCCCGGCCCGGGTTGCCCAGTCCGGCAATCAGTTTCATTCGCCCTGCCCCTCTGTGGCTGTCTCTTCTTCTGCTTCGGCGGTTTCCGCTTCGGAATCACCTGGTTCTGCTTCTGTTCCGGCAGGCTCTTCTTCCGCTTCCGCGGTCTCTTCGTCAGCCGGCTCTGCTTCCTCTGCGGCCTTCATGCCGAGTTCTTCCAGCCATCTTCTGCCCAGCGGCGCCTTGCGGAATTCATCCAGGACACCGATGGATTCGTCATATTTTTCCATCTCGCCTTCATCCAGCCAGATCCGGCACTGCATGGCCGTAATAATGTGTTTGTAGATACCGATCAGGTCCTTGGTATAATGCAGGTCGGCATAGTCCCCTTCCATGACCCGATCATAGAAGGCCCGGCCGAGGTCACCGCTCTTTTCATAGTAGGCCTTGTTGGCCAGGCCCAGCTGCCAGACCATCTCATGTTCAAGCTCTTCCCGGTACGGTTCCATCTTTTCGTAGATTGCGCTGATCTGATCCATCCGGTTCTTGCTGTAGAGGTTGTTCGGGGCGAACAGCAGCAGCCAGAAGAAAGTGCTCTCGTTCATGCCGACGGCGCTTTTCGGGTTATCCCCGGGCAGCAGTACGCTGACATCCAGGTTGGCAAGCCCCTCACGGAACATGTCTTCATCATCGTGGTAGGCGCCGCCCCATACCCGCAGGGCCTGCAGGCGGGCCGTGTAGTCCGGGGTGTTCTCCGGGGAGAATTCCTGATTCAGGGTCTCTTCGAATTCCTGCTTGTCACCGAATGCACCGAGAATCCGGAGGATCTTTTTGTTGGTGCGTGTTTCCTTCTGCATGGCTATGAGCCGGTAGATGCAGTACACAGCTGCCGCAACCAGTAAAATCGTTGATAAATTCATAATTCAGACTCCTTAAGCCTATATATTATAACGGAAAAAGAAGGATTTGCAGGCAGAGCCGCTGCGGAATTAATGAAACGGCCGTACAATCACACCCGCTGCCGTATGCGGGACACGGCTGGCAGCACCTCACGGCAAGGCTCCTCCCAGACCGGCAAATGACAGGAAAACGCTTATTTTAAGCCTTTCTGTCCTATTATCACATTGACTTTTCAAATTCAGACCTTTATTATTATATAGCGTTTGTTCTTATACGTATAAAAACGGAGGTGGCATGAAATGAAAAGAACATACCAGCCGAGCAAGAAAAAAAATAAGTCGACCCACGGCTTCAGAGCCCGCATGAGCACGGTCGGCGGACGGAAGGTCTTAGCGAGACGCAGAGCAAAGGGCAGAAAAGTACTGTCTGCCTGACAGAAGCCACCGCATGGTGGTTTTTTTTACCGATATGAAAAAGCGATACCACATTCTCAAATCCGAAGAATTTCAGCATATGATCCGTCATGAGAAAAAACTGGCAGGACCCTCTTTTGTGCTTTATCACGCCCCGCGGAAAGAAGAGCATGCCAGGGTCGGAATTTCCCTGTCCCGCAAGATCGGCAATGCCGTGGAGCGCAATCACATCAAGCGGCAGGTCCGGATGATGTGTCATGAACTGATCGATTTTGAATCATTCCCGGAAGACATTGTTCTGATTGTCCGCTTCGGCTATCTGGATAACGGGTATGCGGACAATAAAAAAATGTTGGAAAAACTGCTGAATAAAGCTACAATAAAATAGTTTCTATATATTATTAAGGAGATTTTATGAAGCTCAAGCCGTCTACAAAAAAATTACTGTTGTGTGCAGTGCTGTTCGTGGCTGTAATCGGCCTGTCCGGCTGCCGCATTCCGACAGATGAAACAGGAGCAATCAAACAGATCACGCTTGACACGACATTCCAGGAAACAATCGCGACCGAAAACTGGTTCAATGCCATCCTCGTATGGCCGATGGCAACGACCATGAACCATCTGGCGCCGAAGATCGGCGTGCTGGGTGCGATTGCCGTTGTAACGATTGTCGTCAATGTGATCCTGATGGCCCTGACAATGAAGTCTACGATTGCCCAGCAGCAGATGCAGCTGCTCCAGCCGGAAATGGACCGGATCCAGCGCAAGTACGAGGGTAAGACCGATGATGCGTCCAGGCAGAGACAGGCCATGGAAATGCAGAAGCTCTACAACAAGTACGGTGTTAACCCGATGTCCATGATCCTGGTGACGTTCGTTCAGTTCCCGGTGATCATCGCCATGTACCAGGCAGTGCAGAGATCGGTTGCCGTACAGACCGGTTCGATCTTCGGTGCCCCGCTTGCCATCCGTCCGCTGGACGGTATCAAAGCCGGGAATATGACTTACCTGGCAATCTTCCTGATCATGGCACTCTGCCAGTTCGGCTCCATGAAGGTTCCGCAGATGCTGGCCAAGAAGCAGGCGGAAAAGGAAGCGGAGAAGCATCACCGCAGCAGCCGTGAACCAGAAAAGAAGACCAACCAGACACAGATGATGCAGTACTACATGATGGCCATGATTCTGGTCTTCGGTCTGATGTGGCCGAGCGCCATGGCTGTTTACTGGGCAGTCAACTCACTGGTCATGGTTGTCAAAACCTTTGCTGTTCAGGCTATTATCAATAACAGAAAAGAGGCTGCGCGATGAAACGGTATACAGGAAAAACACTGGAAGAACTGCTGGCGGCCGCGGCGGAAGAAAAAGGCTGTGCGGTCGAAGATCTGACATATTTCATTGTTGAGGAAAAGAAAGGCCTGCTGGGAATCGGCTCCTCCGTATCCGCAGACGTCTACTGCCTGGATGATGTCAAGGAGTTCCTGTTCGATTATCTCGGTGATTTCTTCACCGGTATTGATCAGGATCTGGAAGTTTCCATTGAAGAACGGAACGGCGGCTTCATCGTCCGCATGAACGCTGAAAACAACGCTGTCCTGATCGGCAAGATGGGCAAGACCCTGTCTGCCTTCAACACGGTGGTCAGGGCCGCTGTGAATGCTGAATTCCGCAAGCGCATTGACGTTCTGGTTGATGTCAACAACTACAAGGAAGAACGTTACCGCAAGCTGGAAGCCATGGCCAGAAGGACAGCCAAGCAGGTCATGCGTTCCCACGTTGATGCCGAACTGGACCCGATGCCGAACGATGAACGGAAGGTCATCCACAAGGCGCTGAATGACTGGAACCACATCCAGACCCAGAGTGAGGGCGAAGGCAGCCAGAGACACGTCTGCATCTGCTACGTGGACGAGAAGTCCGCAACGGAAGAAGCCGAAGAAGACTGATGATCCGCAAAACATCCGGAAATACAAAAGCCGGATGTTTTTTTATAATTAATATGAAATGAAAAGAGGTGCTGTGTATGACCCGAACTCCTTTTGGCTGGTGCTTCATCGGAACCGGCCGGCTGGCTGAAACAGTTGCCGGCGAAATCCTGCCCAACGGTCACCGGATCGTTTCTGTCTATTCCCGCACTTATGAAAGAGCAGCAGTTTTTGCGGCCCGCCATGGTGCCGAAGTATATGCAGACCCGGAAGCGGCAATGACGGCCGCGGGGGTGGAAGGTGTCTACATTGTGACCCCGCACAGCTCGCACGCCGAATACGCGGAAACCGCCATCCGGCTCGGTGTCCCTGTTTTCTGTGAAAAACCGTTTACCGTACGGGCAAAAGAAGCGGAAGACCTGTTCAGACTGGCCGCTGATAAACAAGTCTACGCGGCTGAGGCCATGTGGACCTGGTTTGCCCCGCCGGCCCGGGTTGTCAGGGAGTGGATTGACAACAGACGGCTGGGGGACATTCAAACGGTCAATATCAGTTACTGTGCTTCCTTCATGCATGATGCTTCCCGGCTGACAGATCCCATGGCTGCCGGCGGCGCGCTGCTGGATATCGGGGTCTATCCGCTGACGTATCTGTACCGGCTGTTCGGTGAACCGGTTTCCGTGTCCTGTCAGGGTGTTCTCGAAAACGGCGTGGACATCAGTGACACAATTGAGGTGAATTATGACAGTTTCAGCTGCCATGTGGAAGTGTCCATGTGCGATGACAGCTGCGGGGAACAGCTGCATATCCGCGGTTCGGAAGCTGATATATATATTGATCATTATCATAATGCCGGCCAGGTCAGGCTGGTTTTCCACAACGGCAGGGAAGAAATATATACCGGCATTACTGATTATCTGACCGAATTTGATATTGCGGCAGATGAGATACGCAGCGGCCTGATTTCAAGTGTACTTGTGCCGCCGGACGCCACCGTCGCGGTCATGAAAATCATGGATGAATGCCGCCGGCAGATGCGCCTTGTCTATCCTTTTGAAAGACAGTAAAACCCTAAAAACTCCTCTGTTTTAATAAAAAATGTGGAAAAAAATGTTTCATGTGTTTTCCACGTTTTTTCACGGAAAAGACACCTGTCCCCAACTGGTGAACACAACTGTTTTCCACAGGTTCTCCGCCGTGATACAGTTATACTTTTCCACAATTGTTAATAATTGTTGCATGTCAATTTTTCTGTATATTTATGCAGAATTCTGATGTTAATAATTTGACTTTCAGGGTGCATTTCAAAAAAGTTTTCAACAAAAAGACAGGTTTTCAACTGTGCGTGATTTTTATCCACAAATTTTCCACACAAAATTTTGTTTACAATTGTGGAAAACTCAAATTTCCGCATATATATCACCCGTCTTGACAAACTGCCTTTGTGGACAAAAAATTTGTACACAATTTTACTGTGGTTTTTCCACCGCAAGGTGATTAGAATATGTGTACAAGCAGCATCTGCAGTTTAGGGAGCATTTTTATTATGAGTCGCAGCAGGGATCAGTATTACAACGAAATCTGGAAACAGACCATGGCCTATTTACTGGATCATGGCAATATAGAAGCAGAGATCATCAATACATTTTACAGTACCGCGGAACTGCGGGAACTGAATGATGACAAGATCATTCTGGTCGTGCCGAATATCATCAGCAAGTCCATCATGCAGAACGAACGGGAGATGCTTGAGTCTGCCTTCGTTGAAATCCTGGATTATGATCATCCGGTGCACGTGGAAATCATGCAGGAGAGCGAATTTGCCGGTTACAGACTGCCGGAAGAGGATTCGCCGGTGATCCTGCCGGATGATGATTTTGCCAGCATGGAAATTCAGAGTGACCGCACTTTTGATAATTTTGTCGTCGGTGACTGCAACCGTGAAAGCCAGGCGGCAGCCCTGGCCTGTGCCTACAACCCCGGCAAATACTTCAATCCGCTGTTTATCTACGGCAATTCCGGCCTGGGCAAGACACATCTGCTCATGGCTATCGGCAATTATGTCCGCAAATCCTATCCGGACAAGAAGATTTATTATATAGAATCACTGAAATTTGTGGATAAGGTCGTCAAAGCTATCCAGAACAACCGGATTGACCAGTTCAAGCAGTATATGAGCACCATGGACCTGCTGCTGGTTGATGATATCCAGTTTCTGGCCGGCAAGGAAAAATCACACGAAATCTTCTTCTCTATTTATAACGAACTGGTCAACAACCGCAAGCAGATCTGCATCGCGTCCGACCGCCAGCCCAAAGAGATCAAGGGTCTGGAAGACCGTCTGATCAGCCGCTTCTCAAGCGGTCTTTCCGTCGGCATTGATTCCCCGGAATTTGAAACCTCGCTGGCCATCCTGCGCATGAAGATCAAGAACAGCGGCAATGATATCAACGAAGTGGACGAACAGGGCCTGGCATATATCGCTTCCAACTTCTCCGGAAATATCCGGGACCTGGAAGGCGCCTGGAACCGGGTTCTCTTCTATGCCATCATGTTCCAGGAAGACAAGAATGTCATCCGTTTTGAGACCATCGTCAACGCCTTGAAGAACCAGGCTGTCGTCTCCGACAAGACCGGCATGTCACCAAACAAGATTATCAAGAGTGTTGCGGATTACTATGGCCTGACAAAGCAGCAGATCACCGGCAAGACCAGGACCAAGAACATTGCCAATGCCCGCCATATCAGCATTTACCTGTGCCGCAAGCTGCTGGATCTGCCTTATATCAAAATCGGAGAGGAATTCGGCGGCCGGGACCACGCTACTGTAATCAGTGCCTGCCGCAAAGTGGAAAAACAGATCAGGAGTGATTCCACATATGCCCTGGCAGTACGTGAGATCGAAATGTCACTGAGCAGCTGATGTCCACATTCACTCCTCTTTCCGTCAACATGCAAAAATGATAAAATATGTGATAACTGCAAGCTTTTTACCACTTTTCCACAGTTTCCACAGACCTAATAGTAATGAACTGAAAAAAGAAATATATACCAGGGGGATTTCATGAGCGAACTGAATTTCAAAATCAATAAGTCTAAATTTCTGAATGCACTCCAGATCTCAGCCAAAGCCGTTTCACCGAATTCACCGGTTCCGTCACTTTGCGGAATCAGGATCAATGCCGATGACAGCGGCCTGACCCTGACATCCAGTGATGCCGATATTTCCATTGAAATGACATTATCCAATACGGATGACGAAAAGCTTGGCCTTTCGGTCATCACACCGGGCACAGTTGTCATCGATGCCAGATACCTGCTGGAGATCGTTAAGAAAATCGATACGGATGAAATCAATGTGGAAATCATTGACGGTACACTGACCAGATTCAGCGGCGGCAAGGCCGAATTCAAGATCAACGGCTACCGGGCAGCGGATTATCCGACCATGGACTTCTCAAAGCCGGCCGTATCATTTACCCTGAAGTACCGGGAACTGGCAGCGCTGATCTCCGAAACTGTCTTCGCGGCTTCTGCCAAAGAGACAAGACCGGTCCTGACCGGCGTCAACTTTGCCAACAAGGGTACAGAACTCGTCTGCACATCCACCGATTCTTACCGCTTGGCCAGAAAAGTCATCCATGTGGATGCCGAGCCGTTTACCATCACTGTTCCGGCCAAGAGCCTCAGTGAAGCCAGATCCATCTTTGCCAATGAAGATGATGTGGAAATTGCCGTCAGTGCGAAAAAGATTCAGTTCATTTCCAAGAATATCGTCATGCAGTCCAGACTCCTGGATGGTACTTATCCGGAAACAGACCGGCTGATCCCGAAAGAATTCACCAGAACCCTTGTCATCAGCCGCAATGCCCTGATTTCCGCCATTGACCGGACATCTTTCATCAAGACAGACAATATGACCATTATCCGTCTGCAGATGAACAGCAGCGATGATATCTCGGTTTCCAATAAATCACAGGAAATCGGTGAGTTCCATGAAGATCTCGTAGCCGAATCTTATGAAGGCGCGCCGATTGACATCAGCTTCGCCGGCAATTATGTCCTGGACGCGGCCCGGGCGCTCAGCAGCGACCGGATCCGGATCCAGTTCACCGGGGAAATGAAGCCGTTCATCCTGACCAATGTGGATGGTGAAGACAATATTCTGCAGCTGGTCCTGCCGGTCAGAACATACAATTAAATTCAGATAAAAGGCTGTCTGTCCGAACGGACAGCTTTTTCTTTTCGAAAAAGGTTATAAAAATGTCTCTGAATGGCATGCGGGCGGTTTTCAGGCCGAATTCTGCATTTGACTGCCGTCAAGGCTGACATACCGACAACAGTAAAAATCTTCAAATTCGGGCCGAAAACGGCCTTTTATTTAAATATATTGTTTAAAATATGTTATAATAAAAATGGCTTTCGAAGAAAAGAAAACGGAGAGGACGTCATGGAGAAAATTCAGAGTGATTTCATTACACTGACTCAGTTTCTCAAGATGCAGGGCTTCGCGGCTACGGGCGGGCAGGCAAAACAGCTCGTTCTGGAAATGAAGATCTACGTCAACGGGGAACGGGAAAAACGCCGCGGCCGGAAACTGTATCCCGGTGACAAGGTCGTCATTGACGGCCGCACGTTTGTCATCGGCTGATGCAGATCAGAACCCTGCAGCTGCGCAACTACAGAAATTATGAAAGAGCCGTCATCCGGTTTGCTCCGGGCATGAACATACTGACCGGACTGAATGCCCAGGGAAAGACAAATCTGCTCGAAAGTCTGGTTTATCTCTCCCTGACAAGATCGCACCGGCTCAATGATGATCAACAGCTGATCAGAAGCGGTTGTGAAGCCGCCAGGATCAGCTGTGCTTATGAAGACGGCATCGAACGGAAGATCGAAGCTGTCATTCATAAAGGCGGCAAGACCCTGCTGGTCAACGGTCAGCCGGTTCACCGCAGCAGTGAATTCATCGGCCTGCTCAATGTGGTGCTGTTCGCCCCGGATGATCTGGGGCTGTTCACGGACGCGCCCCGGGAAAGAAGGCGGCTGATGAACCAGGAGATCGCCAAGATTTCCCCGGCTTACCTGAAAGCTGTGAGCCGGTACCAGAACCTGCTGCGGGAGAGGAATATCCATCTGAAGCGGTATGAACCCAATGAGACGTACCTGGATACGCTGGATGAACAGATGATCATGGAATCCATCCAGATCATCAGTGCCCGGCGGGAATTCATCCGGTCGCTGAATGAAGAGATGGGCCGGCTGTACCGGGAACTGTCTGACAGTGAGGATGTGGCCGGGCTGGAATATCTGTCGGTCATCGGCCCGGAGGAAGATCCGGAAGAGAGCCTGCGCAGCCGGTACCGGGAAAACCGGCAGAAAGATGTGGAAAACCATGTCACCGGCATTGGTGTGCACCGGGAAGACCTGCTGTTCACCCTGAACGGGCAGAACATCACCCTGACCGGCAGCCAGGGCCAGAAGCGCATGTGCATGCTCAGCTTCAAGATGGCGCTGCTGGCATACATTCAGCAAAAGACCGGGCGGCAGGCAGTCCTGCTGCTCGATGATGTCTTCAGTGAACTGGATCAGAACCGGCAGAGGAAACTGGTGCAGATGATCCGGGGAACCCAGTGCCTGATCACGGCAACCGAAATACCGCCGCTGCTGAAAAACAGCGGTGCAGAGGAATACACGATTATCAGCGGCACCGTCAGTGCCAGGCAGAAAGGAATACAATGAGCGAAGAAATCAGAGAACAGAAGCCGGAAGAAGAGGAAGAATTCGATTTCCGGGTGGAAGATCACACCTATGATGACGCGGATATCCAGGTCCTTGATGGTCTGGAAGCGGTCCGCAAGCGTCCGGGCATGTACATCGCGTCCACCTCGGAGAAAGGCCTTCATCACCTGGTCTGGGAAATTGTGGACAACGGCATTGACGAAGCCATGGCGGGCTATGCGACAACCGTTACGGTCACGGTGGACAAGGACAATATCGTTATCGTTGAGGATGACGGCAGAGGCATGCCGACCGGGGAAAACGTCAAGACCGGCAAATCCACGATTGAAACCATCTTTACCGTGCTGCATGCCGGCGGCAAGTTCGGCGGCGGGGCATACAAGGTCTCGGGCGGTCTGCACGGGGTCGGCGCTTCCGTTGTCAACGCGCTGAGCGAATGGCTGGAAGTCCGCGTCTATCATGACGGTAAAATTTTCTTTGTCCGTTTTGAAAACGGCGGCCACGCGGTGGAACCGCTCAAGGTCATTGGCAGCTGCGATCCGGCCAGACATGGCTCGGAAATCCGCTTCAAGGCAGATCCGGCCATCTTTACCGAAACAACCGTATACAGCCATGAAACCCTGCGGGACAGACTGCGCCAGCTGGCCTTCCTGAACAAGGGCATCCGGATGATCTTCAACGATGAACGGGAAGAAGACCCGCATAAGCAGCACCATGTCTTCCTGTTTGAAGGCGGCCTGAAGGAATATGTGGCCTTCCTGAACAAGAACCGGAATGTGGTCCACGATGAAATTATCTACTGTGAAGGCCACAAAGACGGCATCGAGGTCGAAGTGGCAGTACAGTACAACGAGGGCTACAACCCGAATGTCTATACGTTCTGCAACAACATCAATACGGCCGAAGGCGGCACCCACGAAGAAGGCTTCCGCAGCGCTCTGAACAGAATTATCAACAAATATGCAAAAAGCAAGGGCTTCCTGAAGGAGAAGGAAGACAACCTGACCAGCGACGACTGCAAGGAAGGCATTACCGCTATCATCAGCGTCAAGCATCCGGATCCGCAGTATGAAGGCCAGACCAAGACCAAGCTCGGCAACAGTGAGGTCCGCAAGTGCGTCTCGGATATCTTCGGGGCCCAGCTCGAACGCTTCCTGATGGAAAATCCGGAGGAAGCCAAGAAAATCATGGAAAAGGTCGTCCTGGCCTCCCAGGCCAGACTTGCCGCGAAGAAGGCCAGGGAGAGCACCCGCCGCAAGAGCGCGCTGGAAATCTCCTCCCTGCCGGGCAAGCTCGCTGACTGCTCGTCCAAGGACGCATCCATCTGTGAAATCTATATCGTCGAGGGTGACTCCGCCGGCGGCAGTGCCAAGCAGGGCCGGGACAGCCATTACCAGGCCATCCTGCCGCTGCGGGGAAAAATCCTCAATGTCGAAAAGGCCAGACAGCAGAGAGCCTTTGAAAACGCCGAAATCCGTTCGATGATCACCGCTTTCGGCTGCGGGGTCATGAACGATGTCGATACGTCGAAGCTGCGCTACCACAAGATCGTTATCATGACCGATGCCGACGTTGACGGTGCGCATATCCGGACCCTGCTGCTGACGTTCTTCTACCGCTACCTGCGGCCGGTGCTGGAACAGGGTTATATCTACATTGCCCAGCCGCCGCTGTACAAGGTGCAGAAAGGCAATACTGTCCGCTACGCCTATACCGACCGCCAGCTGGAAGAAGTCAAGCGGGAAATGGGCGGCAATCTCGGCATCCAGCGGTACAAGGGCCTTGGTGAGATGAACCCCGAACAGCTCTGGGAGACCACCATGGACCCGAAGAACCGCACGCTGATCCGCGTAACGGTTGATGACGCCGAAGCCGCTGACCAGGCCTTCAGCATGCTGATGGGCGAAGAAGTCGAACCGCGTAAGAATTTCATCATCGAGAACGCTCACTTTGTCGAGAATCTCGATATCTGACCGGGAAGGGGGAATAATCAATGGCAGAAGATTTCATGGAATTTGATGAAGAAAACTTTGACCCGGGAAAAATTACCGAGACAGAACTGACCCGGGAAATCCGCCGGGACTTTCTGGAATACTCGATGTCCGTCATCGTGGCCAGAGCCCTGCCGGATGTCCGCGACGGCCTGAAGCCGGTGCAGAGAAGAATTCTCTACGCCATGAACGAAATGAACAACGGGCCTGACAAGCCGTACAGAAAATGTGCGCGTATTGTCGGTGACACCATGGGTAAATACCACCCGCACGGCGACAGTTCCATCTACGGTGCCCTGGTCTACATGGCCCAGAACTGGAACATGCGCAAGACCCTGGTCGACGGGCACGGCAACTTCGGTTCAATGGACGGTGACGGCGCGGCCGCCATGCGTTATACCGAAGCCAGAATGTCCAAGATCGCCGTGGAGATGATCCGCGATCTCGATAAGGAAACCGTGGACATGGTGGATAACTATGACGGTGAGGAAAAAGAGCCTGCTGTCCTGCCGTCCCGGTTCCCGAACCTGATAGTCAACGGCACCAGCGGCATCGCCGTCGGCATGGCCACCAACATCGCCCCGCACAACCTGGGAGAAACAATCGACGGCATCATCGCCCTGATGAAGAATCCGGATATGACGACCACGGAACTGATGGAATACATCAAGGGACCGGACTTCCCGACCGGGGCATATATCCTCGGCCGTTCCAGCATCCGCAATGCCTTTGAGACCGGCCGCGGTTCGATCATCATGCGGGCCAAGACAAGGGTGGAGGAAATGCCCAACGGCAAGAGCCGCATCATTGTCTACGAACTGCCGTATATGGTGAACAAGGCTGCCATGGTGGAACGCATTGCCGCCCTGGCCAGGGACAAGGTCATTGAAGGCATTACCGACCTGCGGGATGAGTCCAACATGGACGGCATCCGGGTTGTCATGGAACTGCGCAAGGACATCCAGCCGGAAGTCCTGCTGAACCAGCTGTACCGGCTGACCCCGATGCAGTCCAACTTCGGCGTCAACAATGTCGTCCTGATCGACGGTGCGCCGAAACTGGCCAGCATGAAAGAGATGCTGCAGGGCTATATCAGCTTCCAGGATGAAGTCATTACCAGAAGAACCCGGTATGACCTCAAAAAAGCCCAGGCAAGGGCCCATATCCTGGAGGGCCTGCGGGTCGCTGTCGACAATATGGACGAAGTGCTGCACACCATCCGTGCTTCCCGGGACGCCAACGAAGCCCAGCCGCGGCTGATGGAACGCTTCGGTCTGGATGAAATCCAGGCCAAGGCCATCCTCGACATGCAGTTCAGAAGACTGACCGGTCTGGAACGCGAGAAGATCGAGAACGAATACCGCGAACTGGAGATCAGGATTGCCGATCTGGAAGATATTCTGGCACATCACGAAAGAGTCGACCAGATCCTGATCGATGAACTCAGTGAAATCAAGGACAGGTACAACGATCCGCGGCGCAGTGAAATCACCGATGCCGAAGCCGACATGGAAGATGAAGACCTGATCCCGGTGGAACAGGTGATCATCACCCTGAGCCAGAAAGGCTATATCAAGCGGATCCCGTCCGATACCTACCGTGTACAGAACCGCGGCGGCAAGGGCATCAAGGGCATGACACTGAACGAAGACGATGTCATCGACCAGTTCATTGACATGTCCACGCACGATTTCCTGCTGATCTTCACCAGCACCGGCCGCGTGTTCCGTCTGAAAGGCTACAACGTGCCGTCCTACGGGCGGACCAGCAAAGGCCTGCCGGTGGTCAACCTGCTCAAGCTTGAAAAGGGCGAGACCGTCAAGGCCCTGGTGCCGTACGGCCGGGAAGAAAGCGCCGAATACCTGTTCTTCGCCACCGTGAACGGAATTGTCAAGCGGGTGGAAATCAGCGAATTCGAAAATATCAACCGCAACGGCAAGATTGCCATCAAGCTCAAGGAAGACGATGAACTGGCCTTCGTCAAGGGCACGACCGGGACGTCCGATATCATCCTCGCCGGCAGCAACGGCAAGGCTGTCCGCTTCAACGAAGTATCCATCCGCCCGAGCGGCAGGACCGCCATGGGTGTCAAGGGCTTCAACGTTGACGGCGGCCATGTCATCGGCATGGCAACAGGAGAAGAAGGCGTAAACATCCTGACCGTAACCGAAAAGGGTTACGGCAAGAAGTCACCGGTTGACGAATACCGCATGACCAACCGCGGCGCCAAGGGTGTCAAGGCCCTCAACGTTACGGAACGGACCGGCGACCTGGTGTGCATGAAAGCTGTACACGGCGATGAAGACTGCATGATCATGACCGATGACGGCATCATCATCCGCATTTCGCTGAACCAGGTGTCCTCCTACAGCCGCAACGCCCAGGGTGTCAAGCTCATCAACGTCGCTGACAACACCAGGGTGTCCAATGTGGCCATCGTGGAACCGCAGGCAGAAGAAGCACCGGCGGAACCGGTGGCGGAATAATCCGGAAGACAGAAACAGAAGGGATTCTGCCCGTTCAGGGCAGGGCCCTTCTGTTTTTCTGTTATCGGAAAAACAGCCGCAGCATGTTATTGTTAAAAAAACAGGAGGAACGAAACAATGCTGTTTGTATGGTACCCGAAATGCTCCACCAGCCTGAAGGCGAAGAAATGGCTGGATGCGCACAATATCCCGTATGAGGAAAGAAATATCAGGGAAGATAA
>JAFRHT010000081.1 GCA_017433125.1 Solobacterium sp.
AAGCCTGCACATTTACTGTCGGCAGCGAACTGTTTCCTGTTGAAAAAGAATGGAGCAGGATAAAACATGCCAGAGTTAAAGAAAGACAGTGCTATGACTGCACTGTCAGTTCATCGCGGATCAGATCAATAATGGTAATATCCGCCGGCAGCCAGGCCACACTGTCCAGCTCCCCGGCCGACAGCCACCGGGCAGCTTCATGCTCCTTCAGCACCGGCGCCCCCGCAATGATCCGGCACCAGTAGCACCGCATACTCAGATGAAAGTCCGGATAATCGTGTTCAATCGTGGTGAGATAGTCTCCAACTTCGATTTCCGTAGCCAGTTCTTCTTCTATTTCCCGCTTCAGGGCCGCTTCCGGGGTTTCGCCCGGTTCTACCTTCCCGCCGGGAAACTCCCAGCCGTCTTTCATGGGACCGTAGCCCCGCTCGGTCGCAAACACCCGGTCACCGTCCCGGATGACGGCCGCGACAACATTCACAGTTTTCATCTGTTACCCCTGGATCGAACTGTCGGTAAAGCCGTGTTCCGTATCGCCTTCGCAGAAGATCTCATGACCGGCAAACATTTCATCATCGCTGTAGAAAAAGCTGTACAGGCCGAGTGTCCCCTTGGAGGAAACACTGAAACCTGTCAGAGTCATACGTCTTGTGAAATCATCCGCGGTCAGTTCAGGATCTTCTTCGTCCCGCCAGTCATTGGCAGTTTCGAGCAGCTTTTCCGCCGCATACTGTCTGGCCTGTTCATCCCACCAGGCAAGCCGGCTGACAATGTCATCATACAGTTCCCCGGCCCGGCCGACATCCTCATCGCCCCGGTCCGCGGTCTCAAGGTATACGTTGCATTCATACCCGTCTTTGCTCAGATATCCTTCATACTGGCCGAAATCCCGGTTCAGGGTCAATTCCACGCCCTGCCGTTCAATAACCTTCGGGGTCAGGTAGTGTTCCTTCCAGGCCAGCAGGTCTGTGTCCTGTACATCCTTGGCAAGTACATCCCGCACCAGCCAGCGGGGAAGCCCCGCAGCAGGTTCCTGCCGGCTAGCCCGCACCCGGTAAATACCGTACTTGTCAAAGTGATAATTCTTTCCTTTGAACAGCAGGCCATTGTGCCGGATCCAGTCCAGCATGCCCCGTTCTTTGGAGAACACGCTATCCTTTACCATGCCGAAATAGACCACTGATTCCCGGGAACCGTCCGGCAGCTTCAGGGAATAGCCGGTCCCGACAACAAAGACCGTGAGTTCTTCTTCTGTATCAGAGTACTGCTTCAGGTAATAATCAGTTCTTTGCGGCATAGGGCACCTCCGTTGTTCTTGATATATGAATATAAGTTTGCTTCATATACTACAATTACTTCTTTTGTATCAATTATTTTACACCGGCATTTTTTTCAAACATCTTTATCATTTGATAACTACGAATAAACAGTTCGTTTGTATCCGCAATTCCCTTACTAGCCGCTAGAATAGGGTCAAGAACCTTATCCTGAAAGTCTTCATTTGCCAAAAGGCCGAAAGAATACTCGTACCCGAGATCGCCCATAAGGGACTGTGCCTCAAATAAGCACCGAGTTATTTCTGGGATCATACTTTTACTGAGCTTTGGAGAAGCAAATATAATCTCTGCTTTTCTTGAATCCAGATAACCATAGATACACATAGCTGTTCTAAGACTTTTAGAAATTATCTTTTGAATCGTCTCTTCTCGTGACCCATAGTTTAAACCGCCTTCATGAAAAGCCACATCTACTGCGTAAATATTTGTTTTCCCTTCTTGAATCTCAATACCAATTACGTCACATTCCGCCTGCGTAAGAAGTTGCGCAAGCGATGATGTCTTTTTAAATATCTTGTAACCGTACTTATTTAAAAAGAAGCTCTTCGTAATCGACATTATGTCTTCTAAACGATCTTTATTCTTTACTTGCCATTGAGAAGAAGAAGTCCAATTAGTTTGAACAATCTGGCATTTTTTCACATGCCGTAACCATGAATAAAATAATGATTCACCCATTTCAATTTTCATTAGAATCCCTCAGAAATGCTATGTTTTCTTCATATTAGAGATGTAGATTTTTAGTTTGCCACAGGGATTTCAAAGTCAAAATAGTAGTCCTTTGGCACTTCTGTATCTAGTACTATATCAAAGAGCAGTGTTGGATACTCCTTGCCTTTTTCCTCAGTATATGATGTCCGCATATTTTGGAACTTTCCAGTACCAAAGTATGTAAATGGCAGTACAACGTTATCTTCCTTTTCAACTTTTCTCACGAACAGGTAAACGCGTTTCGTGGCTAAAAGTTTTTTCCCTTCAGCGTTATTTACAGTCGTGTCATTTTTGCTCTCCCATTGGAATAACGTCGGACTAATAAATTTATCTTTATAGTTCAATTTCCCTATTTCATCTTTTTTTAGACCTACAAAGATATATGTGTCACCGACATTTTTCGGATCATAATATGTCCCGATTATTTTTAGATCCATTGTTTTTTCTTTTAGCATAACCATGGCAACTTGATCTTTGTAATAGTTGCCATACATCTTATATTTTCCTTCAAATTCTCCATATTCTATTTCACACCGTGTTAGTCCATATTCCACAGTGTCTTTGACATAGTTACGAAAATCTGACTTACTATTTTTTAGCGGCGCCTTTGAGTTATTTATGATCCCATTATTTTCAAGATATTTTCTTGCATACTCTAATGTTGCAAGCGTTGTTTCAGGATGTGCTTCTTGTATTTCCAGAAGATTCACTTCTCCCGTTTCCAATTCTTGATTAACAATCAAATATTCTTCAGGCCTTACTAGGGGAAGCATATCTTCCAGTTGATCAAGTAGTTTTATTTCGTCTGAGCTAAAGACGGGAAGACTTTCTTCTCCTATTTTCTTGAGAAATGAATAATAGGATTTGTTTTTCCCGCCACTCATGTGTGCTTTCATAAAACGTGTTAAATCTGGTGAAATATCATAATTCAAATAGTCCATATGAGATGGATATGTATCCGTTTGAATGTATGATTTGAAATTCTCATAATCTTTCTTCAGGAATTTTCGGTTATTAAAATTCATGTTGTCGATATAATGAATTATTTCTTCTTTAGAAAGATCATCAATGTTGATTTCTACACCAGGGATTCCCAATGATTCAAAATCTTCCCGAATCATTGCTTTCAGATAAGATTTTTCGGTATATGTTGTTTTTCCGAGTGTCCCCAAAGCTAATGCTATTTGCACAGAACGTTCATAGTTATTACCGATAAAATCGAGCACCGTTACGTATTCTTTTCCGGGATATTTTCTCAAACCTCTACCAAGTTGTTGGATGAAAATCGTTTGACTTTCTGTTGGCCTAAGGAACAAAACCATGTTTACTTGTGGAATATCAATGCCTTCATTCAAAATGTCTACAGCGCAGATTATTTCTAGTGGATTATTATCATCTTTTAATTCACTAAACGCTTTAATCCTTTGGCCAAAATCATTCACACCTGTTAATGAAATTGCATGATAACCTAGTTCAGTAAATTCTTCAGCCATCAATTTACAATGCTGAATATTCGTACAAAACGCCAGACATTTAAGCTTTTCATTTGCGGCCCGATGTTTCTCGATTTGGCCAGAAATAAACTCTACATTTGCTTGTTTGGCAATTTCTCTAGCCACTTTCATTCGATCTTGATCTTTATAGTCAGCCAATTTAGTGCGGATCCCATAATAGTGGAACGGAACAACCAAATCGTTTAAAATTGCATCCCGCAAGCGTAATTCAAAAGGAATATTCTCGTCAAAGAGTCCAAAAATATCTTTATTGTCCATCCGCTCTGGAGTTGCTGTTAATCCAAGCATAAATTCAGGGTGGAAATACTTGAAAATTCTTTGACCACTATCTGCAACAATGTGGTGGACCTCATCGTACACAATATAATCAAATTCTTGTGGGTCAAATTCAGATAAATGACGAGATAGCATTGCAGTTGAAGCAAATATGAAATCACAATGCAAATCACTAGCAGATCCGGTATATAACCCATACGTTCGCTCTGAGCCAAACACATTCATGAATGTTTCTCGAGCATCTTTGAGAATCATATCCCTATGAACTACATACAGCAGCCTTTTTGCCCCATAGTTACGTGCATCAAATGCGGCAAGATATGTTTTTCCTGATCCAGTTGCACTTATAACTAATGCTTTGTTAACCCCAGTATCACGATATCTACGAATTTCTTTTAATGCTTTCCGTTGCATGCTATTAGGGTTTATAGACATTACATTTGGATCAATATAGTCCATATCCCACTTTTCAAGTGCATAATCCAGTTGGAATCGATAGTGATTAATTATTGATTCATTTAGTGGTAGCGTAGTATTCCACAAGTTTTCAAATTCTTTTGTTGCATCTTTATAAGCAGCAATTGATTCTTTTGAAACAAGAGAGATATTCCATTCAATATTTTTTAACAAAGCAAAACGCGTTATGTTTGAGGATCCAACATATATTTCTATAGAATCTTTATACTCAAATAGATATCCCTTTGTATGAAACCCATTCTCTCCGAAGCATTCATAATCAATATGGCATTGGAAATTATTGTATTTTTTACCCCACTCAAGAAACAACTCTAACGATGGAATATCTGTAAAGTTCTGGTATGTCGATGTTATAACTCGCCCTTTTGCACCTCTTGACAATGCTTCTTCCATTTCTCGGGAAAGCAAAATTAATCCGGCTTTTTTTATAAAACTAACTGAAAAAGAAAATGAATTGCATTTCCCAAGGCTTTCTTTTATCTTTTCCAGAAATGAAATATCTGAATAATTTGTTAAAAACCGGTTTTCCATCTTTTTTTTCTTTCTATTATGAACAACTAATAATCAATTGTTTGAACGATTATTCTAATTATAGCAGCTTACATTTATTCTTTCCCGAGGTTATAATCACACTCCCGAGGGATGATAAATACGTTGGCAACATACAATATAAAAGTGGCCAAATGCATATTTATATAATAAAAATTTCTCGATCCACTATTTATTTGTAGTTTTTCCTTCAACCTGTCTGGCCAACAGATTATAGTTTAGTCCTGCAACATCTAGCACAGTCTTTATCCGTACTTTTGTATCATAGATTTGCCTTGTTCCAAGTTGTCGTTTATCTTCAGCAATTGCAATAGTAAATATCTTTTTTGCTCTCGTCCGTGGAATTTCTAACAATCGAGCAATTTCAGATGTATTTAGATATTGCGTATGTAATAATTCTGTTCTTGTCCTTTTTCTTTGCATCTATATTTCTCTCTTTCTATTTAGTAAATACTAATCAATCTATTCTGTATTTTTTTTGCCAAGTATCCTTCTTCCGTAAAAAAAAGCGTTCAGTTCCTGTACTAAACGCTTTCTACGATTACTATTGTATTCTCTCTGTTTTTTTATTTCAGCCCCTGCATATACCTGACCAGTCCCTGACGGTCATATATGGATTCCGGCTTGGACAGGATATAATGCGGTTCCACACCCTCATCCACATTGTAGAAGGAACCGTTCTTCACGATGCTGATCTGTCTGTTTCCAGAGATCGTGAACAGGGTTCCCGAAGCTGTCGAGCATGGCAGCACCACGCACGAACCGCCGGAGGTGTGCTGCCCCAGCAGGATGGCCCGGTCGGAGTTCTTCAGCACGGCCGGCACCAGGTTGCCGCAGGAGAACGACACCGGTGAGGTCAGACACCAGATCCTGATATCTTCCGGGATGCGGTCATACATATCATATTCCCCGTCCAGGTTCACATCCGCCCGCAGCGACATGATGGATTCTGCCCCGGTCAGGGTATTGCGCAGCGCGATATTCGAATTGCCCAGGCACCAGGCCAGCACAAACGTGGCCGCGTCGGCATTGCCGCCGGTGTTCATGGTGAGGTCCAGCACCACATTCCGCACCGGGCTGTTTTCCCGGGAAATCATTTCATGCGCGTGCATGATGAGCTCCACGGTATCCTGCGGGTCATCCGGGGTTCCTTCTGCCCGGTAGTCTGTCCGGTCAGCCGTAAACTTGTCAAACGTGATGAACGCGGTGTCCCCGACTTCTTCATATCCCGGCGGGTCCTCCGGATAATACATGCCGCGGGTCATGGAGTATGTCCAGTTGCTCCCCATCAGATAGGAAATGCTGGAAGGACCCAGTTTCGTCAGCCGGTATGCCTGGATATCTTCATCTTTCATCTTCCCGGACATCCAGGACGGTTTGATAAAGCTGCTGTGCAGGTCATCAAAGTACTGTCCGCACAGCGTATTGATGGCATCGTCCACCTGTTTCGGATCCGTATCCGCCAGGTACAGGCCGGTCTGGTAGGTCAGGAAGTCACCGAAATCACTGATACCGTGTTCTTCCTTCAGCCCGTAGAAGCTGTCCAGCAGGAACCGCAGTTCGTTGTAGTTGAACAGTGCGAAAGCCTGGCTCATTTCCCCGGTCGGGGCATCATACACCCGGTCGATCAGGTCGCCCCCGTAGATGCTCCCGATCAGTTTCTGCCCGTTGAAGACCATATAGATGTAGGTCCAGTTCACAAAGATATCCGTCATGGTCTGCAGCGGCACATAGCATTCCCCGTCCGCCTCTACCAGGTCGATATTGTAGTCAGCCAGCCGGAACATCACCTGCGTCCCATGCCGGTTGAACGACATCTCCGAATCCCGGAACAGCCCGGCCTGGTCAGCCACGTCCGGCAGCTGCGAAACCGTCACCAGCACCGTATCCCCATGGGCCATGGTAAAGCTGTCCATGTCCAGGAACATGATGTAATCATCATCGGGATTGACATACATCTCACTGCCGTTGTCATCACGGGTCACCACATAGTGGTAACTGTCCTTCTTTACTTCAAAGCCGATGTCACCCATCTTCACGCCCCGGTATATATCCGACAGGATGGGCATGTATTCGGACAGTTTTACATATGGTATGTCCCCGCCGTCGATGAAGTACAGTGTTGCTTCACTCTCGATGACTTCCCCGTCCTTTTCCGCCTGCAGCAGGTACGGATAGGTGTTTCCCGTAATCTGCAGCTTTTCTTTCCCGGCACAGCCGCCGAGTATTGAAGCGGCCAGCATCCCTGTCACCGCCATGTTTATGATTTTCCTGAATCTGCGCATCGGCTGTCTCCCTTCCGGGCTGTTCTGCCAGTAAAAAAGATTAATTATTTATATTCTATCGCAATCACATCTCCCGCAGGTAGAATTACAGTATGAAACGATCTTCCGGCAGGTATCTGGCCGCATTGGTGCTGTTGTTGCTGAACGGGGCAGCGATGTTCTTCTTTCACCGCTTCCCAGGCATCTTTTTCCCTGCCTACCGTTCCTTCTCAAAGGCCTGGATCGGCCTCCTCGCCCGGCTGACCTCATTCACCGGGGTGGCCGTGTGGGATATTGCCGCTGTGGTGCTTGTTGTGCTGCTGCTTGGCAGCCTTGTCCATGTGGTGCGAAGACACAGGCGCTTCACGGCGTGGCTCGGGACAGTGCTTCTGTGCGTGTCGGTGCTGCTCACGTCGGCCGTCTGCGGCTGGATGCTCAACCATTACGCCCCGCCCCTCGCGGCGGAACTGGGATATGAGATCCGGCTCTATACCCAGGAAGAACTGCAGGAAGCCTGTGAATACTACCTGCTGCAGGCAGCCCGGTACGCGTCAGACATGCACAGGGACACCGAAGGACACCTGGTGCCGCACGATTTTTATGCTTTGGCGAAGAAGGCCGGCAGCGCCTATGCGTCACTCGGTGAGCAGGATGCCGTACTGGCCGGGACAACGGTGCCGGTTAAGAAACTGTCCCTCATCGGGGAATACCTGATGTACAACGGCATCATCGGCATGTTCATGCCCCTGACCGGGGAAGCCGGGGTGCCTGCCAGTGTACCGCCTGCCGTCATGCCCTTCACCATGGCGCATGAAGCCGGCCACCGGCTCGGGATTGCCGGTGAGGAGGAAGCCAACTTCGCTGCCTTCCTGGCCTGTGTGAACAGTCAGGATATCGAGCTGCTCTACAGCGGATACTATGAAGCCTTCGCGTACTGCCTCGCCTCCCTGTACAGGTACGATCCGGAAGCCGCCGTGCTGCTGTACCACAGCCATGATGACGAGCCCGGGGTGCTGCTGGTGCAGGCCGACCGCCGTGATACCGCGGCCATATACAAAGCCTACGAATCCTCCCTGCAGGATGTCTCCGACAGGATCAACGATACATACCTGAAGACCTTCTCCCACGAAAGCGGCATCCGCTCCTATGGGGAAGTGACCAATGACCTGATTGCCTGGTATCTGCAGACTGCCGCTGACTGACCACTCGAATCACAGCATACACGCAGCAGCCGTGCTACAATTAAAAAAACTCATGCATGAATACAGCGCTCCCAGTGACATAAAAAAGAAAGGAAACACATTATGCCGGGAAAATTATTTGAATATCTTGACACCCACCACATGACAAACCTCGCGGTCACGGAAAACGAAGTGATCATAAACGGTGTTGCCATTCCGATTTCAGCCATCACTGAGGTTGTGTTTTATCCGATTGTACAGAATGAGCGGGGGCTTGGCGGATGGATCAAGTTTATGACTGAAGACCGCCCGGAACTGCCGGAAAAGAATTATGAGAAAGGCTGGAGAATCCGGTATGACGGCAATGAATTCTTTGGCAGCGGCACGATCCTTACCGACATCAACTGTTTCGGCTTCGGCTGCGGCTGGGGAGCCGATGACTGGAAGAAGGTAAACCAGGAAATGGAAAAGGCTGTCATGCTGGTCAACGGAATGATCGGAAAGAAATAATCGTGATCTGCAGTCATACGCTGAAGACCGTATGCATGGCTGTGCTATGCCAGGAAAAAACTGCCGCGTCTGCGGCAGTTCTTTTTTTTTCGGTTATTCTTCCGGGGTTACGTAGTACAGCAGGTCAAGCGGCTGCAGGGCGGTCATTTCCGCCTTGCCGTCCTTGTCCATATACACTTCGGCCAGGTAGACTTTTTCCGCTTCCTCTTCATTCCCGGTAATGGGCGCGCCGGTCATCAGGTACCGGTAGTTCATGCCGGATACCACCTGGGTGCCCAGCAGGCTCACCGGCATGATCTGCATGCCTGTGAAGTTCGCCAGGGCTGTCATCAGGGCCGCTTCACTTTCCTCTGTCAGGCTGCCGGGACGGCCGCTGCCCTGTACGGTCCAGCCGCCGAGCAGGTCTGCCGCCGGGGCTTCCTCTGTTACCTTGATATCAGTCAGATCGATTTTCTTGATGGACAGGATTTCCGAGCCGCCCTGCAGGTTGTTGTAAACAACGACGACATAGAAGTCCGTGACCGGTGTTTCGGTCACTGTGGTCCCCAGAGCCAGGTAAGCCGTGTTCTCGCCGGACACCACCTGTCTCGCCAGCACCGCAACCGGTGTATAGCCGACGCCGGTCAGGCCTTCCATCGCGGCCTCGAAGTGTGCCGTGTCATCATCGGTCAGGTTCTTGCCGAACGCGTCTTTATACACTTCCCAGGCGCCGACGGCTTCCTCAGACAGTTCCGGTTCCGCGGTTTCTTCCTGAACAGGGTCCGCGGTTTCCGGGGCCGGTTCCTCTTTCTTCGTGCATGCGCCCATGGAGCATATCAGCAGGGCTGCCATGCCAGCCTTCAGCAGTTTCTTCATATTGCTTTCCTCCTCATGTGATACTACTCAGTAGTATAAAACGGCAGATTCATAAAATCATCAGGAACCGTTTAACATTAATATTCACGGTTTCAGGCTTTGCGCACCGCGCAGTAGACACTGCGGTAGGCCGGGTAACCCGAGTACGGGTCACAGATCTCTCGGTACGGGATAATGCTGTTGATATCGGCTTCCGGGTACCCGTGGTATACGAATACCTGCCCCGGGTTGATCGTGGCGGTCGGCTCGGCCTTGAACTTCAGGCTGCCGATCGAAGTGACAATCTCCACGTCATCACCATACTCGATGCCCAGCCGGTCACAGTCGTCAGGATTCATCTCCGCGGTCGGTTCCGGCAGGAGGCTTCGTTCCCACGGGCTGGCATGCAGACGGGAGTGGATGACATGCGGCAGTCTCGCCCCGGAACACAGGAAGAACGGATACTTCTCCGGATCCGGATTAACGGGCGGGGTGTAGGAAGGCAGCGGGTCAAGTCCCCATTCCGGGTGGGCCCCTATGACCTCACTGTACAGCTCGATCTTCCCGGTCGGCGTCCGCCAGCCGTGTTCCATATACCATGCCGAGTCTTTGACGCTGACCCCTTCGATCTTCGTATAGCCGTCATCTGCCATCACTTTGTCCAGGTCAACGGGGAGATCCCGGAAAATATACTTCACGGCATTCTCATAGCCGGAACACAGCACCGGGTCGTCAATGCCCATGACATTGGCCAGTTCCGTAATGATGTCCACATCGCGCTTGCTTTCACCCAGCGGCTCTACCACCGGGTGGGTATACATGATCACGGCACCCGGATACCCCTTGAACTCACTGCGTTCCAGCGATGTGCAGCAGGGCAGCACGATGTCCGCCCACTTGGCGCTGTCGGTCATGAACAGGTCAATATCCACGAAGAAATCGAGTTTCTTGAACGCCTCAAGGACTTTCTGATCTTCCGCAAACATCCGGTAGTTCATGCCGTGGGCGTACAGGGCCTTGATGGAGTGTTCATCCTGGTTCAGGATGTTCTGGGCCAGGTCGTTGGCCTGCATGTCCCGGCGCAGTTCATACCATAGCGGGTGCACATCGGCTCCGACGGCTTTGTCCGCATCCTGCGGATAGGTTTCAAACATGAAGTCCCTTTCATGCGTCTCATATCCGGTGGTCCGCTCGGCAAAGGTCCCCTCACTCGGGTACTGCCCGCCCGGCGTCCCGATATTGCCGGTAATCGCCAGCAGGGACATGATGCAGCGGTAGTTCTGCATGCCGTTGTGATGGTGCGCCAGCGGGGCGGAACTTTCCGAGATGGACATGGTTTCCGCGTCCCGGATCATCTCCACCGCTTTCCGGATATCCTCTTTCGGCACCCCGGTCAGTTCCTCACCCTTCTCCAGGGTGTATTCCTTAATACTCTCGGCGTACTGCTCGAACCCGTGGACGTGCTTTTCAATATACTCTC
>JAFRHT010000082.1 GCA_017433125.1 Solobacterium sp.
AAAAAGCCTTCCTGCTTGTTGATTCATTAGAGTTTATAGATCATGTTAGGACATATACAAGACTAAGTTGTTTTCATGAGTACATGATTTCTGATTAGTTGACTGGAGGTTATATGACAACAGAAGAATGTTTGACAGATGATTATCGAGAGATGTGGGGTTACTGCCGGAGTGAATGCGTTGATGTACCACCACTCGCTTTTGGCCTAGAATTTACGGGCTCCGTTGATGAACAAGATTCAGAATGGATATATGAGGGGATTGGAGATTCATATTTTGAAAACAGTTGGCAGTTTGATGATTATATAGAAAAAGCAAACCAATTGATCAACAGTAAAGGAATTTCACGTGAAGCGGCTCTTAAGCAAATCTTCGGACGTTTTATCATTTCGTTTGAAATCGATGGAAAGCCTGCAATCATAAAATATGATGAAGATGCTGTTAATGATCAGATGTATGAATTGTTGTCTTATCACGCATACCTTCAATGACTTTAGAAAAAACATCGAGTGGTCAAAGCCCATTTGGTGTTTTTTATATTATTCTTCTATTAAATTATTTTGCACGAACTCATTCAATCGCTCTTCCGGTGGTGGTGTATTCGCATAGAACCGGTGCTGTCTGGACAGATGGCAGGCAAATGATGTTCTTAGATCTTCTCTACTTAATCGCAGCAATTTGAAGCAGGTATTGCACTTCTAATCCACGAATGCCAGATCTTTGTTAAGAGCAGGATCTGATTGTAGGCTGCTATTGCTCAGGATGACTACAAAGTATGAACTTTCAACATGGTTAAATAAATAACCATTCTGCATCTTCTACTAAATGGTTATATTTATAAAAAAAATAGGGCTGCCTGGCATAAAATACGTACTTCTCTTGTTTATTATTTCCTTGTGTCTGGAATTGATTAGGGAAGGAGAAACAGCATGAAATATACTGAATTATTATTCAGAGATCTTTGCGGGCGTTTCGCTGTTCTGCCGATTGACAATTACCGACAGACAGTAGCTGATTTTCCGGGCTGTGAAACAACTGCGTGTATTCTGACATATGGCTATATCGACCATACTGCCGGCCTGACACTGGAAGTGCTGGCATGCGGCAGAAAACTGCCGGACGGTACGTATGAATTTGCTGAAACCAATGACAGCTTTTCCGCCAAAATCCGCTGTGCAAGCCTGGATGATACAGATATTGAAATTATTGATTATCCGGCCGGACGATACAGTCAGAAGATCGAAGCATTGTCTGTTTACAAACCGGAAGAAGATGTTCTGAAGACCAGGGAGATGACCTTCCTGGATGGATGCAGGAACGAATACTGTCCGGATGATGTTCTTGTTTATCTTGTTAAGGATGGGCTGCGTCCGGAAGGATGCTGGGCCAGAATCGAAGGGCTGGTGGACCGCAATCTGGTAGGAACATTGCTGACGGAACCGGGCCAGGACTTCGGCTGGCATGCCGGGGAACTGATCAGTTTCTTTGCGCAGGAGACAGAGGATAAAGAGGTGATCTGTGTCTGTGATATGAATCCTGACAGGAAACTGACAAAGGCAGACCTCGCAGATGGCAGGATGCTGAAGGAAGCCATTCAATCTTTCAACAGTGGACCGAATGAAAATGACCTTATTGAAGTCCTGCAGCTGCTGCGGGACAGTGATGTCTGGATTCCCTGCACTGTTGTGTTCAGTGAAGCTGACCAGGAAAGCTGGGGGAAACTGTTCGAAGCGTACAGTGATGATCCTGAGGGACTGATCGGGCAGACAGTGACAGCTGCAGACCAGATCAGGATGATTCCAGATATTCTGATGAATGGCGGGGATTACTTCTTCCCGGTATTCAGTTCCACTGAAGAGATGGGTGAGTACGGCAATCACTTCTCCAAAGTGGGATACAGTTTCCTGAAAGCCATCACCCTGGCCAGGAACAACGAAAAGAAGGTCAAAGGTATCGTGGTCAATCCTTTTACCGGGCCGTTTGTTCTGGAAGAAGATTTGTTTGACCTGGTGGAGAAAGCAAAATCCAGACTGGCTGATGAAGAAACAGATATGACGGATCACAGCAGTGATTTATCCTGATTTCACTCCGGCGTGACGGACGCGCTATAATAATTACTGGATGATCACTCATCCGGGAGGTACCGTATGAAAACCAGAAAGTACATGAAGAACAACCGTCCAGGCCCGAAACCCGGTGCAGATAAACCGGCGGTGAATACAGATAACCTCGTACCGCAGGAAGATTACCTTGCTGCTGAAGAACCGGAGCCGGTCACAGTGGCCGAAGAGCTTGCCGGTGAGGAAGTCACGGCGGAAACCCCGGCAGCGGCTGAAGAACATACAGAGGCCAGCGAACCGGTACGCAGGCCGTACTGGATCCATGACCAGATCCTGGATCCGGATTATCCGGACGGGGTCAAGGTGCTGCCGGGCTGTACCTGCTCTGAATGCGGCTTCAAGGTCAGCTTTGAGCGTGACAAGTGCCCGCACTGCGGGGCAGTCATGCGCCCTGAATCATAAGGAAACACTGCGGCAGCGGAAAGAAAAACGTAAAGGAAGGGAGAAATCTCTTCCTTTTCTTCCGTCCGGCGCATTACTTGACAATGCCGGCATCTGATTGAGATAATTACTGCCATAGTTGACTTGAAAAGGAGTGTGATCTGTCTCTATGGACGAAGGCAGTCGATGGTCGTGGCTGATTGTAGTCTTAATACTTCTGCTTTGCGCAATGTTTTTTGCAATCACGGAAACGGCTTTCGCGTCGGTATCCCGGACCCGCCTGAAGACAATGGCGGACAAGGGGGATGCCCGCGCGAAAAAGGCGTTATATATAACGGATCATTTTGATCGTGCGATTACTACTATTCTGATCGGCACGAATATTGTTCATATTGCGGCTGCTTCGGTGGTGACAGTCAATGTGACGCGGATCTGGGGCATGTCTGCCGTGACAGCCTCGACGCTGCTCACCACGCTGGCAGTATTTTTCTTTGGGGAAATGCTGCCGAAGAGCATCGGCCGCAAGTACTGCGAGCGCTTCAGCCTGTCCACTGCCGGGATCCTGTCCTTTCTGATGGCGGTGCTGCGGCCCCTGGCGGCCGTGCTGACCTGGATCGGCAACGCGGCGGCGAAGTTGACCAAGGGGGACGGGGAAGTCTCCGTAACCGAAGACGAACTCTATGACATCATTGAGGATATGACCGAAGAGGGCACCCTGGATGAAGACCAGGGTGACCTGATTTCATCGGCCCTGCAGTTCCAGGATGTAACGGCTGAGAACATCCTGACCAGCCGGGTGGATATGGCGGCCATAGACATTACCATGGACCAGCAGGAAATCCTGTCGGTCATCAAGGAAGAAAACCACAGCCGGCTGCCGGTCTATGAAGGAACCATTGACCACATTGTCGGCATCCTGCAGATCCGTAAGTACATCAAAACCTGGCTCGTCCAGGGTGATAAGACCGAACTGGCCCCGCTGCTGGACAAGCCGTATTTTGTGCACCAGTCCGTCAAGATCGATGACCTGCTTTCAGCCATGTCCAAGGAAAAGCAGAACGTTGCCATCGTCACCGACAACTACGGCGGCACGCTGGGCATCATCTCCGTGGAGGATATCCTGGAGGAACTGGTGGGCGAGATCTGGGACGAAGACGACAGCGCCGAAGAGAATATCGTGAAGATTACGGATGATACCTGGAGTGTCAACGCGGATGACCTGGTAACGGATATCCTGGATGACCTTGGCATCGACTATACGGAGGAACAGGAAGAAGAGGTCGGCAACAAGCTGATCAGTGAACTGGCTTACGAATCGTTCGGGGAGATCCCGGCGGAAGGGGACAGTTTCCGCTACCTGAATCTGCTGATTACCGTACAGATCATGGACAATAACCGGATCGTACGCCTGAAGATCAAGAAGCTGGCAGAAGAAAGGGGTGAGGACGCATGATTTACGTGCTGATTGCGGCCGTAGTGCTGTGCATCCTCTGCTCGGCCTTCTTCTCGGCTTCGGAAATGTCATTCTCCTCAGCCAACCGGATCCGGCTGGAAAACGCGGCGGAAGAGGGCAACAAGGCGGCAGAGCGGGCAGTGAAGATCATCGAGAAGTTCGAGGATGCCCTGTCGGCTATCCTGGTCGGCAACAACCTTGTCAACATCGCGGCTTCTTCCCTGGGCTCGGTGCTGGTGATCCTCTTGCTGAGTGAGAAGGATGCCTGGGTCAGCACCGTCGTGATTACCGTACTGGTTGTCATCTTCGGGGAGACCATCCCGAAGATCGCGGCCAAGAAAAACGCGACCCGCTATGCCATGGTCTTTGCCGGACCGCTCTATGCGCTGATGCTGTTCTTCAAGCCGGTCACCTGGATCGTCGTGAAGCTGACGGATCTTCTGACCCGCGGGCTGAAGGGTGATGAACAGGCTGATGATGACGCGGCGGTCGAAGAACTGCATTCCATTATCGAGACTGCCGAAGATGAAGAGGTCCTTGACGAAGACTCTTCGGAACTGGTCAGCGCGGCCATTGATTTCGCGGACATCTCCGTATCGGAAGCCATGACGGCCCGGGTGGACCTGATCGCCATCGACATCGATGATGACCGGGAGGAAATCATGGAGACCATTGAACGGTCGGCCTATTCCCGGATCCCGGTTTATGAAGACAGCATCGACAATGTCATCGGCATCCTGTCGCTGAACCATTTCCTGAAAGCCTGCATTGATGACCGGAACGTGGACATCCGTAGCCTGCTGATGCAGCCGTACTTTGTGTACAAGACCACCAAACTGCCGGCCGTGCTGGAGATGCTGCGGGATTCCCAGCAGCACATGGCCATCGTTACCGATGAATACGGCGGTACGCTGGGGGTTGTGACCATGGAGGATGTCCTGGAAGAAATCGTCGGGGACATCTGGGATGAAACCGATGTGATCGAAGATGACGTCAGTGAAATCGAGAAGGGTGTCTACGAAATCGACGGGGATACCCCGGCGGATGAACTGGTCGAGCTGCTCGGCTGGGATGAACTGTCATTTGATTTCGAGAGTGAAACCGTAGGCGGCTGGTGCATCGAGATGATGGAAGGCTTCCCGGAACCAGGTGAGTCATTTACTTACCGTGACGTCACGGTGGAAGTGATGGAAACGGATGAACGCCGGGTCACCAAGGTACGGGTAAAAACACCGGAAACGAAATAAATGCCCTGAACGGGCATTTTTCATATGTATTTTTCCAGGTAATTCTTCCAGAGTTCCGGGCCGTTGACCAGCATGTCCTGATAAGCCGCGGTCATGATCGGCCTGATCACGGTGAAGTGTTCCGCGACGCCATAGGCCTGGGGAATGATCCGGGTGATCTTGTCAACCTGGGCCGCGATCTTGTTGGCCAGGGCATTTTCATCGAGCTTGCGGATGCTCAGCGCCCCGGTGGTGAAGCGCCTGTCTTCAAAGTCCAGCCGGATCAGGAAGCGGCAGACGTCATCGTATTCCGCCAGCATATACTCATCCGGGTCCTCCTGCAGGTGCAGGTCCTCAACGCATTCGTGCACCAGCTGGGCCTCGCTTTTCCTGGTCAGGAAGCTTGGGTTGGGCTTTACGATGGACAGGTTGACCAGTCCCCGCAGAAACAGGTCATAGCCTTTTTTGTCATAGCGCATATTGAGCAGTTCCAGCCGGCGCTGATCCCCGGGATCGTGGAATTCTTCCAGGCGTTCCAGCAGGACCTCACGCTTTCTGGCTGCCGGTGAGATTTCAAAGTAGTGCTCCGGCCAGTTGTCCAGATAACTGGCGTAATTCTCTCTTTTCAGTGTCATGAATTCATTATACAGGAAAATATCCCGGGCATATCAACTGTTTCCCGGGAGATCTTCCGCTATAATGACAGCGGAACAAAGGAGAAGAACTATGCAGATCATATACTGGTCCGACTACGCCTGCCCGTTCTGCTACATCGGCGAAGGGTTCCTGAAACAGGCGATTGCCAAACTGGATACAAACGAGAAATTCGAATTCGTCATGAAGGCTTTCCAGCTTGACCCGGGAGCTCCCCTGAAGGCGGAAAAGCCGAACATCGAAAGAACAATGGCCAAGTACCATATGACCCGCCAGCAGGCTGAAGGACGCCTGGCCCAGATGAACTCGATGGCCGCCGCAGCCGGTCTGGAATTCAACTATGCCACGGCGCTCAACACGAACACGCTGGACGCGCACCGGCTGACCAAGTACGCGCAGCGGGAAGAACCGGAGAAGGCCGCTGGACTGATCGAAACGCTGTACGAGAATTACTTTGTCCGCAACACGGAGCTGGCTGACCATGCCGTGCTCAAAGCCGCAGCGGCCGAAGCCGGATTGAACATGGAGCGGGTGGAGCAGGTGCTCGCCTCGGATGAATACCTGCACAAAGTCCGCGGCGAGATCCAGGAAGCGGCGGAGATGGGCATCCGCGGCGTACCGTTCTTCATCATCGGCCAGTACGGGGTATCGGGAGCCCAGCCGGCGGAATTCATGCAGGAAGTGCTTGAAACCGTGCTGAAGGAAGAAATGCAGCAGAAGATGAAGGCCGGCATGGCCTGCGGCATTGACGGCTGCGATATCTGAACCGCAGGCACAGAAACAGACAGAAGCAGACGCTGATCACGGGCGTCTGTTTTTTTCCATGGTTTCCCGTATGTGCTATGATGTTGCATCAGAGGTGAACCATATGCGTTATGTAAAACTGGGACATTCGGATATTACCGTACCGGTGATCTGTGTCGGCGGGATGTCATTCGGGCACCCATCCGAGGAATTCCATGCCTGGACACTGGGACAGGCCGATACCGAAGCCATGGTCGCCCATGCCCTGGATCTCGGGGTGAATTTCATCGACACTGCCAATCAGTACGCAGGCGGCACGAGTGAAGAATACATCGGCCGGGCACTGAAGCGTCTCGATGTGCGCAGGGAAGACGTTGTGCTGGCTTCGAAAGTCTATTTCAACGAAGGAAAACTGTCCCGGCAGGCAATCCTGCGGGAAATCGAGGGAAGTCTGGAGCGTCTGCAGACAGATTATCTGGACCTGTACCAGATTCACCGGTTTGACTACGATACACCGATGGAAGAAACCATGGAGACCCTGCATGAGCTCGTACAGAGCGGCAAGGTGCGGGCCCTGGGAGCTTCGGCCATGTACGGCTATCAGTTCCATAATCTGCAGCTGGTTGCCGGGCAGCACGGCTGGACGAAGTTTGTGACCATGCAGAACCACTATAACCTGCTTTACCGTGAGGATGAGCGGGACCTGATCCCGGTCTGCCGGCAGTACGGCGTTTCCCTGATCCCGTACAGTCCGCTGGCAGGCGGGCATCTCGCCCGGCCGGCCTGGAACAGTGATTCCCTGCGCAGTCATACAGACCGTCTGACCCCGGCTAAATATGACCGCTATAAGGATGAAGACATGGAGATCATTGCCCGGGTCGAAGAAGTAGCCGGGCAGCATCATGTGTCCATGGCGGTAACGGCTCTGGCCTGGCTGTACGGCAGGGGATGTGCTTCCCCGATCGTCGGAGCCACAAAAATGAAGCATTTCGACGATGCCTGCCAGGCGGCCGACTGTGTGCTGAGCGAAGCGGAAATGAAATATCTGGAGGAACCGTACACTGCCCGGAAGGTCAGCGGTGCACGGTAAAAAACGCCTTCTGTATTTATATCGTGAAAATGTGTACTCGATTTGGGTACAAAGAAATATAAATGAAAACATATCGTGAACAATTTTTCATTAGATGAAAATTTTCAGTTGTTAAAGACTTTAAATCGAGTATAGTAAGACTATGCAGTTTTGGAACGACGATTTTTATCTCCTTGGATAAGGAGAGTGCCAATGGACTGCAGTAAAAAAAGGGGGCGCAGTTTATGACACGATCTCGATCTAGAAGCAGAGTTATAAAAGTCATCATGTGATGCCGGGGCAGACCCGGCAAAAAGAAAAGGGGAGAAAAATTACTAATGAAAGATGCATTTAAGGACTGGAAAGTTCATGTACTGGCACTGGTTCTGACACTGGTTGCTGAATTCATCGGAACAAGAAAATTCGATCTGGGCATTACTGCCTTCTCGCTGTTCCCGATGCTCTATGCCCTGATGATGGGCGCGATTCTCGGCGGCGTAAAGCTGCTGCCGCGCGATATGATGGAAACCGCTTCACCGTACATCGGCATCAGCGTCATGCTGCTGTGCGCCAAGACCGGTTCCACCATCGGCCCGAACCTGTCCAAGGTCATCGAAGCCGGCCCGGCACTGCTGCTGCAGGAATTCGGCAACCTCGGCACCGCTGTGGTCGCCATGCCGATTGCCATCTACGTGTTCAAGATGGGCCGCGCAGCCATCGGTTCCACGTTCTCGATTTCCCGTGAAGGTTCCCTTGCCATTGTTGCTGCCCAGTATGGTCTGGACTCCGATGAAGGCATGGGCGTCATGGGTGCTTATATTACCGGTACCGTGCTCGGAACGCTGTTCTACGGTATTATGGTGTCCATCCTGGCTCCGACCGGTATCTTCCATCCGTATGCCCTGGCCATGGCCTGCGGCACCGGATCCGCTTCCATGATGTCCGCGTCCCTCGGCGCGGTCGTGGACGCATTCCCGGCAATGGAAACTGAACTGACAGCCTACGCAGCAACTTCCAACATGCTGTCCTCGGTTGACGGCCTGTACATGAGCCTGTTCATTGCTGTCCCGATGTGCGAATGGATGTACAAGAAGTTCACTGCCAACAATAAGAATTACAAAGACGGCAAGCCGATTGCCAAGGAAAAGAAAGCGGCGTAAAGGAGGAAAAGAACATGACAAAGGATAACTGGTTTGTATATATCAAAGTTCTCGTACTCTCTGCTGTCTTCGCTTCCATCGGCAACTGGATTAATACAATCAAAGCCGGCGCTCCGGTGACACCGCTGGATTCCCTGCCGGGCATGCTGCTGCTGTTCATCATCACAGTATTGGGCCTGGTTGTCTGGGATCTGATCGGCAAGGCTACCGGCGGCAAGAATCTGCCGGCCATCGCCTACATTTCCCTGATTGCCATCATCATGACAATTCCGGGTTTCCCGGGTGCCGAATTCACTGCTGCAAGCATCAACAAGATCGGCCTGCTGCCGCTGTGCACACCGATTCTGGCCTATGCCGGTATTTCCATCGGTAAGGATCTGGATGCGTTCCGCAAGCAGGGCTTCGCGATTGTCATGGTCGCGCTGTTTGCCTTCGTCGGTACATATATCGGTTCGGCAATCATTGCCCAGATTGTTCTGAAGGTAACCGGCATCATCTGAGTATCAGTATTTACAGGCGGCGTATGCCGCCTTTTTTGTCTCTTTACCGTCGGTCAATGTTAATATTCTTTCTGTTTGAAAGCGCTTCAAACATGTATAATATTCTCAGCAAGATAATTATGCCCATGGCAGAAGAAGGGGGAATTAAAACATGAATCTGCTCCAGTTACTTATCAGTACACTCGCATCCAACGACTCCGTCAATTCCGTGGCGAAGAAGACCGGCCTGTCCCAGAAGCTCGTTTATAAGCTGATCATGACAGCCCTGCCGATCCTGATCCGTTACATGACCAAGAACGTCGGCTCCCAGAACGGTGCCCTGTCACTGCTTAACGCCCTGACCCAGCACAATACAACCCGGGCAATGTCCGAACAGATTGATGATGTCGACGAAGAAGACGGCGAAAAGATCATCGGTCACATCCTCGGTGATGACAAGGACATGGTCGTCAAGAGCTTGGCTGCCGAAACCGGTGCCAAGACAGACGAAGTCACAAAGACACTCGGCAGCATCGCTCCGGCCCTGCTGTCCGGTCTGGCCGCTGCCACCATGCTGGCCGCCAAGAACAAGAAGAAGCCGGGCACACAGGCTCAGCCGCTGCAGGCAACAGCCGCTGCCCCGGCCGCAGCCAACACCCTGGATCTGGGTGACCTGCTGACCATGTTTGCCGGTCAGAATGCTGTTCAGCCGACCCAGGCCCAGCAGACAACCGCAGCCGAAGCACTGCTCGGAAGCCTGTTCGGCGTCAAGCCGCAGCAGCAGGTCCAGCAGCCGTCCGCAGCCGAAGCACTGATGAGCACCCTGCTCGGTGTCAAGCCGCAGGCCCAGCCGGTCCAGCAGCCCAGCACTGCTGAGAATCTGCTTGGTGCCCTGCTCGGCCAGCAGCCGAAGCCGCAGGCCCAGCCGACCGGCCTCAATGGCCTGCTCGGTACGCTGATGTCAGCGAACCAGCCGGTCCAGCAGCAGGCAAGCTCCTTTGACGGAAGCGATCTGCTGAACATCCTGGCCCAGATGATGCTCAAGCAGTAACATCCGGAAACCATAACAGAAACAGCTGCAGGCACTGCCCGCAGCTGTTTTTCTTTGTTCTACCCCGTTTTTTGCGGCCGGAATGGCCATATGTGACATTCGGTGTATTACTGTGTTTTAAAGTGGTTTATGCTATAGATATAATCAGCCATGCTCTGCAGGAGGAAACCATCATGAAATTCACAAAAACGCATCTTGATGATATCGTCAGATGCTACTGCACAAGTCATATGGAGATCGGTGACAACGTGTATGCTTTTTTTGCGTCGGAAAATCCGGACAGCCAGTGTTATTCCTACACCGGGGACAACTTCACGGAAAAGGAAACCGTCTGGGAAGGTGACCGCGGCGGCTGTATGTCGATCATCCCGTTCCATACCCGGACCGGGGAGTTCCTTGCGGTCAATGAATTCTATCTGAAAGTCAGCCCGTCTGCCGCAAAGCTTGTCTGGGGACGGAAGACAGAAGACGGATGGCAGGTCAGGGACCTGTTCAACCTGCCGTATCTGCACCGTTTTGATATCTATCATGTCGACGGCAGGGATTATGTCATCTGTGCTGTGATTGCCCGTGACAAGCGGGACAAGGAAGACTGGACCCGGCCGGGCCAGATTTATGTCGGGGAAATTCCGGCCGATCTGGAAAACGAAAATGTCGTCCTGCGCC
>JAFRHT010000083.1 GCA_017433125.1 Solobacterium sp.
GTGCACGGAAAAACAGCACAGTTAAGCTCGTGATCAGTTCCCGGACATATGAAATCGGTGATGAATCTATCGGCAGACAGCATGATGGCTGACAGTTATATATAGAAGGATCCAAAAAGAAGGCTGTGAAGGCTTTCTTTTTTTGTATATAAAGGGGCGTGCCTCAAACCGGTGCCTGATATGGGACAAACGATAAACTAACAAAAAATGCAGTTTTGAAATAAAATGAGAGTGTATAATAGCGTGAGGGTACTGCCTCTGTATATGAAAACAGTTATTACATTCGGAGTGTTTGATCAGCTTCACAACGGACATATAAATCTGCTGAGAGCCTCGAAGGAATTAGGGGATTTTTTAATTGTTGCCGTGGCCACGGATCTGTATGCGTTGGAACGGGGGAAACTCTGTGTGGCCGACACTTTGCAGATGAGAATGCAGAATATCAAAAACTGCGGTCTTGCAGATCTTGTTGTTGCGGAAGAATACGAAGGACACAAAATCGATCTGATTCAAAAATACCATGCGGACATTGTTACTGCCGGTTCAGACTGGCAGGGGCATTTTGATTATCTGAAAGAATACTGTGATGTGATTTATCTGCCGCGGACAGAAGGCATATCCTCTACAAAGCTACGGAATCAGAGCTATCCCAAGATCCGTCTTGGCATGATTGGCAATGGCAGGATCGCCAACCGGTTTCTGTCAGAGTCTGTATTGATACCCGGCCTTGAAGTAAGCAGTGTATATAACCCGCATACAATGAGCGCTGAACGGTTTGCGGAAAAGCATATCGGCCTGCAGGTGCGCAGTACAGCGGAGGAACTGTTTGCAGAGACAGATGCGGTGTATATCTGTTCTCCTCATGATACACACTATGGATATGCTAAGCAGGCCCTTGAATCAGGTCGTCATGTTCTTTGTGAAAAGCCGGCAGTATTGAAAAAGGCAGAAGCAGAAGAACTGTTTGACTTTGCAGCCAGAAACAGCCTCGTCTTCATGGAAGGAATCAAAACAGCATACAGTCCGGGTTTTCTGCGTCTGATCAAACTGGTGAAATCCGGAGTGATCGGTGATGTATATGATATCGATGCTTCCTTCACAAGACTGACAGAAGCGGGTGTCCGCGAATGGCAGGACAGGCAGTATGGCGGCAGTTTTACAGAATTCGGCAGTTATGTTCTTCTGCCGGTTCTGAAACTCTTCGGCTGTACTTATGATGAGATCCGTTTTGATTCTGTGCTGATGGAAAACGGTCTGGATGGATACACCAAAACAACCCTGATTTACGGCAATCAAACAGCAACGCTGCGCACCGGCCTCAATGTAAAAACAGAAGGCCAGATGATCATATCCGGAACGAAAGGATATCTTCATGCGGAAGCGCCATGGTGGAAGACATCCGTTTTTGAAATCCGTCATGAAGATCCAGACCGGAAAGAACGGTATTGTGTTCCATTTGCCGGTGACGGTCTGCGGTATGAAATTGCGGATTTCGTCTGCCGCATATGGGGCTGTTCCGGTCGGGAAAACAGATTGCTGCCAGAAGAAAGTATTACCATGGCCGGTATCATGGAATCCTTTCTGCAGAAAAGGAAGCCAGGATGATTACGCTGGATGACAGAACTCTGCGGAATCTGCAGCTGACTGAACTGGAACTGCTGAAAGAGGCTGACCGGATCTGCCGGAAAAACAGTATCCGCTATGTGATTATTGCCGGAACACTGCTCGGGGCTGTACGGCATGGCGGTTTTATTCCGTGGGATGATGATGCGGATATCGGCTTGCTGCGGGAAGATTATGAAAAATTCCGGCAGGCATGTGAGCGTGACCTGGATCATGAACGGTTTTACTTCCAGGACCACCGCAATACACCCGGCTACCGCTGGGGATACGGCAAGCTGCGCCGGAAAGACACGCTGTTTCTGCGCGAGCACCAGGAGCACATGCCGTATGAGCAGGGGGTATTCATTGATATATTCCCGCTTGACCAGGTTCCGGAAAACCGCATTCTGCGCACACTGAAGAATTTTGAGTGTTTCTGTGTACGCAAGGTTCTCTGGTCCAAGGTCGGTAAAATCGCTGATAAAAGCGCGGTAAAGCGGGCTGTGTATGGTCTGCTCAGCCGGGTGCCGGAGGAGTCGGTGCTGCATTATTATGACGGTATGGTCCGCCGGGCCGGAAAATACGATTCTTCCATGGTCCGGATCCTGCTGTTTCCTACACCCAACAGGCAGTACATGTATCTGCAGAAATGGTATGCGGAAACGGCAGAGACGGATTTTGAGGGACATGTATTCACCGGTATTGCAGCGTACGATGAATATCTCCGTTTTAAATATGGAGATTATATGACACTGCCACCCGAAGGGGAACGGAAAACGCATCCGGTTTCTGCGATCAGAGTAATTGATTGGATGGAAGAATGATGAACACAGAAGATTTCCTGGCCCTGGTCAGGAATAATAAAACACTTATCTTCGGAGCCGGTTATGTGGCAGATCTGCTGTGGGAGGCCCTGCAAATACATCACGCCGCTGACTGTGTAACGTGCTTTATGGTCAGCCGCAGCGGGGAACAGCAAGCAAAACACGGGCTGCCGGTTCGGCTGCTGCAGGATGTTGAGCCGTCGGACTCTCCGGTGCTGGTTGCTGTTCACGAAGCCGGCCGCAGGGAAGTGCAGGCTCTGCTGGACAAAGCCGGTTTTCATGAACGGATCTTCGTATATCCGCTTCTTCATGAATTGATATACGGCCGTCCGGTAGCAGAAAAAAAGATCCGGCTGAAGGAGCTTCTGGCGAAGCAGAACCCGCATCATTACTGGCTTGCGGCCCGGCTGTGCGGGGTGTTTGAGCAGCGGGATCTGTACTGTCGGGCGATGGCTGTCCACAGCAGCCGGCATACAGCGGAAAAGCGCTATGATGAACTGCAGAAACTGAAAGCATCCATGTCTGCACAGGGATATGATCAGAAATACCCGATACTGGTTGACACGGATTTCCGGATTATTGACGGTCTTCACCGGACCGTACTGGCAGCCTGCTGCGGGATGACGGAAATCCCGGCCCGAATTGTAAAAAGCAGTCCGTCCTATGACAGACTGCTGAATGACCGTAATTATCTGCCGGGATCCCGGCTTGCCGAGTTTGGACTGTCTGCAGAAGATGCATCGGTCCTGCGGGCCATGCAGGCTCTGCTGAATGATTCTGATCAACTCTGCGGGATGACTGTATTGCCGGCCCGGCTGTTAACGGCGGAAGCGGCAGGGAAAGAGTGAATCCCGGCCCTGTTTAGAAACTGCCGGGAGGTTACAACTGACATTGCAGGCGGGTTATGTTAAAATAATCATCGAGTTCTAAAGAGGATATTATGAAAAAAGCATTGATTATCGGCGCCGGTCCGGCCGGGCTGACAGCCGCATATGAATTATTGAAACAGTCCGATGATTTCGAAGTTGTTGTCTTTGAAGAGAGTGACAAATTCGGCGGTATTTCCCGTACCGTGGAATATAAAGGCAACCGTATGGACATGGGCGGTCACCGGTTTTTCTCGAAGAGCAGGGAAGTCAATGACTGGTGGGATAGGATGTTGCCGAAACAGGGCAGTCCTGCTGCGGATGATATTGCTCTCAATCGTAAAGTTACGCTGACCGCAGGCGGTCCTGACCCGGAAAAGACAGACAGGGTCATGCTGAGAAGAAACCGTGTTTCCCGTATTTTCTTTAACCGGAAGTTTTTCGATTATCCGATTTCACTGAAAGCAGAGACATTCAAGAATATGGGCCTTGGCACAACGATGGTTGTCGGCTGCAGTTATCTGAAGGCAGCTGTTGCCAAACGGAAGGAAAACTCTCTGGAAGATTTTTACATCAACCGGTTCGGGAAGAAACTGTATTCCATGTTCTTTGAGCACTATACAGCCAACCTGTGGGGCCGTCATCCTTCCGAAATCGATCCGTCCTGGGGTGCCCAGCGGGTCAAGGGTGTATCCATCATGGGTGTGCTGAAAAACGCCATTGAGAAACAGATCGGCAAGAAAGACCGGAAGATTGATACTTCGCTGATTGAAGAATTCAGTTATCCGAAGCTCGGCCCGGGACAGCTGTGGGATGTGACGGCAGAAGAAGTAAGAAAACTCGGCGGTACGATCCTGATGAATGCGCGGGTTACCGGTGTGCGGAAAGATGAAAACAATACCATTACATCCGTCATCTACGAGCAGGATGGTGAAACAAGGGAAATGACCGGTGATGTGGTTATCTCTTCCATGCCGATCAAGGATCTTGTGGCTGGTATGAATGATGTGCCTGAAACACCGGCGAGAATCGCGGCCGGACTGCCGTACCGTGACTATATGACGGTCGGTGTGCTGATCAGCAGGCTGCATCTGGAAAACAAGACGGATATGAAGACGGTCGGCGGCATCGTACCGGACAACTGGGTCTATGTACATGACCGCAGCGTGCAGATGGGCCGCTTCCAGATCTACAACAACTGGTCTCCGTACCTGGTCAAGGATCTGGAACATACGGTCTGGATGGGGCTGGAATACTTTTGCAATGAAGGTGATCAGCTCTGGTCCATGGATGATGAAGACTTCGCCGTCCTCGGTGTGAGCGAGATGATCAAACTCGGGCTCATTGAGAATGAAAAAGAAGTGCTCGATTATCATGTGGAACGGGTGAAGAAAGCATATCCGGCATACTTTGATACGTATGAAGAGATGGATACGCTGAAGGCATGGCTCGACACGATCCCGAACCTGTACTGCGTCGGCCGCAACGGGCAGCACCGATACAACAACATTGATCACTCCATGACAACATCGTTTGAAACCGTTAAGAATATTCTCAACGGTGTGACAGACAAG
Organism: Solobacterium sp.; assembly: GCA_017433125.1. Classification (GTDB taxonomy): domain Bacteria; phylum Bacillota_I; class Bacilli_A; order Erysipelotrichales; family Erysipelotrichaceae; genus Bulleidia. The sequence continues at coordinate 4,867 of JAFRHT010000083.1, forward strand.
ACAAATATCTGGAGTGTCAATACCGAAAAGGAATATCACGAAGAAGGAAAGAAATAACGGAGGTGTCAGTTCATGCCGGTAAGAATGAATAACTTTATGGGCAGTTTCGGCTGGTGGGCCAGGAAGCATTTTCCCAACCTCGCCAGCAATGCGTATCTGAAACTGCAGTTCAGCCGCAGAAGAAAGACGCAGGATGCGTACTGTGCCTGGTTTCTGAGTCAGGAAGAAGCGCCGATGCCGCATGTCGTCAATATCGAGACAATCAACCGCTGCAATTCTGAATGTGAGTTCTGCAGTGCCAATATCCATGCGGAGCGCCGTCCGTTCATGAAGATGGATGAGAATCTGTATTACTCTGTGATCGATCAGCTGGCCGACTGGGGCTACAAGGGGCATCTGACCCTGTATGGGAACAATGAACCGTTCCTTGATACAAGACTTGTTGAATTCCACAAGTATGCCCGGGAGAAGCTGCCGGATTCCTTCATCTTCTGCTCAACAAACGGATTGATGCTGACGGTAAAGAAGGTAAAGGAACTGCAGCCGTATATCAACCAGCTCATTATCAATAACTATGGTCTAGAGATGAAACTGCATGAAAACGTGCAGGAGGTCTATGATTATATCAAGTCGCATCCGGAAGAGTTCAAGGACCTTGATGTACAGATTCAGATCCGCTATATCAAGGAAGTCCTGACCAACCGGGCCGGAAGTTCACCGAACAAGCAGGCAACGGAAAAAGTGATCACCGAACCGTGTCTTCTGCCGTTTACGGACATCTGGATTACCCCGAACGGAAAGGTAGGTCTGTGCTGCTGCGACAACTTCGAAGTTACTGACTTCGGGGATCTCAACACAACCCCGCTGAAGGATATCTGGAATTCCGAAAAGATGAAGGAAATGCGCAGGCAGATTGCCGACGGCAGGCAGAATTATCCATTCTGCAAACACTGCGACTTCATTGATGCGGGCTTCCGCATGGAAGTGGTTAAGCATGTCCTGGCCGGAGACATCGAAGCGGCAAACCGCACCGGCGGGGAAGAAAAAAACAACAATAAATAAAAATGAAGGCAGATCACAATGATTTGCCTTTCTTAATAACGGGACATAAACGGCGGTCAGCAATACAACAAACAATGCCAGTATGAATGACATGCAAGGAGATGAGAATAGATCCGGCAGTCTGACGTTCTGGTCTTGATGGGTTTTCTCAGATGGTCAGACAGAAAGCATGGGGCAACCTATACGTTTGAACCGCTGTCTGCTATGGCAAATAACATGCGGCATAACATGCACACCTATGTTATGCATGTCATTGCGGCGGCTGCCTGGGATTAAGCAGAGACACTGCCCGGTATGATTCGATTCAAGGAAAAGTGGTTTTCTTGATAATGGATATTGAGGGCAGTGAGACGGCAGCGACCAATAGGGCTGAGAACCCGATAAAAACCTGAAAGCCGCATGGGCCGGATTCTATGAAACAGTAATGTGGGCTTTCACCGAAAAGAATCCAAATGATTATTCCGTATAATTATCTGTGATCCGGTAACGGAATCCGGGAATATAAAATATAATAGGGTCATGCGGACAGGGAAAGAGAAAACATCTCCGATTACCGGACTGGAGGGCAAGCAGCGTCTGCTTTTCTTTGCATTCTGTCTGATCACAGCAGCGGTGCCGGTCTTATATCCGATCGTCAAGGGTCACGGGATGTTTTTTATTGAAGATGATTTTGTGACCCAGCATGTTCCTTTTATGACCTATCTTTCCGGCATGGTCAAGCAGGGGATCGATACCTGGTCCTGGGATGTGGATCTCGGCTCATCGACCATTCAGGCATTTACTTTCTATGAACTGGGCAGCCCGTTTTTCTGGCTGATTGCTTTGTTCCCACAGCGATTTGCCCCTTATCTGATCGGGCCGGTGATGCTTCTGAAGTATCTGACTGCTTGCTATACAGCGCAGATGTTTCTGAAACGCTTCGTAAAAACGGCATGGAATGCGGTCCCGGGAGCACTGTTTTATGCTTTCTCCGGTTTTCAGGAGACTAATATTGTATTCAATCATTTTCATGATGCGGTTGCACTGTTTCCACTGATGTTGGTGGGACTGGAACTGGTCATGGATGATACTGATAGGTCTGCAAGGACATCACATGGTCTGTTTTTTGCCATGGCGGTGTTTCTCAACGCGGTTGTAAACTACTTCTTTTTTGCCCAGAGTGTCATCTTCCTGATCATTTATTATCTGATCCGCTTCTCGGTGTTCAGGCACCCGCGGCAGCTGCTGCATGATCTTCCTAGAATCATGTTCTACGCTCTGCTGGGCGGCGGGCTGGCTGCAGTCGTGCTGCTGCCGAATTATTATTATGTTTTGCAGAATGCGAGGATGTCGAATTCACTGTTGAATCAATCCCACTTTTATGATTTCCGCCACTTTATGTATATTCTCAAGGGATTGCTGCTGCCGGGTGATATCATGTGGGACGAGACAGCACTGCTTCATTACTATTGGACATCAACCTCAGCGTATTTGCCATTCTTCAGTTTCTGTCTGGTATTTGCGTATATGCTGAAAAAGCGGGACTGGCTGTTCCAGGCCCTGTCTGTATTTATCGTAATGAGCTTCTTGCCGGAAGCCAATTCATTCTTTCTGCTGTTTACGACAGATTATCATCGCTGGTGGTACGGTCTTGTCATGCTGGGAGCCCTGGCTTCCATACAAGTATTGCAGGAACCGGAGGTATATCCGTTGCGCAAAGGGGTTACAATACAGGCTTTCCTGATCGCGCTGATTACAGCTTATGTATTCTATGCGAAAGAATATGATATTCTGACAGAATCGTATGTTCCGGCTCTGTATCATCCGGTCAGGTATCTGTTTTACGTTGCGTTGACCATACCCGGTATGCTGTATGCGTGGTTTCTTGAGGGAAGAAAACGGCCGTTACGGAAACCGAAAAAGGGGTGGATCTTGCTGGTGTGCATTTCGGTTTCAGCGATTGTGACAACAACGTATAGTGAGTATGGTTACAAGCATACCAGGTCGCTCAAAGAAGATGATTATATTCTAATGATGCATGTGGCCGAAGACTATCCCGCAATTGAACCGGAATACCGGTACCGGAATACGGACAATATCAATATTCTTTTCAGCAACAGCGACAACACCAGCGGCATCATGGGTTATACCTCAACTGTCAGTCCGGCGCTGGCGGAAATTGATAAACTGTTCGACTATTACTCAGAGCACCTGACCGTCCATAAACCTGACTATGCAGGTCTGCCGGAATTGCTGGGTGCGCGGTATATGATTGATTCAGGATTAAACTACAGTGAACGGTTTTCAGAGTGGGTCCGCATATCCGGTAAAGAATTATACAGGTATACAAGCAACGATGTAGAGTGTGTTGTTAAGACATATCCTGCTTCTAAGATCGGTTACCGTGTGAGAAACTACATTACTGAAGAAGAACTGCGCAAGTTGCCTGTGCGGTACCGGGGTGTTGCGCTGTTGTATGCACCGTGTGTAAAGGATGATGAAACGGGCCGCCGTTGCGGTCTTGAGCCGGTTTCGTCGGAGATGATGACAGAGGTCATAGAAAAGTATCCGGATCATGCAAAAGATGATGCCCTGCTGGTGTCACCGGTCCTGGATGAGTTGTGTGATCGGAACAACGCAGAACACGTGAAGGGTTTCGACAGGGATGTCCATGGCTTCACCGCTGAAACTGATTATGCAGAAGACAGTGCCGTATTCTTCAGTATACCGGCTGATGAAGGATGGCATATCACAATCGATGCCGAGCCGGTTGATTTCACTGATGCCGGCGGACTTATGCTGATCAATGTTCCGGGTGGCGAGCATACAATCCGTGGTGAGTACCACTGCCCGCTATTCCGGGAAGGCTGCATCATTACCGGTGTCTTTGCTGGTGTCTATGCTGTTCTTTGTGTTTTCCGGCGGAAACTGCTGATATAATACCTTTTATGGAGTTGAACAAATGAGACTGTATTTGGTTGTGCCGTGTTACAACGAAGAAGAGTGTCTGGCAGATTCCGCCCGGCAGCTGCTGGCCAAAATGCATGCATTGGCGGAAGCAGGGAGAATTGATGCGGAAGGATCAAGGATTGTTTTTGTTGATGACGGATCCAGGGATACGACCGGTCAAATCATCCGACAGCTTCATAATGATCATCCGGAAATTACTGGCATCCATTTTACGGCGAATTTCGGTCATCAGTGTGCTGTGCTGGCCGGCTATCATTTTGCCCGCGGCAAGTGTGATGCATGCATTTCCATTGATGCTGATCTGCAGCAGGATATCGAAGCCATTGATCTGTTTCTGGACGAATATGAAAAAGGGAATGATATTGTGTACGGCGTGCGAAATTCCCGCAGTACGGACGGCTTTTTCAAAAAACTGACCAGTCAGGTATTCTATCGACTGATGCGGCTTATGGGTACGACAATTATCCCGAATCATGCGGACTACCGGCTTCTTTCGGATCGGGCGCTGGCCATGCTGGCGGAGTACGGAGAGGGAAGTGTTTTTCTGCGCGGTCTGATTCCAACCCTGGGCCTGCCATCGTCTATTGTTTATTTCGATGTCCGGGAGCGTACTGCCGGAACTTCCAAGTACACACTGAAAAAGATGCTGATACTGGCAGCAAACGGCATTACATCCTTTTCCATTGCTCCGATCCATTATGTGTTTTTTGCCGGCATATTCATTCTCTTTATCAGTCTGATAGTCATGATCATAACCTTCGTTGAATGGCTGCAAGGCAAGAATGTCAGTGGTTATACAACGGTTGTTCTGTCGATCTGGGCGCTTGGCGCATTACAGCTGATTGCCATCGGCATTGTCGGAGAGTATATCGGGAAGAACTATATCGAGACCAAGAAGCGGCCCCGGTATATCATTGGGGAAATTGAGCATCATGATTGATTACCATGCGGACGATTATGGCCTGTTCCCGGGACAGAGCCGGCGGATTCTGGACTGTTATTATGATGGCGTACTGACCGGAGTCAGTGTCCTGACCAACAGTCCTTTTCTGGAGGAGTGCATGACAATGCTCAGGCAGACAGCCGCAGATCTGCAGCTGACTGTCCATCTGAACTACTATGAAGGGAAAGCCCTTTCCCCGCATGAACAGGTCAACCTTATTACCGATGAGAACAATGTGTTTCATGTTTCATTTGCGTCGCTTGTTCTGGCTTCATACCTGCCACTGCGGCGCCGGAAATATTATCCCCAGGTCAAGGCGGAGATACGCTGTCAGGTGGAGGCATTGCTTCCATGGCTGGCTGGGCAGAAACTGCGGATTGATGGACATGGACACTATCATATGATTCCAATCGTGTTTGATGCTTTGGCTGAACTGATTGAAGAAGAGAACTGGAATGTTGAATACATCCGGCTGCCGTATGAGGACAGGGCAATGTACTGCCGTATCCGGTCAGAACTTGTTGGCTTCCAGATGATAAATCTTGTAAAGGTTCTGATCATGAATCATTTTGTCCGGCGGAACAGGAGGAAATATCCGGAGATTCTTTCCCGATCGGATTGGGGCTTTTCCGGCATCATGTATTCCGGCAACATGAGATATGAGAATGCTTCCCCGATCCTGCGGGAACTGTGTAAGAAAAAAGAGAATGTTGAGATTTTGTTTCATCCAGGAGATGTCCGGGAACCCGAAGATATTGAAAAGATCACGGATGCCAATGACAAGGTATTCCTGACATCAGAGGGAAGGCGAAGGGAATATGAAGCACTTCATCTTCTGAAGGAGGATGCGGCCCCGGTGCCGCCGATGCCTGAGTACTGATTCGGCAGGCACAATTAATGAAAACAGGCCGGCCCTCAGGGGCCGGCTTTGGTATGTTCCGGTGAACTTGTGTGCTATACTGAAACAGAAGTTTTAATCGTGGAGAAATCAATGGATATTCTGTATATAGTCATACCGGCTTATA
>JAFRHT010000084.1 GCA_017433125.1 Solobacterium sp.
AAAACATTTATATTTATAGGGTAGCATTAAATAAATTAAATATAAATATAATTTTGGTATTAAAATAATTTTTATTAATATCTCATGCAGATAATTATTTTTATTATTTATAATGATCAGAAAACCGCAAACGCATACCGGATGTTAGTCCGAACAGCAGCACTTCCTTCTGACAGAAAAAACAGACCCCGTCCCTGTCGGGCGGAGTCTGTCTGTAAATATGTTCTGATTGTATATGCTTACAGATGCAGCACGCGTTCCTTGATCTCCTGGGTGCGCCCCTGGTTCCAGAACTGGGTGCCGATGTAGCCGCATGTGCGTCTTGCGACATTCATCTTGTCCTGGTCGGTGTTGCCGCAGTTCGGGCACTTCCAGACCAGCTTGCCGGTTTCATCTTCGACAATCTGGATTTCCCCGTCGTAGCCGCAGACCTGGCAGTAGTCGTTCTTGGTGTTGAGTTCGGCATACATGATGGTCTTGTAGATATGCTTCATCAGGGCCAGGACAGCCGGAATGTTGTTCTGCATGTTCGGCACTTCCACGTAGGAGATCGCGCCGCCCGGGGACAGCTGCTGGAACTGTGCTTCCTTGGTCAGCTTCTCGAAGGCGTTGATTTCCTCGGTGACATGGATGTGGTAGGAATTGGTGATGTAGTTCTTGTCCGTGACATGTTCGATGATGCCGAAGCGTTCCTGCAGGCACTTGGCGAACTTGTAGGTGGTGGACTCGATCGGTGTGCCGTAGACACTGTAATCGATGTTCTCGGCTTTCTTCCACTTTGTGCAGGCGTCATTCAGGGCCTGCATGACTGCCAGGCCGAACTTCTTGCCTTCCTCGGATGTATGACTGACACCCATCATGCGGTAGACACACTCGGCCAGGCCGGCATAGCCCAGGGAGATGGTCGAATAACCGTTGTACAGCAGCGGGTCGATGACTTCACCCTTGTCAAGCCGGGCAATGGCACCGTTCTGCCACAGGATCGGGGCAACGTCACTCGGGGTGCCGAGCAGGTGTTCGTGACGGATCCGCAGGGCCCTGTGACAAAGCTCGAGGCGCTCTTCCATGATCTGCCAGAACCGGTCCATATCGCCGCCGCTGGAGCAGGCCGCATCGACCAGGTTGATGGTGACAACCCCCTGGTTGAACCGGCCGTAGTACTTGTGTACGCCCGGCCTGTAGTTCAGGGCCTTTTCCGGGTTGCCGAATATACCGGTGTCGGTGAAGCGGTCCGGGGTCAGGAAGGAACGGCAGCCCATGCAGCCGTAGACATCACCCTTGAGTTCCCGCATCACCTTCGCGGAGATATAATCCGGCACCATGCGCTTGGCCGTGCAGGCAGCCGCCAGCTTCGTCAGCTCATAGTACTTGCTGTCTTCGTGAATGTTGTCTTCGTCCAGGACGTAGATCATCTTCGGGAATGCCGGGGTAATCCAGACGCCCTTTTCGTTCTTGACGCCCTGCATTCTCTGCCGCAGCATCTCTTCGATGCACATGGCGAGGTCATCCCGGATCTGGCCGTCTTCGACTTCATCGAGATACATGTATACAGTCACAAACGGGGCCTGGCCGTTGGTTGTCATCAGGGTGATGATCTGGTACTGGATGGTCTGGATACCGGCCCTGACTTCATCCTTCAGGCGTTTTTCGGCAATCCGGTTGATCCGTTCGCTGTCGGCTTCGATCCCGGCGTCAGCCAGTTCTTCGGTCACCAGTCTTCTGAGTCTCTGCCGGCTGACATCGACAAACGGGGCCAGATGGGAGAGGGTTACCGTCTGTCCACCGTACTGGTTGGACGCGACCTGGGCAATGATCTGGGTGGCAATATTGCAGGCGGTCGCAAAACTGTGCGGCTTCTCGATCTTTGTTTCACTGATGACCGTGCCGTTCTGCAGCATGTCTTCCAGATTGATCAGGCAGCAGTTGTACATCGGCTGGGCGAAGTAATCCGCGTCATGGAAATGGATGATTCCCTTCTCGTGGGCATCGATGATATCCTTCGGCAGCAGGAATCTTCTCGTGATATCCTTTGACACTTCACCAGCCATATAGTCACGCTGGGTGCTGTTGACCTTCGGGTTCTTATTGGAATTCTCCTGGTTGGCCTCTTCATTCTGGCGGCCGATCAGGCTGAGGATCTGCTTGTCGGTTGTGTTGGCCTTGCGGACCAGGGCCCTCTCGTACCGGTAGGTAATATAGTTGTGGGCCAGCTGGTAGGCGTCCTGCGCCATGATCTCCTGCTCAACCATATCCTGGATTTCCTCCACGGACAGGGCGCGCTTCACTTTTTCACAGCGGCTGACGACATTCGCTGTGATTTCCTTTATCTTTTCTTCCGTAACCCGGGCGTTTTCCACGGTTGCAGTATTGGCTTTTCTAACGGCGTTTTCGATTTTTTCGGCGTCAAATAAAACTTCTTCACCGCTTCTCTTGATTACTCTCATCATATTTATATCCCCTTTCAGACAATTAGTTGCATCTCCAACTAATTTCTGTGTGCAGATTGATTATCCCACAGTCACAGAAAAAAACAAGCAAAATGATCAATGTTTTTCAAATCTTTTTTTCACACTTGCCGCCGGCTGAAACATGCCTCGTTTTTATCTTCGACAGGGCCTTGTCTCACTGCCGTTTTCATACAGAAAGACAGTCCGCAGACTGTCTTATTGTGGTTGTAAACGCAATGTTCATCTGCAGGTATTCCCTGCCGGACGGCCGGGCCTGAAACGGGCAAAGAAGCCGGGCCCGTCAGAATGTTAACGGATGACGGTTCCGCCCTTGATGACATGCGCCGGTACTTTATACATGACACTGAGGTCGGCCACGGGATCCCCGTCCACCACCACGAAGTCGGCGTACTTGCCTGCTTTCAGCGAACCGATCCGGTCATCCTGCCGGATGATCCTGGCGGAGTTGATCGTGGCCTGCTTCAGAATATCCTCGTTGGACATGCCAAGCATTTCTTTCCGCAGCCGGAATTCCCGCATCGGATCCGTCCGGTACAGTTCGAAGCCGACATCGGTGCCCCAGCCGATCAGGATATTCCTGTGATTGTTGTATGCATTCTTCAGCGAATCGGTGATCCGGCCGATCAGGGCATTCATGCGCTGCCCATTATAAGTATCCGGTTCCTCAAGAATCTCATCGATCGCAAACATCGTATAGACCAAAGCCGTATCGAGGTGATTGTCATCGATATATTTCAGGGTGTCTTCGGTGATCATGGAAGCGTGCTCAATTGTGTGCACCCCGCCCCGGACGCACATATCCACCGCTGTCGGCCCGTGGGCATGTACGGAAACATACGACGAATTCCGTCTGGCAATCAGCACGGCCGCCTCGATTTCATCACTCTCCAGAATCGGGTAGCCCGGTTCGTTGGACGGCATAAGCAGGGATCCCGAGCCGTAGAGCTTGATGAAGTCGGAACCGTTGGCGAAGTTCTTTCTGACGGCATCCCGGAAACCATCCGAACCGCAGGCATAGATATCCAGTGAGTCGAGGCTGGTCCAGTTGGAGGAAATGATCGGGCCGCTGGTCGTGATGCGCGGGCCAGTCATCTTGCCGGCTTCAATCATCTTCTTGACATGCATCGCCGCGCGGCAGTGCAGGTCGCCGACATCCCGGACGGTGGTATAGCCGTCCTTGAGCAGTTCTTCGGCATAGCGGTACGCATTCAGGGCAATCACCGGGGCCGGAATGGCATTGCCGGTCATGACATCACTGACGGTCTGGTAGAACAGATGGACATGCAGGTCGATCAGGCCCGGCAGCAGCGTTTTGCCGGCCAGGTCCATGACCTCTGCCCCTTCCGGAGCCTCACTGCCGCAGGGCAGGATTTTTTCGATCATCCCGTCTTTGACCAGGACATCCCCGCAGGCATCGTCGAAGTCTTCGGTCAGAAACGGCACGAAGGCGCAGTTTTTCAGTACGAGCATAGACATTTCCTCTTCTTTCTGCAATGTATCTTCATTATATACATCCGGTATAAAAAAAGACGGAAGGTTTGCCCCTCCGTCCGTTGTCAGACCTCAGAAATTGTTCTTCTTGACTTCAAAGAAAGCACCGGCATAACCGCACAGCGGGCACTTCTTCGGAGCAGCCTTGCCGGTCATGGTGTAACCGCAGATCTCGCACTGCCATACCACCGGTTCGTCCTTCGCAAAGACCTTTTCATTCATCAGGTTGTCGAGCAGCTTCAGATAACGTTCTTCATGTTCCTTCTCAACCTTGGCAACCATATCCATCTGGGCAGCGATCAGGTTGAAGCCTTCTTCCCGGGCATCCTTGGCCATGTATACATACATGTCGGTCCATTCGCTGTTTTCACCGGCAGCGGCTGCCTTCAGGTTGTCAGCGGTGGTCGGGATGGCCCCGCCGCACAGGTGCTGGAACCAGATTCTGGCGTGTTCCTGTTCATTGCGGGCTGTTTCCAGGAAGAGGTCAGCGATCTGTTCATAGCCTTCCTCGCGGGCCTTCTGGGCGAAATACGTGTACTTGTTGCGGGCCTGGGATTCACCGGCGAACGCATCCTGCAGATTCTTTTCTGTCTTTGTTCCTTTCAGTTCCATGTCGTCTCCTCCTTTTTCAGACATTCTTCACAGACACCTTCATAGAGCACGGAATGACGCAGTATCCGGACATGATTCTTTCTGGCCGTCTCATGGTCCATCGCATCATCGTAAAACCCCGCTATGTCGTACAGCTGTCCGCAGTGTATGCAGAACAGATGATCGTGCGGTTCCGGATTGCCGTCATAAACGGCGGTTCCGTTCACACTGAACTTCTGAATCTGCCCCTGCTCGGCCAGCAGGTTCAGGTTCCGGTACACGGTCGCAAGACCGATACCGGGTTCCTCCTGACGGGCAATCGCCAGTACTTCCTCGGCTGTGCGGTGCACCCCCTGCCCTGTGACGGCAGCGGCAATAATCTGTTTCTGATGCGTATTCCTTCTGTTCATCCGGCTCCTTATTGAGAACTATTCTCATTTTATTACAGATTTCGGATCTCGTAAAGAACTTCCCGTCTGAATAACAGAAAACCGCACCGGAGTGCGGTTACAGTTCTGTTTTTCCCGAATACCATGCCGACAGGCAGAAGATGACCAGGGCGATTACAGTCAGCGGGATCATTTCAGCCACCAGCTTTCATCCCGGTCTGTAACTGCCGGGAAACTGACGGTCACCTTGAACAGGTCGCCGTCCACCGTCAGCTCCATTGTGCCGCCCATCAGTTCGGTCAGGGAACGGGCAATGTTCAGGCCCAGCCCGGAACCTTCCGTATGCCGGGAGCGGTCACCCCTGACAAAACGTTCCATCAGTTCCTCTGCCGAGATGTTCAGTTCGTCCCGGGAAGTATTCTTGAAGATCATGTCGACGCTGTTTCCGTTTTTCACGACATCGAAGTACACCCGGCTGCCCGGCATGGCATACTTGGCGATATTGCCCAGCAGGTTCCGCAGCACCCGCCACAGAAGCCGGCCGTCCGCGAGGACATACAGCGGTGCATCGGGCATGTTCATGATCAGGTTCAGATTCTGTTCATCAAGCTTTTCCTTGTATTCCGCCAGGGCCTGGTCGCTGATCTCCCGGACATTGGTCGGGGCCAGGTTCACCGTCATATTGCCGGTGGATGCCTTGGACGCCTCCACAACATCCTCAGTCAGTTTCTTCAGCCGCTGTGACTGCCGCTCCAGTACTTCCAGATATTCCTTTTCCTGTTCCGGGGTGTGCTCCTTCTGCAGCAGGTCCACATAGTTGATGATCGAAGTCAGCGGGGTCTTGATGTCATGGCTGACATTGGTAATCAGTTCGGTCTTCATGCGTTCCGAGCGGATCTGCCGTTCCACCGCCAGCTCCATGCCCCGGCCGATGGAATTCAGGTTGTCCCCGTGTTTCCGGAACGGGCCGAAGAGCCGTGAAGTGTCGATCATGATGTCTGTAATGCCGCCCGCCAGGGTCTGCCCGCCTTTTTCCAGCGTCCGCATCTCATAGGCCGCCAGCAGCACGGCAGCCGCCAGCAGCAGATTCAGCACAAGCACGAATTCCGGCATCCCGTTATAGGAACAGAAGACGCACAGGCCCAGCCAGGCCGCCAGGGTCAGCGCCGTAAATGGTACCACCGGCAGGGCCCGGACGATATCCACAGCCCGGTGCCACAGTTTCAGCAGCCAGCCGGTGCAGCGGCTGAGCAGCGTGTTCTGCCAGAAATGGTGCGCCTTCAGCCGGACTACCGTCGACATCAGGAACAGCAGGAAGAACAGGGCCGAGATCATCAGGATGACAATCATGAGGCCGGCCGCGTACGGCAGGGTTTCCGCCTTCAGCAGCAGCGGTGATTCCAGGACTGTGGCAAACAGGGCGGCACAGATCCCGATGATTACCACGCAGAGGAAGGTCAGGATTTCATACGGGATCGTATCGATCACGGTTTCCCGGATGCCCTCAACCCCGCTGACATGCCCGGCGCTGTTCAGCATGAACACCAGCGCAGCCGCGAAGAAAGCCAGCATACCCACACCCCACTTGAACATCTGATCCTGCAGGGGGTGGATCAGGTTGAAGATATTGTAATGATCATAGAAGTACCAGTCATCCACTGTAATCGGATCCATGACCGCGACATTAACCCGGAATTTTTCCATGACATAGTCCTGCGTTTCCCCGTCTTCCGCTTCCGCCGGAACCGGGACGTTGCTGTGGAATTCCAAGTTGTGCCGCCGGCTGTCTTCCTCATAAAACCGGTAGGTCTGCTCAATTTTGTTCTGATAGCCGGCCCGGCCGATCTTGTCATTGGACCAGACCCGCTCATATGTGCCGGCAGCGCCGGGGATTTCCCGCTCAATCGTAATCCAGGCATTCTGCACATCCGGCCCGTATACTTCCGTCATGTCTTCCGGAGAATTGACAAATGTCTCGAGGGCACTGTAAGCGAGATAATTCGCGCGGGACCGGATATCATCCGTTTCATAATATGTACCGGCGTTGAACCCGCCCCGATCGGCAAGCCATATCAGCCCGGCCCCGCTGGCCGTGATGACTGTCCCGGTGACGCAGAGGATCAGGACACCCAGGATCTTCGCCCACAGTTTTTCTCTCAGTGTTCCCTTGTTATTCATGTGAAGCCTCCATTTTATAGCCCTGGCCCCAGACAACCTTGATGTATCTGGGCTCGGACGGATTAATCTCAATCTTTTCCCGCAGATGGCGGATATGCACTGCCACGGTGCCTTCGCTGCCCAGCGGGGTATCCTTCCACACGCGCCGGTAGATCTCTTCGGAAGAGAAGACCTTGCCCGGCTGTTCCATCAGCAGCTTCAGGATGCCGAACTCCATCGGTGTCAGGCTGACCGCCGTGTCATCCACCGTAACACTCTTGGCCACGTCATCCAGGACAATGCCGCCGATGACGAGTTTCCCCGGGGCAGCAACCTGCCCGCCCAGCCGCATGTACCGGCGCAGCTGTGAGCGCACCCGGGCAACGACCTCGGCCGGATTGAACGGCTTGGTTATATAGTCATCCGCCCCGATGTTCAGGCCCATGATCTTGTCGGTATCCTCGCTTTTGGCCGTCAGCAGGATCACCGGGATATTCGAGATTTCCCGCATCAGGCTGGTTGCCTGCATGCCGTCCATGCCCGGCATCATGATATCCATCAGCACCAGGTCAACCGGCTGTGTCTTTATGGTTTCCAGCGCTTCCAGGCCGGTATACGCTTCCAGCAGTTCATAGCCTTCCGGCCGGAGATAGATCTTCAGCGCCGAAACGATATCTTTCTCATCATCCACGATCAGTACAGTAGCCATAGTATCCCTCCGCTGTCTCTATTCTAGAAAATACACCATTAAGAAAAAAGCCGGGAATCATTTAAGACTTTATTAAGCCCGTGTTTTATAATTTTATTGACTTTGTATAACAGTCCGGAGGACACGCATGCACACACAATTGACACTTGATGACATTCAGGCTGCGCACCGGCGGATCGCTGCCGGTATTTACCGCACCCCGCTGGAGGAATCCCTTTACCTCTGCGGCGAGCGGCGCCGTTACTTCTTCAAACTGGAAAGCCTGCAGACCGTACGGAGCTTCAAGATCCGCGGGGCCCTGAGCAAGATGACCACCCTCACGGCGGAGGCGAGGGAAAACGGTGTCGCGACTGTCTCCTCGGGAAACCACGGTTCCGCCGTTGCCTACGCAGCCAGCAGACTCGGTATTGAAAAAGCCGTGATCATCGTGCCGGAGAACACACCCCAGGCCAAGACCGACCGGATTGCTTTCTACGGCGGAGAGGTGCTGCGGCTGGGCAAAGATTATGACGAAGCCCACCGGCTGGGCATGGCCTATATCGCAGAACACGGGCTGACCTTCATCGACGCCTACTACGAGGATCCCCTGATCTATGCCGGCCAGGGGACAATCGCCCTGGAAATCCTGGACCAGAACCCGCAGATCGACACGATTGTCTGTCCCATCGGCGGGGGCGGCCTGATTACCGGGATCGCCGCGGCTGCCAAAGCCGTCAAGCCGGATATCCGCGTCATCGGCGTCCAGACCGAAGCCTGCCCGGCCATGATTGCCAGCCTCAGGGAACATGTTTTCTATGAAGAATACCCGGTCACCGGAGACACGGTCTGTGACGCGCTGGTCGGCGGAGTCGGCAAACTGAGCTATGAACTGCTCGGCAGCCTGCTCGATGACATCATTGAGGTAAAGGAAGAAACCATCCGGCGGGCCGTAAAGCATATGATTCTCAATGAAAAGCATATCGCCGAAGGCGGCAGCTGCACCACCGTGGCCGCGGTCATGGATGAGCCGGAACGCGTCGGCGGCACAAATATTGCGCTGATCATCAGCGGCGGAAACATCGACGCGGAACTGATCAGGGAACTTGTCAGCGAGTAAAAGGAGACCGGTATGACAGTAAACTATGATGATTTTCACCGTGTTGCCTGCACCACGAAAATAAAGGAAATCCGGGACGGCTGGTATCTGTTCGAAGATACGGTCTTCTATGGTGAAAAAGGCGGCATGCCGGATGATAAAGGGACCATCAACGGACTGCCGGTCACGGCTATGAAGTGGGACGGGGATGAGCTTCTCCACCAGGTGGACGGCACCCTGCAGAACCCGGTTGAAATGGCGGTTGACTGGCCGCTGCGGCTGCTTAACACAGCTGTCCAGACCGGCCTGCACTGCCTGGACAGTTACTATGAACAGACCGGCCAGCGCATTATCGCCTTCAGCGTCAACCCGGATAACCAGTGGTATGAAACCGATGGCCCGGCCGCGGATCTGTCTGATGTGCAGCGTTATATTGATGAAGTCATCGCGGCTGATCACCCGGTCCGCTTTACTTATGTCAAAGGCGCGGATTATCCGGATCCGGCCTACCGGAAGTATGAACAGGTGCGCCTGGTGGAAATCGCGGATGTCAACACCCAGCCCTGCGGCACCCTGCATGTCAGCCGCACCGGTGAGATCGGCAGTTTTGTGCTTCTGGGCAGTGAGAAAACCAGCCGCGGCACCAAGGTATTCTTCACCTGCGGCCCGGTTACGGCCATGCGCCTCAAGGAATACCACCGGATTATGGAGGAAGTCGGCCGTACACTCAGTGCCAAGGGTGAAGAGATGATCGAAACTGCTGTCCACCTGCAGACTCTCAACCGGACGATGAAAAAGGAAATCGAGGGGCTGCGGAAGGAAACAGCCGCCCTGAAGGCGGAAGCGCTGAAAACCCGGCCGGAAACAGTCATTGAAACCGCGGCCGGTGATCTTAACGAACTGCGGTCCATTGCCCAGGTCATCATGAACGGGGTCAGCGGCACGAAAGTCCTGTACTGCCCGCAGGAAACAGAGACCCTGTTTGCCCTGATTTCTTCTGAAAACAAAGCCCGCGTCCTGCTGGACGGGCTGAAGCAGCACTTTGCCGTTACCGGGGGCGGTTCCCCGAAGATGGCAGCCGCAAAAGCTTCCGCGGACGCAGAGGCTTTCCTGGCCGTGCTCAGCCGGCTGCTGGAGGAACAATAACATGACGGAATTCAGCACCGATATCTTTACCCGGTTTGACAAGCGCTGGGGCCTGCTGTGCGCCGGCACCATGGAGAAGCATAATGCCATGTCCATCAGCTGGGGCGGCATGGGCACCCTCTGGAACAGGCCCGTCGTCACTGTCTATGTCAACCCGCTGCGCTATACATATCAGTTCATGGAGGAAAACGAATACTTTACCGTCAGTTTCCTGCCGGAAGAGCTGAAAAAGGTTCATGACATCATGGGGGTAAAATCCGGGCGGGATACCGACAAGGACAGGGACGCGCGGCTGACCCCGGTGCCGGCCGGTGAAAGTGTCACCTATGCCGAAGCCGCCGTCACCCTGCTCTGCCGCAAAATCTATTGCCAGGACTTCAATATCGATCAGGTTCCGGCCGATGTCGTGACAGAACACTACATTGCCGAACCGGTTCACCGCATGTACATCGGCGAAGTCATCGATATCATCAGGAATATGGAGGATTAACGGAAATGAAAGAATTCACAACAGACATCTTCAGCCTTTACGACAAAACATGGGGTCTGCTGTGTGCCGGCACCATGGAACAGCACAACGCCATGACCATCAGCTGGGGCGGCATGGGCACCCTCTGGGGCAAGCCCGTCGTCACTGTCTATGTCAGACCCAACCGCCACACATACGGCTTCATGGAGAACAGTGAGTACTTCACCGTCGGGTTCCTGAAAGAGGAGTACCGCGGTGCCCACGGCATCATGGGCTCGAAGTCCGGACGGGATATGGACAAGGACAGGGAAGCCGGCCTGACCCCGTGCCCGGCCGGCGAAACGGTGATGTATGCGGAAGCTGAGGCAACCCTGCTCTGCCGGAAGATCTACTGCCAGGACCTGGACGTATCCGCCTTCCCGGAGGCTGTCAGGGAAAAGTATTACGGCAGTGAACCGGCCCACCGCATGTATATCGGTGAAGTCGTCGACATCATCCGGAAATAACCCGGACTGCGTGCTTAAGAAACAGGAGGAAACAACAATGCGTTTTGAAGAAGTCATGGCCGGACTGCCGCGGGAAAAGGTGGCATGCCTGCCCACACCGCTCACCCGGCTGACCAACGAAGAAAACTATCTGCATGCCGCGCACGGAATGTACCTGAAGCGGGATGACCTGACCGGGATCGGCGCCGGCGGGAACAAGGTCCGCTGTATGGAGTACATCCTCGGGGCAGCCAAGGCCGAAGGCTGCGATACGATCCTCGTTTCGGGCGGGGCCCAGAGCAATTTCTGTTCCCTGGCCGCGGCCTGTGCCGCGCATGCGGGACTGAAGTGCGTCATCCTGCACAATTCCGATGAACCGGCGGAACGGCAGGGCAATGTCCTGCTCAACGATATCATGGGTATTGAGCGGATCTGGATGGGGGCCTGCGACAGTTCCATCCGGGAACAGTATGCCTTTGAAGTGCTGGAGCAGCTGAAACAGCGCGGCGACAAGCCGTATCTGATCCGCGGCTTCGGCGGGATCAACGCCCTTGGCTATGCCAATGCCGTGATCGAAATGAAAGAACAGTTCGCTTCCATGGGCCTCGATATCCGTCATATTTTCGCGCCGGGCGGAAATGCCGGGATCGCTTCGGGACTGATTTACGGCAACGCCCTGATGGATTTCCCGTTCCGGGTGCACATTATCAGCGTGGAAGACGATGAGCCGGTGCTCTGCGAACATATCCGTTCCGCCATTGCTGAGATGGAGGAAATCACCGGCATGCCGTTCACGCATGAAGTCCTGGACGCGGCCGATATCGTGGTCCGCTACCGCGGTGAAGGCTGGGGCATCAATACCCCGGAAAGTGCACAGATGGTGTTCGACTTTGCCCGCCGGGAAGGCATCCACATCGAGAATATCTACAACGCCAAGCTGCTGGTCGGTTACGAAGACATGATCCGCAGGGGCGAAGTCGACGGCGATTCCGTAGTGATTCACACCGGCGGCTTCGGCAGTCTGTTTGCCCAGTTCTGAAAAACACATCTGCCTGCGGACGGCCATGCGGTCTGATCGCGCAGTCATTTCAGGCACAGAAAAAGGATTGACCTCTGTCAATCCTTTTCTTCGTTCCGGCTGCATGCGCTGTCACCGTTTCCCCTCAGCGCATATGAAAGGGCAGTCTGTGCCGCCCTGTTCATCCGTGCGTTCTATCGCTTACTTCTTGGGTTCTTCCTTGACGATATTGCCTTCCGCAGCGTTCTTGCGGACACTGGCAATGCCGTTCAGGCAGGACTTCATGGCCTTATAGCCTTCACTGACGGCGATGATCTGGCCGTTCTTTGCCTTCAGGCGGAAACGGAATTCACCGGCCTTGTCGGTGTAGATTTCGAACTTCGGGTTCTTTTCCTTGGCGAAACCTTCGACGGTCTGGTCTTCAACAGCGGCGATCGGCGCATTGGCGATGACACTGGCAACACCGTTGCGGCAGGATTTCTCGGAAGCATAGACTTCGGACGTGGCAATGACTTCGCCGTTGCCTGCCTTGAGGTCGAACTTGATGCCGGTCTTAGTCGGCTTAATGACGAATTTTCCCATGATTAATCCTCCTTTATGGATTTTTGTTATGTTAATTATAATTGAAGAATCTGCATATCATCAGGTTTTTTTACGCAACACAGTAAAAAAACGATTGCATGAACAGATTTCGTGCCATATCATGGCAATCTGTTTACACATAGCCATCCGCAGTCAAAAAAACAGCTGCAGGTTTTCCCCGCAGCCGCTTATTCCGTCAGCGCTTTAATCGCTTTTATGATTCGTTTGTCCGGTTCGTTGAAATGCCCTCCAGGGTTCATCTCGAAGATCACTTCAGCCCCGGCGCTGAGCAGGTCCGCAGCTTCCCTTGTCTTCGCCTCCACCTGGCTCATGACCGGATTTTTTGTCTTCTTTTCAGCATCCCCCAAGGACAGATAGATCTTCCCGCAATGCACCGGATGGTCTTTCAGATATGCGTCAAACCCCGGATACCACAAGGAGCCGGACACGCTGGCGCAGGCATCGAAGACATCCGTCTTCGTGGCCGCGTACAGGCTGAACAGTCCGGCGAGGGAATAGCCCGCAATGATGAGCCGCTCCGGGTCCAGCTGTTCCCGGACCTGCGGCACGATTTCGGTTTCCAGCACCGTAACCAGTTCGTCGGCATGGCCGCCGAAATCAGCACCCTTTTTGAAGATTTTCTCTGCCGGCCAGGGCGACAGCATATCGTTCCAGTCAAACCCGGACAGGCTCAGCAGGGCGCAGTCTTCCAGTTTCTCCGCAATCGGCTCAGCTTCTTCCTCCCCGACCAGGATCACCAGGTTCCGGCCGCTGCCGTACAGCATTTTCTGAATATTCATACAGGCTTCCTCCGCTGCTATTCTAGCATGGAAAAGGGCTCATCCGCAGACGAGCCCTTGTATGTATATTTTCCCTTCAGCTTCAGAAAATCAGCGGGATGATGAAGCCGGCGAAGAAGACGGAAGCGATGGTAACAGTTGTGAAACCGGAAACGATGATCGGCGGCAGGACATGGTCGTGGATCTTCGCACGCAGTTCTTCGTCGCAGTCCAGTGTACGGCAGACTTCTTCCGTGATGATCTGGGTGCCCGGGTAACCGATTGTGCAGCAGATCGCGATCGCTGCAGCCAGACGCCAGTCAACCTTCAGGATCCGGCCCATGATGGAACCGAAACCGATGATGAAGATAGCGCCGACGATCAGGGTGACAACCAGCGGGATCAGCATGGCTTTCAGGTCATCCATGGAGATGGTAGCCAGGGAACCGAAGCAGATGCACATGACGCAGAGCATCAGGAAGCCGTTGGCGTGAGCCGCAACATGCGAGTTCTTCGGCAGGAAGCCGATTGCGTAAGCGATGATACCGACGATCAGGTACATGACGTTGACATTGATGATGCCTTTTGTCAGGTATGTGGAAGCCAGGTAACCGAGCCAGGCAACCAGTGCGATACGGGCGAAGACAGTGTTGTCACCGGCCATGAACTTCGGGAAGTTCTTGATCAGCTTCGGCTTGTCTTCAACAGCGCCGCCGGACAGATCCTGCATGGCAACTCTGCCGTCAATAATGGCATTGCAGTACATGCGCAGCATGTTCGAGCAGATCGGCAGACCGACGAAACCCTGGCAGCCGATGATCAGGATGGCAAACGCAGCCAGTTCCGGGTGACCGGCATTGGCAGCTGCTTCAGCTGTCATCTGGCCGGCGATGATACCGCCGGAAATCGGAGCGGAAGCACACAGCGCCCACTCACGGCCAACCAGCATGGAACTGATGGTGAATGACTCAAGGGCCAGGCCAACCAGCGCGAACAGCGCGATGGCAACTGTCTTCCACTGCGCGAACAGGGTCGGCAGTTCGATCATGGTGCCCATGGAAACCAGCAGCAGTGCGATACCGTAGCCGCCGGCAACGGTCGTAAGACCGGTAGATGTGATCGTATCCGCAGGAATAACCCCAGTCTGGAATCCGACCAGATACAGAATCATGGCAATCAGAAGTCCACTGATACGTGACTTGGTCAGGTTGCTGACCCAGTCACCCATGGACAGGAAAATCACAAATACCATGAATGAGAATAATGGAGTCCACATAGTTTTTATCCCCCTTTGGCCTCTGAACAATCCTTCCCCTGAAGGATGTAGTGTCATTATAAAAACCCTTTTTTTCATTGACAAGAAAAATTTTCTCAAACATTTTCACATCTTTGAAACTAAATTATCTCTTTTTCATAAGTACCCTATTGATTAGTATATTATTATCGCTATTTTATGTAATTGTAAATCTTTTCATTAAGTTTATATTATTAATATTATAAAAGCATTATATTAATATTATGAGTGTCTGAAAAGGCCCTTTTTGGGCCTTTTTATGTATTTAATATAAATCATGCCTGCCGGTGTTCACTGACATAGTCCAGCGTATGATGCGTCTTCCCGTAGATGACCGACACGGTATAACGGAACCACAGATCGATGTTGAAGGCCCACCAGACCCAGTTGATGCTCTTGTGCAGGATCTGTCCGAACAGGATAACCAGGAGGACCCGCAGGATAACACCGCACAGGCTGATGATGGACGGCACCTTCTCATGCCCGGTGGCCCGGATATAGCCGGAAATAACCTTGGCCATATGCTGCGGGATCTGGGAGAAAACCATCGCGAACAGGTAGGAATAGCCGATGGTGATCAGCTCCTGCTTGTCGGTCAGGAACCGCAGGATCGCTGTGGACCCGAACCCCAGGAAGGCCATGGTCAGGCCGCAGACGATCAGGCAGAAGAAGTTCAGCCGCGCGTAATACCGCCGGTACAGATCATCATCCCGGGCCCCGATGGCCATGGCCGACAGCGACATCGCCCCGGTCAGGAAGCCGGCTGACAGCACATCGCACAGGCCTTCTGCCTGCAGGCCCAGATTATATGCCGCGTAGAAACTCGAACCATACAGCAGGATAACCCGGCTGATATAAACGGTAGCCACGCTCCAGTAGGAGTTCTCCAGGGCCACCGGCACACCGGAATTGTAGATGGTTTTGACATCTTCCATGGCCGGCAGGCTGAACAGCGGATGATCACTTTTAATGTCTTTATAGAGTCCCACCGGTCCGTAGATCAGGAACAGGCCGAGCAGGGTCATGCCCGACCAGGATATGATCTGCGACCAGACTGCCCCGATCAGGCCGAAGCCGCCGATGCCGTTGAAGCCCAGAATCAGCACATAGCCGACAATGATCGAGAGGATATTGCCGAAGGCCGCAATGAACATCGGGGTGCGGGTGTTGCCGAAGGCCTGGAAAGCAGCGGAATTCAGGCCGATCAGTGCCTGCAGCGGCATGAAGATGCCCAGCAGCCGCAGGATCATCGTGCCCCTGTCCAGCAGGGCCGGGTCGCTGGTCATGATGGTCAGGAACTGCCGCGGGAACATGATAATCAGCAGGGTCAGGATGGCCGCCGCCGGGAACACGGAAAAATAGCTTTCATGCTGCAGCCAGCGGCACCGCTGCAGGTTTTTCTCACCGAATGACCGGGCTTCCAGGATCATGACGCCGACCCCCATGCCGCGGAACAGCGCAAAGAATATACTGGCGATCCTCGTGCCCATGCCGTAAATCGAAATATCATCAACGGCCATCCTGCCGATATAGCTGGTCAGTATGGTGCTCGACAGCATCATCAGGGAGTACTCGATCATGATCGGAACCATGATCTTCATGATCCGGCCGTCAATTTCTCTTGTTGTAACTTTTTCCGTCAGCGTCATCCGGTTTATCCTTTCCGCAAAGAAAACAAAGCCTGTCCACTCCGCTTATACGTGTAATCATAATATTTTATAAAGGAAAAACAAGTTATTTACCTGCTTGCATATTCCGGAAAAGAAAAAGGCAGCCCGCAGGCTGCCTGTATGCTTATTCTTCTGTCCCGAGAATCGTGATGTCCCCGGCAAATTTCTGCAGGCCTTCGCGGCTGCCGACGATGCAGTACGGCGCTTCTGCCAGGGTGCTGCTGACTTTTTCCGCCGTTTCCTTCAGCTGTTCTGCCGTGGTGTTCAGCACCTCCCGGCGAATCCGGCAGCGGTCTTCCCACGTGACCCCGGACAGCCAGCGCATATCCGCCAGCAGCACCCGGCCAAGCGGTGACTGCAGCGGTTCCATATTGGATATCGTGCCGATGATGTAGGATTCCAGTTCCGCCTCCGAGAGTTCCATGTCCCGGATGACAGGACCGGCAGACCTGAAAGCCCGCAGGGCATTGGTCGGATCCGGATCCCGGAAGGAATACGCGCCGATCATGCCGTTCGGGTTTGCGGAGAAACCGGTTCCGTAGGCGCCGCCCTTGACCCGCACCTCGTTCCAGAGATAATCAAAAGTTGCAATCTGGCCGCATACCTTCAGGGGCCCGTTATAAGCGCCCATTTCAGCGACTGTGCCGGCAAAGAAGATCTGGGCCGGAATGGCAATGCCTTCATTGCGCTTTTCCAGCAGCGGATAACGGACCACACCCGGCTGGAAGTCGTTGACCGGCAGGGCCTTTATGAGTTTCTCCAGTTCCGGCAGGGTTTCTTCTCCGGTGATACTGACGGTCAGGCGGTTCTTGTTCACCAGGATTTCCCTGAACATTTCAGCATCATTCAGGAAAGCCTCCATCATGGCCTCATTTTCGCTCAGCTTCTTCTGCCAGGAAGTGAAGGAATACCCGGTAGTGAATTCCCGGGCTGCCCCGGCAGCGCTGCCCATGGCGGAGGTCCGGATCATGGCAAAGGAATGACCGGCGCTGATCATCGCCTGCCGCATGATTTCCACATACTGCTTCACCAGCGGCTGTACGGTTTCCTTTGTAAACTGTGTTTCCTGCAGGATTTCCAGGATCAGTTCCCGCGCCTTGGCAGCGTTTTTCTCGAGCATGCTGACGGAAACCTGCAGCACCGGCAGGGCCGCATCCGTCCGCTGTTCCGGCGAGAGGGCCTCAACATTGAAAGCCAGCACGCCGAGGTTCCCCTGGATTTCCTCCTGCAGCTGCGCGGTGGTATGTTTCGCGGTCGGCAGCTGGGTCATCAGCCGGGCAAACAGCACCACCCCCGGCAGATCATCCCGCCGGATCCCGGCCAGGTTGAAATACAGGTTCCAGTAGACAATGCCGCTTTCCGTGCGCGGATACTGCAGTTTCGGGATATAGTGCCAGGTCGAAACCTCCGGGTCGTAACGCCGCGGTTCTGGTTCGATGTCACCCAGGCTCAGAGTCGGGATCGTGGCAGCTGCCTCCGGGCTGTCCGGGGTTGCCTGCCAGATATCCAGTTCCTGATTAAAGCGGATCCGCTGTGCCTTTTCTTCCGCACTCCAGCCGGCGGCGATCTTCCGCAGACGCTCTTTCTCCGCGGCCCGGCGCTGCTGGCCGAGTTCCTTCGACGGCAGGGCTGTCACTTCTGTCAGCGGCCCGCTCAGGAAAGTCTTCCGCAGCAGGTCCTCGAAATAGCCTTCATCGGTTTTGTTCCGCAGGATGTCAAAGCAGGCCCCGCCGTCCAGATACAGCAGCGGATCCCCGCCGTACAGCCAGGAATTATACAGTGACTGGGCGAAAATAATGCCGGAAGGCTCCTTCTTTTCCCGGTACTGGAATTCCAGCTGGTTCAGTGACGCATGAATCTGGCTGCGGGACAGTTCTCCCGCGCACAGCTTCCGCACTGCGTCCAGCAGGACCGTCCGGGCCTCGTCGATCTTTTCCGGATCGGTATTGCGCACCGACAGGAGCAGCACCGGCTGCAGGATCCCGTCCATCAGGTCCAGGTCCACATCCTGGCCGAGGCCCGCGTCCAGAATTGCTTTCTTCAGCGGGGCTTCGTTGGTGCCGGCCAGCACAGACGTCAGTACCGCCCAGGCCAGATTCTGTTCCACGTCGGTATAGTCACTGACAATCGCCGCCATGGCGAAGTGTGTCTTCTGTGCTTCTTCCTCCTGCGGCTCGATTTCATAGTAAACCGTACGCTGCTGCGCCGGCAGGATCTTCTGCAGCGGAATGTCCTCCACCGGCTGGCCGGGGCCGAATTCTCCCAGATATTCACCGATCAGGGTCAGCACTGCTTCGATGTCCATATCGCCGTCCAGGAAAATCGAGGCATTGTCCGGATGATAAAAGCGGTCATGGGCTGCCTTGAACTGTTCATAGCTCAGCTCCGGAATCTTTTCCGGGTCCCCGCCGGACACGTACTGGTAACAGTTGTCCTGAAACAGCATCCGGAAGACTTCGTCAACAATCGTCTCATCCACGGACGCAAAAGCACCCTTCATCTCATTGAAGACCACGCCCTTGTATTCCGGGTCATCCGCTTCATTGCGGATTTCATAGTGCCAGCCCTCCTGGGCAAAAATCTTCTCGTTTTCCTTGACCAGCGGATGGAACACCGCGTCCAGATATACCGACACAAGGTTCAGGAAGTCCTTCGGGTTGCGGCTCGACACCGGGTACATGGTCTTGTCCGGGAACGTCATTGCGTTCAGGAAGGTCTTCATGGAACTCTTCAGCAGGTTGACAAACGGTTCCCGGACCGGATACTTCCGCGAGCCGTTCAGCACCGAGTGTTCCAGAATATGGAAAACACCCGTATCATCTTCCGGGGTCGTCTTGAACGTCACCGCGAAGGTCTTGTTTTCCTCATCGCGCTTCAGCCAGATGATTTTCGTGCCGGTCTGAACAAATGTCATTTCAATCAGCGTGCCGTCACAGTCGCGGACCGGTCGCACCCGGTCAGTCTGGAATCCTTTTACATTGATTTCTGTCATATTCTTCCTCACAGTTTCCACACTACCGGTTCGGTCCGGTAGGAACTCACAATTGCTTCGCCGCTGTCAAACCAGAACGCCGCATCCTCGGACGTGCTGTCCTGGTTGTACTTTGCCGCAAAACCCGGATAATCCGCTGCGATGGCCTCCAGGGCTTCCGGCCGGGGGTCGTATTTCAGGGTGCCGATCACATGGATCCAGGTGCCGTCTTTGCCCATGACGGCAATCTCGGCATGCGGGTTCACGCTCAGCTGCGCAAAAACATCTTTCTTTTTCCCGGTCAGGATATAGAGCCGGTTTTCGAAGACCTTGACGGTGCTGAAGGGCCGCACACACGGCCGGTTCCCCTCCACAGTCGCAAGATAATAGATATCGGCCTCTTTCAGGTACCGGTATACTTTTTCCACATCACTCATATCAGCTGTACTCCTGTCCATCATTATACTATCCGGGAAAGAAAAATACCGCTGATGCGGTATTATTCCCCCTCCAGGAAAGCCCTGATGGCTCCGGCATCCCGGTATCCCTTGGCATACATGAGCTCAATCTGCTCATAGTCCTTGGTCAGCGTGCTCATCCCGCCGATGTCATCCGGCGCCAGGATCAGCACCTTTCCCATCTTTTCGTATGCCTTGGCCAGCTCAACCTGCAGATTGTAAAGGGTGCCTCTCTGGGCCAGGGCCCTGGCTGCCTTCGGGTAACGCAGCCGCAGGAAATCAGCCATTTTTTCATCCCGCTCTGTCGGCCGGATGAAATCCCGTGGCCTGGTCAGGATGAGGACCACCTTGTCACAGCCCAGTTCAAAGGCTTTTTCAAGCGGGATCGGGTCGGAGATCCCGCCGTCATAGTAGCGCCCGCCGCGGTACGGATACGGCCGGTTGACCATCGGCACACAGCTTGAACACATTGACGGTTCATAATGATCCGGCCCGATATCATCCGCGGTAAAGTAGACCGGCTTGCCGGTGTCCGCATCCGTGGCCACAATCAGGAGGGTGCGGCCGGCCGCGTTCTTCCGCATCGTTTCATAGTCAAACGGAAACTCGCCGTCATGGGCCGACAGTTTCCCGTACAGATAATCCAGATTCACATAATTGCCGGTCTTCAGGAAGTTGGTCATGCTCATGGCTTCCGGCCGGAACATGTATTCCGAATAGAAACGGTAAGGACGGCCTTTCTGGCCGGCCAGGAAGTTTGACGTATTGGCCGAACCGGCAGAGACACCGATCAGGCAGTCAAAACTGATTCCCTCTTCCAGGCAGTAATCAAATACACCTGCCCCGTAGACGGCCCGTTCCCCGCCGCCGACATCAATTACACCTATCATCATTCATCATCTCCGTTTCTAATCATATACTCTTTTCCTGTTCCGGGCATAAAAAAAGCAGTGCTGCCCGTCCGGGCGCACTGCTTTCCTGTTCAGGTTCAGATTTCGGTAATGCTGCAGTTGTCGAAGAGTTCCTGCTGCATGTCATCGAGGTGTTCCTTGGTCCAGACAGCCATTGCGCCGCCGGTGTGCAGGAAGATCGTGTCACCGTCAATGATGCCCTTGTCGACCATATCCAGGAAGCCGCGCAGGGTCTTGCCGGTATAGGTCGGGTCGGAGATGATGCCTTCCTCACGAGCCAGTTCGAACATTGCGGCTCTGGTCAGCGGATCCGGCTTGTTGTAGGCTTCACCGGCATACGGTGCGTCTTCCGGGCCTTCCATGACGCAGATATCATCCGCGGTGATCTTGAAGCCGAGGTCATAGAAATCAGAGAGCTTGTTGACGAATTCAACCGCACCGGCAACTTTATCGCCCGGGGAAACCGGGACACCGATGACCTTGAACGGGGCCTTGAAGTAGTGGACGCCTGCGTTCAAACCGCCGAATGTACCGAGCGAGCCGACTGTCGCAATCAGATACTTCGGATGGATATCCATCGCTTCGCACTGATCCATGATTTCCTTGACTGCCATGATATAACCGGCTGCACCGATCATAGTGGAACCGCCGGTCGGCAGGTCATAGACCTTGTCGCCCTGGGCTTCATACTTGGCAATGACTTCCTTCGCTGCCTTATCACGGTCAGAAGAGAAGTAGAGATCCGTTCCCATCATTGCATCAAGCGTCAGGTTGCCGGACAGATACTTCGGGGCTTCGCCGCCGAGCACGAGAATCGGCTTCATGCCGCAGTGAATGGCAGCTGCGACTGTGGTCCGGCCATGGTTGGTCTGCGGACCGCCGTATGTCAGCATTGCCGTGCAGCCCTTATCGATGGCATCCGCCATGACATATTCCAGCTTACGGGTCTTGTTGCCGCCGAAGGCCGGTCCGGTTGTGTCATCGCGCTTGATCCACATCTTGATCTTGTTGCCATGCTTGGCAGCCAGATGCGGCATCTCCTGCAGAGGGGTCGGATACTCGCCGAGTTTGACTTTCTTCAGTTCTTCCAGTTTCATTCAATTATCCCTTCTTTCCTGTAAAAATGCGTCCGTTGGATGATCCTGCATATGGGCTGTCATGAACCGGACGCATTAAACTGTAATTTAATTGTAAGCCCTTACTTTAATATTGAACAGGGCAAAATTTACCCGGAAATCATAAATCCGGCAGGATCATCTGCCGGATTTTTCTGTCAGTCTTTCTTGAGTTTGTCCTTCAGTTCATCTTTGGCCAGATCTGCCTGGACGGCAAGATTTTCCACCTTATCCAGGGCAGCCTGTTTGGCGTTGTCCGCCGCGGCTGCAACCTTGTCCTTCCCGTCTGCCAGCTTGTCCGCCAGTTCGTCCTTCAGCAGGTCTGCCTTGACCCCGGCTTCCTCCACCTTTTCCTTCATGGCATTCTTTGCGCTTTCGGCAGCGGCACCCAGTTTCTCCTTGCCTTCATTGACTTTGGCGGCCGCAGCTTCCCTGATCTTCTCACCGGTTTCCTCTGCCTTTTCCTTCATGGCGTTCTTTGCGCTTTCGGCAGCGGCGCCCAGCTTTTCTTTGCCTTCATTGACTTTGGCAGCAGCGGCTTCCTTCATCTTTTCGCCGGCCGCTTCCGCTTTTTCCTGCAGGCCTTCCTTCATGTCGTTGAGTTTATCCTTGAAGAATGTCATTATGATCGCCTCCTTGCATGATCCTTTGTTTTCAGTATATCAGACCGTACTTCTCACTGAGCGGTTTCAGTGTGTTTTCGGAAAGATTTCCCTCATACAGCGCCCGGCCCTGATAAAGACGCAGGACCTGCTCCAGCAGTTCCGCATCATCACACACCAGGCAAAGCGGCTTGGAAATCATATACTGGCAATCCGCGAAGTTATCCAGTTCGTCCTCGCTGCGGATGGCAATTGCCAGCAGTTCATCATCGCTTTCCAGCGCTTCTTCCAGGTCATCCTCGAGATCATCCCCGCACGCCAGGATTTTCCCGGTGCCGGTACCCGGATCCAGGAAGAACAGTTCCTTTTCCGTGGCACACGGCAGCAGGCCGTTGTCCACCGGTTCCGGCTTTTTGATCTCAACATGTTCCAGCTTTTCCTTTATCGCCGCGATGTGTTCCGCTGCCGTGCCGCAGCAGCCGCCGTAGATCATGACCCCGGCTTCCGCCATGGCTTCGATATTGGCCGCGTATTCCTCCGGCGGGCAGTTGTATACGGTCTTGCCGTTGACCAGTTCCGGAACCCCGGCGTTGGCCTTGGCAATTAACGGCACCCGGGCAATTTCCTTCAGCCGTTTCAGCTGCGGGACCATCTGGTCCGGGCCAACCGAGCAGTTCATGCCAAACGCGTCACAGCCCATGCCCTGCATGATCTGCAGCACTGCGGCAATATCACAGCCGGTCAGGGTCCGGCCGTTTTCGTCGCAGGTAAACGACACGAATGCCGGCTTGTTACTGACATCGCGGACCGCCAGCAGCGCCGCCCGGGCCTCCGCCACAGTCATCATCGTCTCGATCACAAACAGGTCCACCCCGGCTTTTTCCAGGGCCGCGGCCTGTTCATGGTAAATATCGTAGAACTCTTCGAACGTCTTGTTTCCAAGCGGATACAGGAACTGTCCGGTCGGGCTCATATCCCCGGCAACCAGGGCCTTCCCGCCGGCGGCTTCTTTCGAAAGCGCCGCCAGTTTCAGGTTATACTCCTCAACTTTGTTGAAGATGTGGTTCGCTTCCAGCTTGACCCGGTTGGCGCCGAAGGTCGGGGTATACAGCACCTGTGAGCCGGCAGCGACATAGCCTTTCTGAATGTTGACAATGACATCCGGATTTTCCAGTGTCCACTTTTCCGAGCAGACACCGGCCGGCATGCCGTGCTTCTGCAGCTCCGTTCCGGTTGCCGCATCCATCAATAAGGGAAATCTTACTTCCATAGGTCCTCCTCTTCGCCAAACAGCATTTTTTCCGTAAAGATTCGATTGAAATCCGGATGTCCGGACAGTTCGAGATACTGACACCGGTTCCGGATGGTTTCCAGTTCACTCTGCCTGCGGGGATCCAGCAGGATCATGGCCGCCCCGCTCAGGGCCGCATCACCGATACAGACGGTACGGGCCTGCAGTTCCGGCGGGATCATGCCGATTGCCGCCGCGCTGACCGGGTTCAGGGCATTGCCGAAGCCGCCGGCCAGCAGGACTTCACTGACTTCTTCCGCGGTAATCCCGGCAGCCTGCAGCAGGATTTCAATGCCGGCGGCCACCGCTGCCTTGGCCAGCTGCAGCTGCCGGACATCTTCCGGCCGCAGCACCACCCTGTCCGTCAGATGGAAGATGCCGTTGCCGTTTTCATCTTCCGACATATATTTCCGCCACTGTTCCGGCACTTCCTCCGGGCCCAGCAGCAGGCCGGTCTCATCCACAATTCCCTCCTGCAGCAGGACACCGAGGAGGTCGATCAGGCCGGAGCCGCAGATCCCCGCAGCTTCCGTATCACCGATCACATCATAATGCAGGCTGCCGTCATCTGCTGTCACCCCGGCAACCGCCCCGGCAATGCCCGGCATCCCGCAGGTAATCCCGGCGCCTTCAAACGCCGGCCCCGAAGCCACGGCACAGCAGTATATCGTGTTTCCCTGCCGCAGGGCCATCTCCCCATTGGTGCCGATATCCAGGAACAGCCTGGTCCTGTCGCCGGCCAGGATATCCGCCGCCAGCAGGCCGGCTGTAATATCCCCGCCTACATACCCGGCCACACATGGCATGAAAGTCACCCCCGGCACATTACCGCCGTCCGCAAACAGCGTCAGCGGGGTAAACGGTGACCGGGCAATGGAGACCGGGGACAGTCCGGCCGCGATATGTTCCATGACCGTATTGCCGGCAATCACCAGCGGTACCTGTTCACCGGCCGCCGCCCGGATCTGCCTCATGACCGCAGCCTGCAGGACAGCCAGGCCGTCCGGATGGTCCATGCAGTACTGCATGCGGGTAATTACATCTGCGCCATACGGCCGCTGGGCGTTCCAGACCCCTACGGTACGAAGTTCTTTCCCGTCGGCCAGATCATATGTCCGGACCACGATCGTCGTTGTCCCGAGATCCACGGCAGCGCCGGAACCGCTGCGTCCCGGCTGCACCGTCAGCCGGTTTACCCCGGCAGTCAGGATCTCTCCCCCGGTTTCTGCCGGGATGATGATTTCCTTCACCCCGTCAGCTTTTGCCCGGCAGGCCAGGACATCCCGCTCGCCGTGCTCATCCCTGATCCAGACACGGCATTTGCCGCAGGTGCCGTTGCCGCCGCAGGGGGCGCTGAGCCGCCAGCCGGCCTGCCGCAGGACATCGAGCAGACGGTCTTCTGCCGCGGCGGTGACTGCACCGGTATCTGTTCCTGATATTACCTTGATGATCTCTGCCATATTTCCACTCACCTGCCGAAGCTGTCCGGTTTTTTCTTTCATAAAATTATAATACAATAAAAGTCAGATGCAGAGCGTTTCACGCCTGCGGAGGTAACGGAAATGCCAGGTGATCTGCTCCGGCTGGCGGAAGAAATCGGTTTCTCCCACTATGCCGAACTCAACATGAATGCCCTGATTGCCCGGTCCGAGATCCGGGACATGTGCATTACCGGAAAATGTCAGCGTTACGGGAAGAGCTGGAGCTGTCCGCCGGCCTGCGGCAGCCTGGAAACCTGTGCAGCCCGCATGCGGCAGTATTCATCCGGCATCCTGGTACAGACAACGGCCCTGATGGAAGACGAATTCGATATGGAAACCGTCAACTTGACCGGGAAGAAGCACAAGGAGATGTTCATGACCCTGGCCCGGCAGACCCGGATGCTTTATCCGGACTGCCTGCCCCTGACCGCCGGTTCCTGCACCCTCTGCCGCAAATGCACATATCCGGCAAAGCCCTGCCGGTTCC
Organism: Solobacterium sp.; assembly: GCA_017433125.1. Lineage (GTDB taxonomy): Bacteria > Bacillota_I > Bacilli_A > Erysipelotrichales > Erysipelotrichaceae > Bulleidia. Next base: position 25,640 of record JAFRHT010000084.1, read on the forward strand.
CCGACCGCCGCTTCGCCTCCATGGAAGCCTTCGGTCTGCTGGTCAGCGATGTCTGCGTGCAGTCCGGTTTGAAATACTATTATGGTCCCAGGACACTGACATTCAGTTCCTGCATCCTGACGAAAGAAGGTACATTATGACACCAAAGGAATTATTTCTTGAACTGCTGAAACCCGACGGCCAGCCCGAACGCCAGCTGAAACAGTACGAAGCCCTTTACATGGCGCTGGGGGACCCGATCAACCGTTTCCTCCGGGGCAGCCGGGTCCGCGGCACTGTCTCCAAGGACCGCTGGGGCACGACCATCAATTTCCCGGCGGACGCGCCCGGACCGATGCCGGTTACAACCGAGGAACTGAAGGTGCTCAAGGATATCACGCACTGGCGGGACTATGTCCATGCGCCGGATATCGCTGCCAACTGTCAGGACGGCTGGGATGAATATGTCCGCGATGCCCGGGAAAAGGCCGGAGATGACCGGCTGGTTACCGGGTTCATGGGTACCGGCATCTTCGAACAGCTCCACTTCCTGATGGGCTTTGAAGATACCCTGACCAACCTTTATGAGTATCCGGATGAGATGCATGAACTGATTGACTACATTACCGAATACCGCATCGGTTATGTAAAGCTGCTGATGGACAGACTGCAGCCGGATGTGGTCTTTACTCATGATGACTGGGGCACCAAGGAAGCCCTGTTCATGAAGCCGGAGATGTGGCGGGAGTTCTTCAAGGAACCCTACCGGCGCTTCTACGGCGCAATCCGGGAACATGGCTGTATTGCCGTACATCACGCGGATTCCTACCTGGTGCCGATTGTCGAGGATATGGTTGAGGTCGGCATCCAGGTCTGGCAGGGCGTGCTGCCGGAAAACAATATTCCGGAACTGCAGAAACTGCTGAAAGGCCGGCTGGTCCTGATGGGCGGTGTCGGCGCGGCCATTGACCGGCCGGATGCGACCGAACAGGAAATCCGGGAATACATGCGTACGGTCCTGGCGGAAAACTGCCCGGGCGGACACTATATCCCGAGTATCACCTATGGTCTGGCCGGAACGGTTTACCCGCATGTTGACCCGTTTATCAACGATGAAATCGACCGCTGGAACGCCGGCCTGCACATGCCGCGCTTCCAGCTGCCGGAAGTCCCGCACCGCACCACCCGCAAGGCCCAGGCGGCAAAAGAAGAAGTCGTCCTGGACACCGGCAGTGTTGAGATCCTGGCCGCCATCAGCGATGCCCTCGCCCGCGGCAAGAAGAAACAGACAGTCAACTTTGTCGAAGAGGCCCTGGCTGCCGAGATCCCGGCCCAGATCATCCTGTCCAAGGGCCTGATGCCCGGCATGACAAAGCTCGGTGATGACTTCACCGCCGGCAAGGCGTTTGTCCCGGAGATGCTCATGGCTGCCCGCTGCATGAACGCAGCCCTGGAGAAACTCAAGCCGCTCTTCGCAGCCGAAGGCTCTGCCTCCATCGGCCGGGCCTGCCTCGGAACCGTCAAGGGAGACATGCATGACATCGGCAAGAACCTTGTCAAGATCATGATGGAAGGCGCCGGCATTGAGGTGATTGACCTGGGTGTGGACGTTTCCGCCGAGACGTTTGTCGAAACAGCCATCAATGAACACTGTGACATCATCGCCTGTTCGGCCCTGCTGACCACCACCATGGCGGAAATGCAGAGAGTCGTGCAGCTCGCGAATGAACGCGGTATCCGTGATCAGGTGAAAATCATGATCGGCGGCGCGCCGATCACGCAGGAATTCTGCGATGAAATCGGGGCTGATGCCTATACGGACGACGCCGCCCAGGCGGCCCGCACCGCGGCTGCCCTGCTGCAGGAAATGCACGCATAACAGAAAAAAATCACCACTGTACAGGCATCAGCCGGACAGTGGTGATTTTTATTTCGCTCAGTCTTCGTCCTTAACCAGTTCCGGATGCAGTTCACCTTCGCTCTTGGCAACCATGACAGCAGCCGCGGCGTCACCGACGATGTTCGGGATGACTCTGGCCATGTTCAGAATCCTGTCAATGCCGGCCAGCAGGCCGATAGTCTCGAGCGGCAGGTTGACGGCATTCAGCACGATGGTCAGCATGACCAGGCCGGAACCGGGGATACCGGCTGTACCGACCGACGCCAGGACCGCGGTAACCATGACCATGATCTGCTGGGTAACGCTGAGGTGGATACCGAAGACCTGGGAAGCGAAGACAACCGCCACCGCTTCATAGATCGCTGTACCGTTCATGTTCATGACCGCACCGAACGGGATGACGAAGTCCGCAATCTTGTCAGACACACCGAGTTTCTTTGTGCACTTCAGGTTCAGCGGGATCGTCGCCACGGAGGAGCAGGTCGCAAACACGAACAGTATGGCGTCCTTCATGGTGGAGAAGAACTTCTTCGGACTGATGCCGCCATAGACACCTACCATCAGACCGCCCTGTACAAAGATTGTGAACAGGAAGCAGGTGATATAGCAGGCACCGATTGTCTTCAGATACGGCAGCATGATATCGAGACCGTACTTGCCGACAATATTGGCCATCAGGCCGAAGACACCGTACGGGGTAAACTTCAGGACAATATTGGTGATCTCTTTCCACGCCTCAGTCCAGGCACGGAAGAAGTTCAGCACCGGCTCACCCTTTTCACCCAGGGCAATCAGCGCGAAGCCCAGCAGCAGCGAGAAGAAGATGATCTGCAGCAGGTTCTGTGTGGACAGAGCATTGAACGGGTTGGTCGGTACGATATTCATCAGGGTATCCACAATGCTCGGCACCTCACCGGCCGTATAGGATACATCTGCCGGCATGGTGAAGCCGGCCCCGATCTGCATCAGGTTGGACAGCACCAGGCCGATGGCGACCGCGACCGCCGTGCCGCCCAGGAAGATCGCGATGGTCTTGCCACCGATCTTGCCGAGCGTCTTGAAGTCCTTGACGTCAGCGGCCGAGCAGATCAGCAGGCCCAGAACCAGCGAGGCTACGACCATAGTCAGCAGCCTGGTCAGCAGTGTGCCCAGGAAAGCCAGGGCCGAAGCCTTCGGCCCCAGGATCAGACCGGCAATGATACCGATTACAAAGCCGATCATGATCTTAGTAAACAGACCCATGTCTGTCCATTTCTTCATCAGTGTTTTCATTCTCTGTATCCTCCCCGCACACGCTGATTAAACATACCGGCAGACATGGTCCACGGCGATATCCGAGAACCCGTATGCCTCGGCTTTGGTCAGCCTGCCGTTCATGACCTCGGAAATCACGCCGATCAGTTCCCGGCCCATTTCCTTGTAGGACTTCTCGCCGCGCACGATCGGGCTCAGGTCCACATCCATGTTGTCATCCATCATCCGGAACGTACGTTCATTGGCGGTTACCTTCAGCACCGGCACAATCGCGTTACCGGTCGGGGTGCCGCGGCCGGTCGTGAAGATCACCAGGTTGCAGCCGCCGGCTACCATGGAAGTAACCGAAGAAATATCATATCCGGCTGTATCCATGACCATGGCGCCCCTGCCCTGCGGGCGGACAGCCTGTTCCAGCACTTCCGTAACCGGTCTTGTCCCGCCCTTGCGGATGCAGCCAAGTGACTTTTCATCCAGGGTGGAGAGCCCGCCGGCCTTGTTGCCCGGCGTAGGCTGGCCGGCCCGGCAGTCCTGTCCGGCTGCCTTCAGATGCTCTTCGTAGGCCCGGCAGACTTCAATGACCTGATTATGCAGTTCCGGGGTTACTGCTCTGCGGGCGACGATGTGTTCGCCGCCAATCCACTCGATGGATTCACTGAGAATGGAAGAGGCACCCAGGTCAACCAGCAGGTCGGAGCATTCACCGACTGCCGGGTTGGAAGCGATACCGCTTGTCGCATCGGAACCGCCGCATTCAATGCCCAGCAGCAGCTCGGAGATGTCACACAGTTCCTTCTGCTGCAAGCCGGCTTCCGCTGCCATTTCCCGGGCAGCCCGGACAGCTTTTTCAATTGTCTTCAGTGTGCCGCCTTCTTCCTGAATGCCGAAGGAGACAACCGGCTTGGAAGTCAGCGCCTGAATCTTTTCCCGCAGCTTGCGGTGTCCGACTGTTTCACAGCCCAGGCCAATGATGACGACACCGTATACATTCGGGTTCAGGGCGAAGCCGGTCAGAACCTTCTGCGACATGGCGGTGTTTGCGGCCACATCGGAACAGCCGGTGTTGAACACGATATTCACGGCCCCCCGCACCTGGCTGGCAACGATCCGGGAGCTTTCACTGCCGCACGCACAGGTCGGCAGGATCAGCACATGATTACGGATCCCGGCTCTGCCTTCCTGCCGCTTATATCCCCAGAACTGCATACGGCCGGTCTGCGGATCACGGACCACATTGAGGCCGGCCAGAATCTCATCAGCACTCAGCCCTTCGCCCGGGTTCCCGCCCCATGTGTACTGTTCCTTCGCCGCTTCGCTGACGCTGCCGTCAGCCTCCAGGGGAATCATCTCGTTTTCATAGTCACGCGGAACGCTGAGGATATTCCGGTCGGATACCCAGTGTCCTTTTTTGACATCTTCGGTTGTTCTGCCGATCAGCTCGCCGTACTTGATGACATCGCTGCCTGCCGGCAGATCTGTCAGGGCAATCTTGTGGCAGTACGGAATGTTTTCCTCTGCCTGTACTGTCTGCAATTCTGTTCCCTTGCGGAAAACGACTTCTTCCCCGGCCGGGACTTCGGTGACACAGGTGACGACATTATCCTGTTCATCCATCATCAGCGCATTGATTTTCATGTTCGCTGCCTCCTTTATCCGTTTTCATCATATGGATTATCTAACATCAGTTCAAATACGCATTATTTATCTTTATATCAATATTTTTGATGTTATAATCAAGCCGGAAAGAGGTGCCGCCATGAAACAGGAAATGGAATATATCTACGAGATCTACCGGCAGGGAAACATCATGAAAGCTGCCGATAAACTGTTTGTGTCCCAGCCTGCCCTGAGCATGGCCCTGCGGAAAACCGAAGCCGAGCTCGGTGTCCGTCTGTTTGACCGCGGCACCAGGCCGATGCGGCTGACGGATGCCGGACAGATTTATATCCGGGCCATTGAAAAGATGCAGGTGCTGGAACAGGAACTCGATGCCCGCCTGAGTGATCTGTCTGAACTGCGCAGCGGTGTCCTCCGGATCGGCGGATCACACTATATCAACTCGTATATCCTGGCCCCGGTCCTGGCCCGCTTCCACCAGCTGTATCCCGGCATTCAGATTGAAATCACCGAAGACAGTTCAGCCGCCTTAAGTGAACTGCTGCGGGAACACCGGATCGATCTGACCCTGAACTGCAACGATGAAGTGATCCGGGAGTTTGCCCACCGGCCGGCATTTGAAGACCAGATCCTGCTGGCTGTACCGGCCGCTTATCCCATCAACGAAGAAAACCATGATTATGCCATGACCGCCCAGGACATCATTGACGGCCGGCACCGTACGGACGCCTGTCCGGCTGTCTATCTGCACGATTTCCAGAGTCTTCCGTATATCATTCTGGATCAGGGGAACAACCTGCATGAACGGGCTCTGCAGATGTTTGAAGAAGCCTGCTTCAGTCCGGATATCACCCTGTCCCTGGCCCAGCTGGCAACCGCCTATCACATGGCCGCGGCCGGCTATGGGGCAACCCTGACCTGTGACCGCATGGTCGTCACAAACGATATTCCGTTATGTTTTTACAAACTCCGCAGTCCGGCAGCCATCCGCCAGTTTTATTTCATCCTGCCGGAATCGGATTACACCCCCAGAGCCGTACAGGAACTGATCCGCATGTTCTGAAAATAAATATCCACCGGCTGAGCCGGTGGTTTTTCAACTGCGGGCATAGCCCTGCACTCAAAGCTGCGCCTTACAGCGCATATGTGGTCTGCGCGTGCACTCTATCGCTTTGTTCCCGTAAACGGGTCCTCAAACTCCATC
>JAFRHT010000010.1 GCA_017433125.1 Solobacterium sp.
CTTTCTGCTTTTTTTATAACTGTCCATTTTCAATGGGACAGTTCATATCGGTGGTTTTTGTATGACCGCCAAATCATATGCTTCAAAAGCTCAGAATTTAAGAGATCATCATATATTGATTAAAGCAGTCCCATTGTCCCCAGGCCTGAAATCAGCAGGAACATCGTGAGAATGACGCACACAGTCGTGGACATGACACACTGGGCGGCCAGTTCCCCGTCCAGGCCCATTTCCTGCGCCATGGAGAACGACGCAATTGCGGCCGGACCGGCAAACAGGGCCATCAGTGAAGCCAGATCCACCCCGCGGTATCCCATGGCAATCGCCGCCCCGAGCACCACGACCGGGACAATGATCAGCCGGGCAGCTGTTACAATTGTCAGCAGCTTCAGGTTGTTTTTGACAGAAACAAATTCGAAACTTCCGCCCAGCACCAGCAGTGACAGCGGCGTTGACATCTTCGTGATCTGGCTGATGATGCCGCTGATCATTTCCGGCATTGTAATTCCGGAGAACTTATAAACAAAACCGAGGATCGCACCGATGATCAGCGGATTGGTGAAGACCTTTTTAACCGTCTGGAAAATGTCCCCCTTCGCCCCGGAATAGTGCGACAGGATCAGCACGGATACCACATTGAACACGGGCACCACAAAGGCAACCAGCAGCGGGGTCGGTCCGGTATTGCCGGTACCGTAGATACTCTCAATGATCGGGATGCCCAGAATAACAAAGTTGGAGCGGTAAATTGCCTGGACCATGACCCCTTTCTGCCGGTCGCCCAGTTTCATCCGCCCGATCAGCAGCATTGCCAGCACAATCACTGCGGCCAGTGCCCCAATCGCGAAAATGACAATCGCCGGATCCGTCAGCATCGCCGGGTCCATGCCCTGGATGCTGTTAAACAGGGTCAGCGGCAGGCAGACATGAAAGACAACCCAGTTGAAATCTTTAAACGATGTTTCCCGGACAATCTTTCTGCTTTTGAGAAATGCCCCGATAAACATCATGAAGGCAATCGGCAGCACCGCATTGGCGGCCACGAGCATACTGTTCATACAAATTCTTCTTTCCGTGGATTATTCTACTACTGCCGGGCATAAAATGGGAATGGTTGCTCTATACGAAAAGTCGAATATGATTAATACAAGGAAGGTGTGTACCATGACACGTTTTATCAAGGATCCTGTCCTCACTGAACGCAATATCCTGTTTGCCTGGCTGGAAGTCCGCTATCCGGAACGCTCCGGCTGGCAGACAGAACAGTTCTACGCCGCTGCCGATCAGACCGCCGCCGCACTGCGGGAACAGTATGCGGATTATGACCGCAAGGCCATGTTTTCCGCAGACCCCTATTTCCGCTTCTTCCGGAAATTCAAGAAGACCTATCCGGTCATGCTGCAGTTTGAATCCATCCTGAACGGCCGGCCGTTCCCGCGTCACAATCCGGCTGCCGAAGTACCGTTCCTGTTTGAAATCAAAACCCGCATGCTGTCCGGCACCCATGACCTTGACTCTGTTCGCGGGGATGTCCGCATCTGTTCTGCCGCGGAACGGGAACCGTTTATCGGACTGCGCGGGGAAGAGGTACACTGCTATCCCAATGATGTCATCGGCCGGGATGATGAAGGCATCATACTGAGCCTGGTCGCCGGGGCTGATGCGCGGACCTGCTGCCATGATGACAGCACGCATGTGTTCTATCCGGTCTTCGGCATGCCGGATATGCCGGAGGAAACCCTGCAGAAAGCACTGGATGAACTGGCTGACTGTGTCCGGCTGCTTTCGCCGGAGGCGTTGATCACAAAGCACATAATTTAGTATTCGATAATTATTTATCGTTTTTCGTTAATTTTTTATTGACTTTCATTTTTCTCCTGCTATGATGTGTTCAGATAAAACATCACATCAGTGATTGGGAGGAAAGCATATGAAACTCGAAAAGATGAAGAAAACTGCCGGTATCCTGTATACGATCACAAACATACTCCGGATCCTTGTCATCATCGCCTTCGTTGTTGTGATATTGGCGGCCGCACTGTTCTTCTTTACCCCCGGCCCGATGATTCCGGAAGGCATTGTCACAACCAGCCTGTCGATCGGTGACGTGACGCTGCACCTTGCTGAAGGCGCTGCTGTCGGCACAATTGACAAAACCCAGATCAGCATCGTTCTTGCGTTTGCCGCCGTCATCCTGCTGCTGACCCTCTACGGAATGCGTATGGTAAAGCAGGTCCTGCAGCCGATGAAGGAAGGCCGTCCCTTTGATGAAAGCATCGCGGACAGTCTGCGCAGGCTGGGACATGTCGTGCTTGCCAGCGGTATTGTTTCCTGTGTCCTTGCATATCTGACCCAGTGGTCCATGCTGGGCGTGATCGACTATAAGGAACTGTTCAATCCCGCCCTGGTCATCGGTGTGGAAATCCGCTCCTCATTCAGCATCACCTTCATTTTCGTCGCCCTGGCCCTGTACCTGATGTCTTATGTCTTCCGTTACGGCAGTGAGCTGCAGCGGGAGTCTGATGAGACCCTGTGAGGTGCTGCTATGGGAAAAATCATACTCAGGCTTGACAGAGTCATGGCTGACCGCAAGATCAGCCTGAAGGAACTGTCGGAAAAAGTCGGCGTCTCCAATGTCAATCTTTCCAAAATGAAAACCGGGAAGATCAGCGCCATCAGGTTCTCCACCCTTGAAGCAATCTGTGAAGCCCTGGACTGTCAGCCCGGCGATATCCTGGAATATGACAACAGTGCCGAAAACGAAGAATAACCTGCAGGCAAAGCGTCCGGCCAATCCGGACGCTTTTCTGTCCCGGGTCCCCGTTTTGCCGCAAAGTCACTGCACCCTTTCGGTGTCACTGTATTTTCATTTTTTTTCATTCAGAATCCGTGTAATGATCTGATATACTTTACAGAGTGTGAGGGCACGATTATGAAAAAGACAGCTTTTGATTCTGAGAAGTATCTGAAACTGCAGCGTGACAAGATTCTGGAACGGATCAACACATTTCAGGGCAAACTTTACCTCGAATTCGGGGGTAAGATGTTCGAGGATTTCCACGCTGCCAGGGTCCTGCCGGGCTATGAGCCCAACAACAAGATCCGGCTGCTGACGGAACTGAAGGACCAGGTGGAACTGATCATATGCATCAACGCCAATAATATCGAGCACTCCAAATCACGCGGGGATCTCGGCATCAGTTATGATCAGGAAGTATTCCGGCTGCTGGATGCCTTCAAGGAACTGGGCCTCTATGCCGGCAGCGTTGTCATCACACAGTACACGCACCAGCCCAGCGCCGATACCTTCATGCACCAGCTGGACAAGGCCGGTATCCGCTATTTCAGACATTATCCCATTCCCGGTTATCCGACCGATGTGGACGCGATTGTCTCACCGGACGGACTTGGCCGGAATGATTATATTGAAACCAGCCGCAACCTGATTGTCGTTACAGCCCCGGGGCCGGGTTCGGGCAAAATGGCCACCTGCATCTCCCAGCTGTACCACGATCAGGAACGGGGCATCAAATCGGGCTATGCCAAGTTTGAAACCTTCCCGGTCTGGAACCTCAACCTGCACCACCCGGTCAATCTGGCCTACGAAGCGGCCACCGCTGACCTGAATGACGTCAATATGATTGACCCGTTCCATCTGGAAGCCTATGGCACCACAGCGGTCAACTATAACCGCGATGTGGAAATCTTCCCGGTCCTCAACCGGATCATCCAGCGGATCCAGAACGTATCCCCGTACAAATCGCCGACAGATATGGGTGTCAACATGGTCGGCTACTGCATCGTGGACGAGGAGGCAGCCATTGAGGCATCCCGGCAGGAGATCATCCGCCGGTATTACCGCGCTCTCGTTGATGTCCGGCGCGAAAAGATTGACCCTTCGGCCGTCACCAAGATCGAGCTGCTCATGAATGAACTCGGTGTGACCCCCGCCGACCGGGAAGTCGCAGTTGTTGCCCGGAAGAAGGCCGAGGCAACCGGGGCTCCGGCCATGGCCGTACAGCTGCCTGACGGCCAGATCGTCACCGGCAAGACTTCCAGCCTGTTCGGCCCTTCCGCAGCCGCCATCATCAACTCTCTGAAGGCTTTGGGAAACATTGACAAGGAAATCCCGCTGATCGAGCCGTATTACGTCACCCCGATCCAGGATCTAAAAATCAACAATCTGGGCAACCACAACCCGCGCCTGCACTCGGACGAACTGCTGATCGCCCTGGCCATAACCGCAAAATCAAACAAACACGCGGCCCAGGCCATGGCCCAGCTGAATAACCTGCGCGGGGCGGAAGCGCACTGTACGGTTGTCATGCCGCTGGAAGATGCGGAGGTCTACCGCAAACTGGGCATCAACGTAACTTTCGATCCAATCTATCAGCACAAGAAACTCTATCACCGCAAATAATCAGAAAACCCGGTCTTCCCTTTCAGGAAAACCGGGTTTTTTGTCTGCGGTCATTCTTCAGTTATGCCTCAGTACAGATGGAAGTTGCCGTTACCGTCCCACCAGCCGTTTTCATGGAAATTGCCCTCTTCATCCCACCAGCTATAATACCCGGACGGGTCAGCATATTCTTCCGGATCTGTCCAGTATTCGTGATGTGAACAGTATTCCGTCGGGGCATTGGTCAGGGCCGCATATTCCCAGTGTCCGGCACAGCTGTTCAGCGCCAGATTCCCGGAATTCAGACAGACCCAGTACTTTGTAATACCCAGTTCCTCAGCTGTCTTTTCCTGAATCGGCCTGTCCTCGAGCCCTTCATGGATCGGCTGCATATAGTACTTCCACAGATGTGTTGCCTGGAAGTATGAGGAAGGCTTGTACATGGATGTATAGGAATCCGATGAAATCCGCAGGAAACTCGTGTAGTAAGGCGTATAGCCGCCGAAAGTGATCGTCTTATCCTCATGGGTTCCGGTCTTGCCGGCGCAGGTCATCGTGCGCAGGTTCGCCTCAACCCCCAGGCCGCCGATCATATTCGTATGCATCATATCCGTGATCAGCCAGGCCGTCGTCTCAGAGAAGACCCGGCGGGTGACAACATCATCCTCGCTCAGCAGCACATTGCCGTTGCGGTCGAGCACTTCAACATAGGCATGGGGCTGGATGTAGATGCCGCCGTTGGCCAGGGTTGCGTAGGCTCCAGCCATTTCCAGGGTGGTCACACTGACTGCCCCCAGGGCCAGACCGGCCGGTGTATGATCCAGATGCGCTTCATCGAAGCCTTCCTGCAGCAGATACTCAAAGGACCTTTCGACCCCGACTTTCTCCAGCATGAACCGGGCTGCCGCAACATTGTGTGACAGTTCCAGCGCTTCCCGCATTGTAATCGCCCCGCCGGTCACCGGACCGTTGGGATAATCATTATCAATACCGTAACCGGGGATATCTTCCTTGATATCCATGACGGTTGTGCCCGGATAGCAGCCCTCTTCCAGGGCCGGGGCATAGACGGCCAGCGGTTTCATGCTGGAGCCGACCGGCTGGAGGCTGTCTGTTGCCCGGTTGAGCACTTCCGGTTCCGTCGGCACTTCACGGCTGCCGACCATGGCTACAACCCGGCCGGTATGCTGGTCAATGACGACCGCCGAAGCTTCCACCAGCGATCCGTCACGGGCATACGGGTATCCGTTGAACGTCGCCACCGAATCCTGCAGAATCTGCTGGATATTCATGTCGATACCCAGGGTGATCCGGTAACCGGACTGCCGCATCAGGGCCTTCTTGGCCGCAATGGCAGAGTCCGTCAGTTCCTTGCCTTCCTTGACCAGCAGCGCTTTGGCCACGTCTTCAACAGCATATTCGACATACGCCGGATACTGATAGAGTTCCCCCTTGGAAGTGGCTTCCCGCACAACCAGCGTGTCATTCAGGGCTTCTTCATATTCTTCGTCGGTGATGACGCCGTTTTCATGCATGGCATACAGCACAGTGTTGGCCCGGTAATTGGTGGGTCCCATATCGCCCTTGAGCATGTTCAGGCGCGGATTGTATTCATTCGGGCTCTGGGCAAGGCCGGCCAGTATTGCGCATTCACGCAGGCTCAGCTCATCCAGCGTTTTACCGAAGTAGTCCCAGGCGGCCACCTTGACACCGTAGTTGGAGTCACCGTAGAAAATCGTGTTCATGTATACTTCCAGAATCTGGTCCTTGTCGAGCTCCCGCTCCAGTTTCAGGGCCAGATAAATTTCCTGGATCTTCCGCTTGTATGTTACTTCCTGGGTCAGATAGGTATTCTTGATGACCTGCTGGGTGATGGTGCTGCCGCCGTGGCTGGAGGTGTGTGTCAACTGGCCCCAGACAGCGTTCAGAAAGCGCGGCAGGTCGAGGCCGTGATGCTTGTAGAACCGTTTGTCTTCTATGGAAATAAATGCGTCCTTGAGGTGCTGCGGCACTTCATCGATATAAGCCCAGTCAACATTTTCATTGGCCTGATACTCCGCCACGAAATTGCCGTTGATATCATACAGCTGTGTTGCCATGGAATAGTCCCGCAGCTGATAGAGGTCCAGCTCCGGTACATCTTCCAGATTCTTCATGATATAGCCACCGACAGCTGTACTGCCGATGGCAATCATCAGCAGGAAAACCGCCAGTACTGCCTTCAGAATCCGGTGTTTCCCTTTTTTCTTTTTCTTCTCTTTCTTTTCCGGGACAGGGGCCGGTTCCGGTTTCGGCTGCGGCTCCGGTTTCGCCTTCGGGGCCGGTTTTGGCTGCGGTGCCGGCTTCGGCACAATGTCAAAACCCGCCGCATATTCAATCGGCAGGCGGATTTCTTCCGCATGCAGGGAAGAATCAATCTCCGGCCGGACAATATCCGGACTGACAGCCGGCAGAGTTTCCTTCACCGGTTCACGGTCATCTTCAGCCGCAAAAGGCAGACGGATTTCTTCCACGCTTAAAAAGGCGGCCTGTACCGGTTCCGCTGCCGGTTTCCTGCGGGATGCCGTCCGCTTTCTTGCCGGCTTTTTCTCCGCTGCGCCTTCGGACTGCTTTTCCTTCGTGCTCTTCTTCCGCGCAGACGGCTTTCTGACAGTCTTTTCTGCGGTCTTTGCTTCAGCAGCCGAGGTGCTTCCGGAACCTGTCTTTCTGCGGGCGGAAGTCTTCGCCGCTGTTTTCTTCGGCTTATCTTCCCCCGCTCCGGTGCCGGTTTTCTTACGGTCCGTTTTTCCGGCCGCAGTCTTCTTCGGTTTTTCTGCCGCCGCGGCTTCCGTTTCAGCTGTATTCTTTTTTGCCCGCTTCCGGGTGGAAGCCGGATTCTTTTCTTTGGTTTCAGTCATAATGGAACAGTATATATCATACCCAATCCTGATGAAAAATGGACGGCAAAAACCGGAAATTAAGAAATATTTCATGTTGTTCCAAACTATGTATAATGATTGCAGGTAAGGAGACACGAGACATGTTCAGACTCAGAGACTATTATGCCCCGGATTTTTCCGCCGCAAAGTTCACATCCTGCCCTGATGCCGTACTGCGGCCGGCAGAAGCTGATACCGTTGCCCCTGACAATTACCATGCCATGAGCATCTATCCGGAATACTTCCGGATCGATGGACAGTGGCTGCTGGCGGAAGAAAGCCGCATGGATTGTGTCCCCGTATACGAGGGCGGCAGGATTCATGTCCGGGAGTTCCGTCATCTCAAGGCCGGTGACCTGGTGGTCTGCGGCCGTACGGAAGACGGCAGCGAGGGCATCTACGTTCATCCTGACGGCTTCCGGGCTCCGGAAGAAGACAGACAGGTTTTCATGTTCCGCCAGTCCCGCAGCCGGGAGACATCCTTCACCCGTGACTACCATGAACTCTGTGACCTGCTCAGGCACGAAAAGGACCATGGGAAAATCGTGTGGGTCATGGGCCCTGCCTTCACGTTTGACAGCAGTGCCCGCAAAGCCTTTGCCGGCATGGTCGAAGCCGGCTATGTCCACGCTGTGCTGGCCGGCAATGCCCTGGCCACCCATGACCTGGAGGGTGCGTGGCTGCATACAGCCCTGGGTCAGGACATCGAGACCCGGGAAAACATGCCCAACGGTCATTATCATCACCTTGATACGATCAACCGGGTCCGCAGATACGGCAGTATCGCTTCCTTCATCGCCGGTGAACAGATCGATAACGGCATCATCCACGCCCTGGAGAAGAATCACGTGCCTTATGTCCTGGCCGGTTCCATCCGGGATGACGGTCCCCTGCCGCCGGTCTACGGGAATGTCTACACAGCCCAGGACGCGATGCGGGCCGAGATCCGCAGTGCCACAACCGTCATCTGCATGGCCACGGTCCTGCATACCATCGCCGTCGGCAATATGACGCCTTCCTTCCGGGTGATGCCGGACGGGACGGTGCGGGAAGTCTACTTCTACTGCGTGGATATTTCCGAATTTGCCGTCAACAAGCTCGCTGACCGCGGCTCCCTGTCCTCCCGGGGCATTGTCACCAATGTCCAGGACTTCATCGTCCACGTCGCTTCGGGCCTGGACCTGCTGTAACGGAAATGAAAAAGAACCGTACCGTGTACATTCGGTACGGTTCCTTTTTTGTGCTTAACGGAACCAGCCCCTTTTCGGCGGTTCATTCATCAGGACCAGGCCCTGGTCCAGATGATTCAGGATTTCCCTGACCGTGCTGTTTTCCCTGTCCGCATAGCTGTAGACAGGTTTCTGGTTCATGCCCCGGCGCAGATCGTAAATAGTGTATTCAAGATAGCGGTACGGATGATGGCCGTAATTATCAATGGCCAGGCAGCTGACATAGCGGTTGTTTTCCAGATTGACCACCAGGCAGTCTTCATCATCTTCCGTGACCGTCACTTTCAGTTTTTCACCCTGCTCAGCCGCAGTACTGACGATCCAGTCCCGGACGGATTCCAGCACATACGCAAACTCTTCCATATCAGAGGCTCAGGTCCATCTCCCGGTTTTCCGCATCCAGGTAGCCGGTCTTCACGGCACAGCCGAAGATTTCCTCCAGCAGCCGGGCCAGTTCATCCCGGGCCGCAATGACCTCATCCCGATTGTGATCCGTAAAGCCGTCGAGCGGGAAGAAGACGTAACTGGTTTCCGGACCGATCTTGCCGTGCTCGCTCTGCCGCCAGGTCCAGCGCCTGGTCCTGACGTCATTGCCGACCGCGTAGACCACTTCATGCGGATCCACGGCTTCCGGCTCCTCCGCCCCGAACGGGATGAAGATGTCGCCTTCACGGGAATAGCGGACTTCGATGTCCTCTGACGACACGCCCAGGTCATGGGTGCCCATCGGGATCGTATGCTTCAGGGAAACCGCGTTGTTCAGGTCAACAAGCGGATTGATGTGCGGCATGCCCTTGCCCTTGGCAATGCGGGTGAACAGTGCCTCAGCCGAGCACATGTACTTGTTCGGGTTGATGTCCAGGGCCCGGAACGCTTCCCGGTACGGGATGATATCCGGTTCTTCCTTGACCTTCTTGCCTTCAAAACGGGCCGAAGCCACGGCAATACTTTCATCCAGCATCTGATCGATCTTCTCATAGTGTCCGGCGTTGTCCACACCTTTGGCTACAACCACACCGAAGCAGGCTGTCGGCAGTTTTTCAAACACTTCTTTTTCAACGATGAATTTCATACAGACCTCTCTTTTTCAGTATCTTATCACAGTCTCTCTGCCGCTGCAGACTTACTGCGGATTCTTGTCATCAGCAGCAGGGCCAGTACGGCATAGGCAATGATCATCAGCAGCACTACCTGGTATGCCCCGGTCCGGTCGTAGAGAATACCGTTGAGGGAAACCGACAGGGAATAGAAGATCGAGTTGAGCATAACGACTACCGAGTAGACACTTGTATACTGGTCTTTCGCCACGATCTGGGTCAGCTGGGTCAGGCCGACGGTGGTCACGGTGAAGTAGGCGCCGTACAGGAAGGCCCCGCCCAGCATCATCACCCGGGTCCCGGCAAACAGCAGCAGGATAACCGTACCGGCACAGCCGGTCATTGCCATCAGCATCGTTGAGATAATCGGATCCATATGGTCAGCCAGGAAACCATGCAGCAGCTTGAAACTGACATTCGCCAGCATGGCTGCCGACAGCACCATGGCACTGTTTTCCAGTGTGTAGCCGCGGTCAATCGCATAAGCGGAAAGATGCGGGTTCATCGATACCAGCATGGAAACAAAGATAACCGCCGCAAACAGCATCATCTTCATGGTGCCCGGCACAACTGTGCTGCCCGCTGCCGCCGCGCCTTCGGTATCTGTTTTCGGCGCCGGGTTCATTTTCATGGTCAGGGTGCACGGCAGGATCAGGACCGCCAGAATCAGGGCAAGGATCCGGTAGGCAATGCGCCAGCCGAACATTGTGATCAGCCGGCTGAAAACCGGGTTCATGAACATGCCGGCCACGCCGCTCAGGCCCATCGCGATGCCGATGACTCCGCCGTTTTTCTCCCGGTACCAGTCCCGCAGGACCATGGTCACCGGAATCGCCGCAAAGCACTGGATGCCGATGCCGATCAGCACGCCGCCCAGGCACAGCTGCCAGACCGCGGAAGCCGCCGAAACGAAGAAGACAGCCGCGATGGTCAGCACCACGCCGGCACTCATCAGCAGGTTCAGCGGTTTGGTTTTAGTCAGCCGGCCGAACAGCGGCGCAAAGAAGGCCCCGGCAATGCCCATGAAGGTCACCATGACCGACACGCTGCCGATCCCCACCTGCAGGTCCTGCGAAATCGGTGAGAAGAAGATGCCCATACAGTTGCTGACAATACCGAACGACCCACCGATGCACAGACAGCAGCGGATCAGGGCCAGAAGTTTTCCTCTAGACTCGTTATTCATTTTTTTACCTCATAATTCCTGATGTCATACCTGATCATTATAAGTGGGAATCTTTCCCGAAGAAAGAAAAAACCTGCGCGGAAAATGATATGATTCAATACAGGAGGTTTTCAGCCATGGCATTTCTTCAGATGAGTCTCTATTCCCGCTGCCTGCAGCGGACTGTGCCGGTATCCTGTGTAGTGCCGGTGGATACCGTCGACTATCTCAGCCAGCCCCTGAAGCCGGAAAAACCGTTCCGCACACTCTATCTGCTCAACGGCTTCTTCGGCAATATGAACGACTGGTTCCTGGCCGGTGATGTCGCCCGGCTGGCGATCAAATACAACATCGCCTTCATCATGCCGGCGGGGGAAAACAAGTTCTTTATCGACAATCCCAGCGGGGAGATGTTCGGCACATTCATCGGTGACGAACTTGTGGAAATGACCAGAAGGCTTTTCCCGCTGTCCAGGGAGCGTAAAGACACTTGGATCGGCGGTCTGTCCATGGGCGGCTACGGATCCCTGCGCAACGGTCTGAAATACAATGAAACCTTCGGGGCCATCCTCGCCCTGTCCCCGGGCATCTTCATCAGCGAAATGCTGGAAGCCCTGTGTGCCGGCCAGGATGCCGACAGGCTGTTCGGGGCGCAGGCCCTGTTCATGAACCGGGCTTTCCTGGAGAGTTCCTTCGGGCCGCTTGAAAAAGTAAACGGCTCCGACAAGGATTACCGCACACTGTTCGAAACGGCCGCGAAAACCCCGTCCGGCTGCCCGGAAATCTATCTGGCCTGCGGGACGGAAGATCCCCTGCTGCCTGCCGTGCGGGGCTGCCGTGATTACCTGTCCGGTCATGGCGCCAGGCTGATGTATGCCGAAAAGCCGGGCATCCATGATTATGATTTCTGGAATACTGCCCTGCAGGACGCACTTGATCATTTCCCGCCGATGCAGGAGAATTCAGACTGAATTCACATTTTCCGGACTATTCTGTGATACCATTGCTTCATGACATATTATCAGGACTGTCTCATTCTGACCTTCATATACTCACTGTTCCTGTTTCCCCGTTTCCGGGCCCAGGGACGCAAGGCCCTGCTGTATAAGACAGGGTTCTTTCTCTATGTCGGCTTTGTCCTGTACCATACCCTGTTCCCGGTCTGGAACAATCTGCCGGCCATGTTCAGCCATACTTACCGGCCAATGAATATGAATCCCTTCGTGGATATCATTGAAGGCCACAGCAATGCCCTGCAGGAAGTCTTCCTGAACATGCTCATCACCCTGCCGTTCGGCGCTGCCATGAACCGGATCTACGGAAAAGGGCCGGGAGAATGTCTTCTCCTGACCCTGATCTTCAGTCTTTCCATTGAATTGCTGCAGCCCCTGATCAGCACCAGCCGCATCAGCGACATCACGGATGTGATCACAAATACCCTGGGCGGCGCTGCCGGGTGGTACCTGGCAGACTTCTTTACACGACAACACTTCCACCGATAAATTCCCGCATAATGGAATTGTTCGGAATACCGGAATCATCTTCCAGTTCCACAAAGAAATCGAGGAAATCCAGAATCCGCCGGGCCTCCCCGTAAGCCGGATTCTTTCTTTCGATTTCCCGCAGCAGCGGGGCTGCGTACTTTTTCAGCACCGGCAGTTCATACAGCAGGTGGCTGTTGAAGAACACATCTGCCTGCTGGGTGTACGGGAAAATATTCACCCGTTCCCCGGCCCGGACTTTGTCCCAGCTCATGATGGTCGTATCCGCCGGCCAGCCGCGGAACTGGTGGTCACGCACAATCCGCCGCAGCATCCGGGCATCCGTTGTGGAAATCCGGTTATGCGGGTCAATATTCAGCTGGGTCAGCGGGCTGATATAGATACGGAACTTCTGACTGTCGTCAATGCCGGCCGTCATCTCGGGATTCAGCGCGTGAATGCCTTCCATGATGATCGGCTGGGTACTGTCGATCCGGACAATACGGCTGCCGAAGCGCTTGGTGCCGGCCTGGAAATCAAACGACGGCAGATCCACTTCCTGCCCGTCCAGCAGGTCATTCATCTGCCTGCTGAACAGATCCAGATCCAGGGCCGCCAGACTCTCGAAGTCCTTGGAGCCGTCCGGATTCAGAGGCGTTTCACCGCGTTCCTTGAAATAATCATCCGTACCCAGATACAGCGGTTTCACACCCAGTACCCGCAGCTGGATGCTCAGCCGCTTGGCAAAGGTTGTCTTGCCGGAAGAAGACGGGCCGGCAATCAGCACAAATCTTTTGCCGCTGCTGTGGATCTGTGAGGCAATCTCGGCAATCTTTCTTTCCTGCAGCGCCTCACACAGCAGAATCAGGGTCTGCAGCTGGCCGCCGGCGATGGTTTCATTCAGCTGCACTGCCGAACTGACTCCGGCCAGTCTGCCCCAGCGCCTGTTCTCCGCAAAAGCATCGTAGAGCTTCTGGGCGTCATCCTCAAACACCGGCATTTCCGTCGGGGCAACGATCCGCGGGAACCGCAGCAGCACACCGCTCTTGTAGCGCATGACATCATAGTATTTGATGTAGCCCGTGGAAGGCACCAGGTCGTGGAAGCACAGCTCGGTGCGGCCGTCCAGCGTATACAGCCGGGCCGTATGGATATCCGGCGCACTGCGCAGCAGCCGCAGGTCATTTTCGTATTTCCTGGCTTCCAGGTAAGATATGATTTCTCCCCGGTCCATATTGACACCGATAAACGGCAGGTTTTCCGCTACGATCTCATTCATTGCCTGCAGGATTTTCTCCGTTGAGACCTCCGCAACACCCCGGATTACCGTAAACAGGCCATGCCCGAGACTGTTTTCAAAACTGACCAGGACGTCACTGCCGTATACCCTTTCCACCGCCAGAGCGTAGATAAAGGAAAGCGAGGCTTCATAAATCCGGTAGCCGGCATCACTGCGGAAATCCAGCAGTTCCACCTTGCAGGAATCCTCAAGCACCGTGCGCAGACTGTGCGTCTCGTGATCGATCCGGCAGGCCAGCAGGTCGTACGGCTGATCTTTCTGCATATCTTCCGCAATCTTCAGGACAGATGTTTCCTTTTCGTATTCCTTCTCGATGGCTGTGCCATCCGGCAGTCTGACATCTATTTTCATCATCATCACTCAATCACCGCCTTGCCTTCTGTGCTGAAAGAATATGACAACTGGTCCGTTGTCATTTCTTTCCGTCTGATCCCATGAAAAAATATGTGTCCGGTTCTTCTTATGCTCTCATTATACGCGATATAATGAGGAAAACAAAAAGGAGACCAACATGAAACGTATCATTACCATGCAGGACATTTCCTGCTTCGGCAAGTGTTCTCTGACGGTAGCCATGCCGGTGATTTCCGCCATGGGTGTAGAGGCCAGCGTCATCCCGACAGCTGTGCTGTCCACCCACTCCATGTACAAAGGCTTCACCTTCCATGATCTGACCGGGGAAATTGCCCCGATCATGAAACATCTGGAAAAGGAAGGCTTCGAATTTGACGGCATCTATACCGGCTATCTCGGATCATTCGAACAGATGGCCCTGGCCGAAAAACTGTTCGATACCTTCGGCCGCGGCAAGCCGATCCTGGTGGATCCGTGCATGGCCGACAACGGCAAGCTGTATGCCGGCTTCAACGAAGAGTTCGCTGCCGAAATGCGGAAGCTCTGTGCCCGGGCCGATGTCATCTGCCCGAACCTGACCGAAGCAGCCTTCCTGCTGAATGAACCGTATCCCGGCAATGATTACGATGAAGCATATATCCGCGGCACCCTGAAGAAGCTGACAGATATGGGCTGCCGGACCGCCGTGCTGACCGGGGTCTCGCTGGCAGAAGGAAAACTCGGTGCGTATGCCTACGATGCGGTGACGGATGAATGGTACAGTTTCTATACCGATAAACAGCCGGAGAACTTCCACGGCACCGGCGACATCTGGGCCAGCACGTTCTTCGGGGCCTATATCCGCGGCCGTTCCTTCGAGGATGCCGTACGGATTGCCTGCCTGTACACGGCGGAATGCATTCGCCTGACCATTGCGGAGCCGCATGATTACAGGTCCGGGGTCTGCTTTGAGGAAGCCATTCCCTATCTTGTCGATCTGATGAAACAGTAACCGGCAGCCGGCGGAGTTCCAGCTCCTCCGGCTGTTCTTTTCAGGAAAGGAGGAGGCCCATGACATACGCGGACGCCCACTGCCATCTCGGTTCACGGCAGTTTGATCAGGACCGGGACGCGGTGATCGAACGGATGCTGGCGGCGAATGTCCGCAAGGCAATCATCATCTGCTGCAGTGATCACGACCTCGCCCATGGCAGACAGCTCCGGCAAAGGTATCCCGGATTCCGGCTGGCTCTCAGTATTCACCCGCAGGATCTTGAGGAAGACCATGATGATATCCGGCTCGCGGCCCTGAAACAGGCTGTGCTGGAGAGCCATGCCGATATGATCGGGGAAACCGGGCTGGATTATTATTCCCATCCGCATACCAGGGAATACCAGCAGCACTTTTTCAAAGCCCAGCTGGAAATGGCCGCGGAACTGCACCTGCCGGTTGACATCCACTGCCGCCGGGCCACGAAAGATACCATTGATATTCTGAAGCAGTATCCGGTGACCGGCATCATACACAGCTACAGCGGCTCGCCTGAAACAGCCTGCGAGTTCGTGAAGATGGGCTACAGCATATCATTCGGGGCCAGTGTGCTGTTTCCCGGCTCCCGGAAACCGGCCATGGTGATTGCCGGCATGCCGCTCGACAGGCTGCTGGTCGAAACCGATGCCCCGTTTCAAAGCCCTGTCATGAACCATCGGCACGAACCTGCCGATATCATTGCCATCTACGAAGCCATTGCCCGTATCCGGCAGATCCCCCTGGCGGAACTGGAGAGGATCACGGAGGATAACTTCGACCGTGTCTTTGCGAAATCATGACGGATAAAGAAAACAGCCCGCTGAACTGATACACTAAAAGTAGACAAGTCGAAAAAAAGACAGGTCTACTTTTTTCATACATAAGGAACAGAAAGGA
>JAFRHT010000085.1 GCA_017433125.1 Solobacterium sp.
CTCCGGCGCTTTTTTTTACGGCAATAATGCTATAATGGCCCATAGAGGTTCAAACATGAAGAAAACAGCGATTCTGTATGATTTTGACAAAACACTGTGTACGAAGGACATGCAGGAATACAGCCTGATCCCGACCCTGGGATACACCGACGCGAGTCAGTTCTGGGCGGAAGTCGGTGAAATGAGCAGGGCCCAGGCCATGGATCCCATTAGTGCCTACCTGTATTTCCTGCAGAAGAAATACATGGAGCACGGCACCCCGCTGCGCCGTGAGGATTTCACCGTTCCCGGACAGAAAATCGAACTGTATCCGGGCCTGGATACATGGTTTGAAAGAATCAATGCCTATGGGGCCGGGCTGGGTCTGGAAGTAGAGCACTATGTGATTTCCAGCGGCATGACAGAAATAATTGAAAGTTCTGCCATTGCTGACAAGTTCCGGAAGATCTATGCCTGCCGGTATTTCTATGACGAGGAGGGCATCGCCCGCTGGCCGGCACAGATCGTCAACTATACGACGAAAACACAGTATATCTTCCGGATCAACAAACAGGTCCTGGATGAAAGCAATGACAACGATCTGAATTCGTATGTGGATCCGGCCCTGCGGCCGGTGCCGTTTACACGGATGATCTACATAGCCGACGGGATCACGGATGTCCCGTGCATGCGGCTGGTCAAGGAGTATGGCGGCAAGTCCGTCGTGGTCTACAATCCGGCATCGGCCCGGGCCGGCATGACGGCTGACCGGCTGATCCGGGAAGGCCGGGCAAACTATATGTCGGCGGCGGACTACCGTGAAGGCAGGGATATGGAGAACATCATGAAGATGATTCTCGACCATATCGGTGCTGATGAGAAACTGATGGAACTGGAGGGGAAATACAGATGAGGACAAGATACGGAAAGGTGCTTCTGACAGCTGTGCTGGCAGCGGTTCTCGGCGGCTGTTCATCGGGCAGCGGAAAACCGGTTATTCTGCTGGATTCCGGCCATGACCTTCAGGAAGCGGGTTATACAGCCTATGATGCAGAATTGGAACTGCCGTTTGTCAATTATGAGGAAGGGGCAGAAGATGCCGGCCTGATAACCGAAGCGGCATATGATGAGGCGCTGACGGCGGAACTGGAAAGCCTGCTCAAGGCAACCGGCCAGTTTACCGTTGTGCGGATGAAAGACGCGGATGATACCATGACCATGGCCCAGCGTCTGGAAAAAATCGATAAGGAAAACCCGGACCTGGTGGTTTCCATCCATGCCATCCATACGACGGAACAGGGCGCCACAGCCCCGCTGATCTGTGTGGAACCGCCGGCCAGCAATACCCATGACGCTTCATTCGCGGCCGGCAGTGCCCTGCAGGCCCGCCTGCGCCCGGCAGAACGGGAAGCCCGGCTGGTTTACTGTTACTACACACCGGTGCGGCCGGAAACCTGGCAGCTGCATCTTGTACCGGCTGATGACACCACGGATTACGGGGAGGAAACTCTGGAAATCATGACCGGCAACAGTGCCCCGGTTGTCCAGATTGCCACGCTGTCCATGCACAGCCATGAGGACCTCGGAGCCCTGGCTTCGGCAGAAGGCATCCGGCAGACAGCGGAGATGATCAGGGACGGGCTGACAGATTATTTTGCGGATCAGAAGTGAAACAGGCGTATGCCTGTTTCTTGTTTACCGGCCTGTGCAAACTTCATTTTTTGCGGTAATTATGCGCTTTTCGGGTTGAAAATGAAGGTGATTCAGATACAATAGTTATTGTCATGTTATGACAGGGAGGAGATATTAGGTATTTATGGCAAAAAAGAAAGTTGAAGCACTGACTAAAAAGGTACTTGCGGACAAGCTGGCAGAAAAAAATCAGATGACTAAGAAGGCCGCTGCCGAGACTGTCAATTTTGTTTTTGAGACAATGGCAGAGCAGATGAAGAAGGGCGGCGAAGTTGATATCAACGGTTTCGGCAAGTTCAGCGTCAAGAAGAGAGCTGCCCGTCAGGGTATCAACCCGCAGACCAAGGAAGTCATCAAGATCAAGGCATCCAAGGTTCCTGCATTCAAGGCCAGCAAGACCCTGAAAGATCTCGTAAAATAAGATTATAAAAGCCAGATATACGAAGACAGCGTTCTATGACCACGCTGTTTTCTTTTTCCCTGTTGACGGTGCCGGGGACTCTGATTATATACTTTTGTAGAGTTGTTAAAGGAGGTTTCCCATGAGCCGACGTTTTCTTGCCCGGAAGTACAATCATGACTTCCCGCCCGATGCCTTCAGTTCCAGTGCGCCTGCCCCGGCGGACACCATTTATCTCAATATCGGGGATCCGGATCTTCTGACCCCGAAAGTAATACTTGACGCGGCCTTTGCGGATGCCTATGCCGGTCATACAAAGTATACCGATACCAGAGGTTATCCGGAGCTGCGTCAGGAAATCCTGAAGTTCTGGCAGAACCGGTACAATGTACCGCTGCGGGATGAAAATATCTGTGTCACGGCTTCCGGGCAGTTCGGCATGTACGTGGCCTGTCAGACAGTCATCGACCCCGGTGACGAGGTGCTGATCATCGAGCCGTACTTCCTGCCGTACCGTTCAGCTGTGGAGATGGCAGGCGGTGTGCCGGTTTATGTGGAAACCCGTTTTGAGGAAGGCTTTGCGATCCGGACTGAGCGTCTGGAAGCGGCGGTGACGCCGAAGACAAAGGCCCTGATCCTGAATAACCCGAACAATCCGACCGGGGCTGCCTACAGCCGGGAAACCCTGCAGGATGTGGCTGATTTCGCAGTCAGGCATGACCTGCTGGTGCTGGCGGATGATATCTATACATCATTTGACTACACCAAGCCGTTTATCCCGATTGCCTCGCTTCCGGGGATGTTTGAGCGGACGGTTACGATCAATTCGGGCTCCAAGAATTTTGTCATGACCGGCATGCGGATCGGCAACCTGGCAGCGGATGAGGATATCATCAAGGCCGCGAAGATTGTCGTTGAGGCGACTACGTATTCGTCGCCGTCTATTTCCCAGCGGGCCATGCTACACGCGTTCCGGCATTTTGAAGAGTTCGAGCAGGAAGTGGCCGGGGTATTCCGGGAACGGGTGGACTATGCCTACAGGCGGCTGGCAGCGATGCCGTTCATTGAAGTCCTGCCGGTCCAGGGGACATTTTATATTTTCCCGTGTGTCAGAAAAAGCGGGCTGGATGGCGCGGCTTTCTCAGCTCTGCTGGCCGAGCAGTGTCACATCAAGGTTATCCCGGGTGAGTTCTTCGGGCCAAGCGGCAGGGATCATATCCGGATTTCCTGCACAGTCAGCATGGACACTCTGAAAGAAGCCTTTGACCGGATGGAACGGCTCACATTCGAAGCAGAATAATAAAACGGCATCTGCCTGAGGGCAGGTGCCGTTTTTGTATATAATGATTTACTTCATCAGCGGCTGTTTGTCTGCCAGCTTGAGGAAGATGAAGCCCAGCGCGAAGAAGACAGCCAGGGAAGCGACCGCGATATTGATGGTGCCGCCGGCCAGCTTGACCCAGGCGATGACCGCCGAGCCGAGGAATGAAGCACCCTTGGCGAAGATATCGTAGATCCCGAAGTATTCGCCGGAGTTCTCCGCCGGAATGATCTTGGAGAAGTAACTTCTGGACAGGGACTGGATGGAACCCTGGAAGCAGCCGACCCCGAAGGCCAGAATGCCGAAATGCAGCAGGGTCTTCAAAGTCAGAGCATACAGGCAGACACAGAAATAACCGACAATGCAGACAAGGATCAGGGTCACTGTATCGTACTTCTTGGATAATCTGGCAAAAACAAGCGAACCGCCGAAGGCAACAACCTGGGTGGCCAGCAGGAAGACGACCTGGCCGACCGTCGGCAGACCGAGGTCAGTGCCGATGTTGATGCAGTTGTCAATGATTGTGCCGACCCCGTCGATATACAGGAAGAAGGCAATCAGGAAGAAGAGAACCTTCTTGTCCCTGGTGGCGATTTTCTTCAGGGTGCTGCCGATCTTGGCAAACACCTTGCGGACAGCGCCTTTTTCCGCTTCCACATAATTGATCTGGTGATAGTTTTTAATCAGCGGCATGGTTACCAGCAGCCACCAGACACCGGTGACGCCAAAGCCGATAATCTTACCGACCTGCGGCGGGAACAGCATCAGGCTTTCTCTGAGGCCGCCGCTGACCACGTAGGCGATCATAGCCACCGTGAACGGAATGCAGGAACCGATATAACCCCAGGCATAACCGTAGGAGGAAACTTCATCCATCCGCTCTTCGGTGGTAACGTCATTGAGCATGGAATCATAGAAGGTCAATGATGCGGAATAGAAGATCTTGGACAGCACGAAGATGACGATAAAGGCTGTCCAGCTGGCTGCGAAGCCGTTGAGGATACAGCCGGCAACACCAAGGGCCACGGCAGTTGTAAAGAAAATCTTCTTCATGCCCTTATGATCGGCCAGGGCACCGCAGATCGGACCCATGACCGCCACTACAACAGTGACCACGGCAATTGCGATGGAATAGTATGCGGTTGCCTGATCGGATGTGACCTGGCCGGGTGCCGTACCGATTGCCAGATCCTTGAACCAGATCGGAATCAGCGAACAGGCAAGCATGGTGAAGGCGGAGTTGCCGACATCATAAAGCACCCATGCCCGTTCTGTTTTTGTCAGATTTTTAAACATAAATCCCCCGATTTTTACTGTTTCTGCAGAAATACTTCTTACTAAAGATAATAATTGTTTCAGACAGGTTTGACAATGTACGAAAACATGTACGGTCACTGCGGTGACAAAGTAATATGCCAGCCTCTATAATAAAATTGTTAAGTACCGCAGCCGTGTCACAGCCGCCGAGCCCGCACCGGGAGAAGGAGCAGATAATTATGAGCAACACAGAGAAGAAAACGCCATGGCCGATGATTGCCGTCGCTTTGTGCCTGATTGCCGCAGCCGCGTTCGGTTTTGGCATCCTGTTCGGCCGCAGCCAGACAGCTGCCGCTCCGCAG
Organism: Solobacterium sp.; assembly: GCA_017433125.1. Classification (GTDB taxonomy): domain Bacteria; phylum Bacillota_I; class Bacilli_A; order Erysipelotrichales; family Erysipelotrichaceae; genus Bulleidia. Next base: position 5,012 of record JAFRHT010000085.1, read on the forward strand.
CCGGCAGCCACATCCTCCGGTTCCGCTGTCAATGTGGTCGGATCGGTGGATGCGACACCGAAGCCGTCAACGGCGCCGGCCCCGCCAACCCCGATCCCGGAAAAACCGACAGACCCGCCGGCCACCCCGGTCGTTGTCCTGAAGCCGGTTGAAATCATCAACAAGCATGAATTCTGGCAGGATGCGGACGGCAAGATGGCACTTTGGGTGAATCAGAGTACCGGGTCCATCGATTTCCTGTATAACGATGAAGTGTTTACCGTTACCCAGATTCTGCAGGATTTTGAAGATACGATTGACGGATTCTACATGAACTGCAGCCTGATCATGGAAGCCAGCAATGGCGGCTATGAAGCTTCTGCCGGCCTGTACTGTTTCCAGGATGGTCCTGACGAATACATCCAGGCCTGGTTCGGGGAGGACAAGGTCATCCTGCGCCCGGTGGAAACAAATCCCTTTGCCAAATTCGCCCAGTAACCCGGCAGGAACAATCCGCAAAAGAAACAACCCGCATGGGAAATATCTCATGCGGGTTTTGAAAATAAAAAATGGTGGAGCTGACGAGACTCGAACTCGCTACCTCATCGCTGCCAGCGATGCGCTCTCCCAGGTGAGCTACAACCCCATTGCACGATTATTATACATGATCTTTTGAAAAAATCCATAGTAATATCACACAATATTGTGC
>JAFRHT010000086.1 GCA_017433125.1 Solobacterium sp.
ATCGGCGATATTGCTCTGGCCGGCAAAGACAGCGTTCAGCACGCCCAGAACCGCTTCCTTGGCAAATGCCGAGCTCAGGAAGCCGACAAATGTCCGCCAGCCCATGCCGAAGATCCGGGTCACCGGTTCGATCGCGGTGCCGACCTTGTACAGCAGGGAGTTTTCGACATTCCCGGTGGATGTGTAGGAGAAGATCCAGAACACCAGCGAGATCAGCATGACGGTCCGCAGGGCCCGGAAGAAAATATCATAGGCCTTGTAGAACGCCTCTTTGATGATGTGCTTCCAGTGAGCCTTGTGGTACGGCGGCAGTTCCATGATCATGCCGCTTCTGCTGTCGGCCGGGGAAAGTCTGTTTCCGAACACTTTGGCAACCAGCCACATCATGAAGAAGACATAGACAAGGATGCCGGCACATACAAGCAGCGTCCCCCAGACCGGGAAGAACATCGAGGAGATGACCGGGACCACGGCCCAGATCGAACCGCACGGCACGGCCCAGACCACTGCCATGGCCAGCATCTTCTGGCCCCAGTTGTCCATGACCCTGGTGCCGCTGGTGCCGCCGATGGTGCAGCCGAAGCCCATCAGGATCGGCGCGACCGCCTTGCCCTGCAGGCCCAGCCGTGAGAGGACATTGTCAAACTGATAGGCAGCCCGGGCCAGGAACCCGACTTCTTCCAGATAGCCGAAGGCCATGTTCACACCGAACACAAAACCGGACATGGCAAACGCGAAGTACAGCGTATTCGGGACGAGCAGCGAGAAGATCGAGACGAGCCACGGATGGACGCCCAGCCCGCTGAGCAGGCCGGCAATCGGCGCGTTCAGCAGCTGCGGCAGCATCGACCCGAGAGCCATGAACGGCATGCATATGAGCATTGCCCCCAGGAACCCCAGCAGCACGATGCCGATGCACATGATCTTTCCCTTGACCGGGGCAAGCAGGATCCGGTCCCACTTCGAGAGGACATACCGGGAATCGCTCCTGGCACTCACGCCGTCAAGCATTTCCCCAATCCAGGCGTACTTGGCATTGCCGGCCGCCTTCATGTCCTGCCCGGCGGTGAGAACCGGGCCGCTCTTCAGCTTATGCGGCTGTTTCAGTTCGACTGCCAGCAGATCCCTCAGCCGGTCATAGCCGTCGCTTTCCGCCGCCGTAAACGGCAGGACCGGGATGCCCAGATGTTCGCTCAGTTTCTCAGCGTCCACGGTGATGCCCTGCTGCTTTGCCACATCCATCATGTTCAGCAGCAGGATGCCCGGGGTGTCCAGGGCCGCGAAGTCCGCCAGCATGTACATGCTCCGTTCCAGCTGGGAGGCATCCACCAGCACACAGACCAGGTCAGCCTGCTTTGAGCGGATATAGTTTTCCGTAATGATTTCCTCATCCGAGTTGCCGGACAGCGAATAGCTTCCCGGCAGGTCGGTCAGGGTATATTTTTCGTTTTTCCAGGTATAGGATCCCTCTTTCTTTTCAACAGTCTTGCCGGGCCAGTTGCCGACGTGCTGACGGGCCGCGGTCAGGGCGTTGAAGACGGTGGACTTGCCGGAGTTCGGCTGTCCCAGCAGGGCGATTCTGTTCATGCGTGCACCTCCGCCTCAATCCGTTCACAGTCATGTCTGTTCAGTGCCAGCAGGGTCTTCCTGACATAGATCAGCACCGGCATTTTCCGGTCATTCCGGATCACTTCAAACTCGGCCCCTTCACTCATGCCGATGGATGTGATCCGGCTGATGAACTTCCTGTCATCACCCAGTGATCTGACCACCCCTGATGTTTCCGCTTTGAATTCACTCAATTTCATACACTATCCCCTTCTTTCTTTAACCTTCGGTGTAATGCAGTGCGGACAGCTGCCGCCGCAGCCGGAACACCCGCAGCCGCATTTCCCGGATTGTTTCTCTTTCAGCACGCTCCTGATGAGCAGGCCGAGCATGATCACCACGACCAGCCCGGCAATGAGTGTAGGCCCGTTCATAACCTGTCTCCTTTAGTTAGTTATATCTAACTTTTGCTGTTTATTTATGCCTCCCGCAGCGGTGAGGCATTTCAGTATCCGAATAACTGTTTCCAGCCCTGTGACCAGAAGTTCTCCAGGGTTTCCGCGTAGTGCATCGCCTCTTCCCTGGTGAAGCTGTGCCGGACGGCTTCGAAGATCGCGTTGATGTTGGCCGTCACCAGCAGGTGGAACTCCTGCCGGTCCACCGTATTGACCGGGATCCCCCTGGCCCGCAGCAGGTCCATGTACTGCAGGGTGGTTTCTTCTTCCTTCCGGGCAATTTCATGGACAAATGACGCATAGGCAGTGCCGCGGGATTTCGTGACGATCAGCACGAACTCATCCAGGTGATCATAGATGAATCCCATGATCATCTGGGTTTCCTCCTTGTCTTCCCAGATATGGCCTTTCTCCGCGGAGCCGATCTCTGCGAACGCCTTCCTCTCGGTCCGGTGATACATGTCCATGAACTCATCCACCACCGGCTGCACCAGGGCCGCAAACATCTCTTCCTTTCCCGGGAAATGCTTGTAGAGCGCCGAGACGGTCAGGCCGGCAGAGGCCGCGATCCGCCGCATGGAGGCATCCTCAAAACCCCGCGCAAGGAATTCTCGGCGGGCAGCACTGATGATCTTCTCATGTGATTCTGTCTTGTCCTTTGGCATACCGTTCTTAAGAGAACGTTGTTCTCTTACTTGCTGTCAGAATACACCGATCTCTTGCGGCTGTCAATCTCGTATAACTTCACCCAGATAATCCTGCGATCACCACGCATAACAGGCAACGAAAAAGCACCGGCCGCTGCTGTATTTCATGCCGGTGCTTTCCCGTCCCTGCTTTTACCCGGGAAAAATTAGGAGAAAAGATTCTCTATGTCTTTGGAATCCTGGTTATTTCAGAATCAGCCTGCAGATTGCTTCACCCATTTCAACCGTGGATGCTGTTCCGCCAAGATCAGGTGTAATGGAATTCTTGTCATTCAGAACAGCTTCCATCGCTGTCTCAACGTCCGCAGCCGCCTTCAGGGCGAATTCGTCACCCTTGCGTCTGCCCAGCCAGTCAAGCATCATCTGCGCTGATTTGATCATTGCGAACGGATTGGCAATACCTTTCCCGGCAATGTCCGGGGCTGAGCCGTGGGTTGCCTGTGCCATGCAGTACTGCGGGCCTGCGCAGAGACCGGCAGCCATGCCCAGACCGCCAACCAGACCTGCCGCTTCATCCGACAGAATGTCACCGAACATGTTGGTTGTGATGACAACATCGTAGTTCTCCGGATGCATCAGCATTTTCATTGCAAATGTATCAACGACCACTGTTTCAAATTCAATGTCCGGATATTCCTTGGCGATTTCCCGGCACGAGTCGATGAACAGGCCGCAGCCCAGCTTGAATACAGTGTTCTTATGAATTGCCGTGACCTTTTTCAGGCCGTTTCTCTTACGAGCCAGTTCAAAGCCTTCACGGGCTACCAGCTGGCTGTTTCTCTTGGTAATGACGCGGAGGGAAAGCGCCATATCCGGCGTCGGCATGACCTCGCTGTTGCCCCTGAACATATTGCGGTCAGGCTGGAACCCTTCGTTGTTTTCACGGATGATCACAAGATCAACCTTGTCATTGATGCACGGGATCGAAGCGTATGATTTAGCCGGTCTGATATTGGATACCAGGTCATAATCTCTCCGGAGAATCGGGTGCGGATTAAAACAAAGCGGTTCATTCTTCGGATAAGCCATATGTCCGATCGGCCCCAGAATCCAGCCGTCGAGCGTGTAAAGCTCGTCTCTTACCGACTGCAGCAGGGTTGTGCCGTGTTCCAGGAATGATGTGTAGCCGACCGGCAGCGGCCGCCAGTCAACCTTGATTTCTGGATACTTCGAGATGGCTGCCTTCAGAACATCCACCGCAACCGGGACGATTTCCAATCCGATGTCATCACCGTTTAAAATGCCGATTTTATAGTCTGCCATGTTTTCCTCCTCTCCAGGTTAATCAATATGCAGAATCTCTTTTTCAAATTCCATGTATTCCTGCAGGCCGGTAACGGATGCGCGGGTCTCCTGTGAACAGAACATATCCGGATCCAGTGTGTCCGTTCTTCCCTTCGTTCTGATTTCGCTGAGAACCACCTGCATTGTACGGATGCAGGCACGGGTCAGGGACTGGGCAAAGAACACCATCTTGATGCCCAGACGTTCCATGTCGGCAACACTGTAATGGCCGGTCGCACTGCCTTCGGTAATGATTACTGCGCACGGGAAGCCCAGCTGACCGATTGCCTTGATATCTTCCTCGCTCTTCGGTGTGCTGACATAGACACCGTCAGCTCCCCATTCATGGAACAGCTTTGCCCGTTTCAGGGCTTCTTCCATTCCCTGTGAGTCATCCGCTGCCGCGTCTGTGCGGGCCAGGATGAAGAAATCCTTGTCTCTCCTGGCCTTCAGGGCAGCTTCAATCCGGATCTTCATTTCTTCAATCGGAACGACTCTCAGCCCGTCATAATATGCACATCTCTTCGGGAATGTCTGGTCTTCGATCATTACACCGGCAATTCCCATCTGCTCATATTCTCGGATCGCCCTTCTGATCGTGACCGGTCCGCCAAAGCCCGTATCCATATCAACAATCATCGGAACCGTCGAAACGTTCAGCATATTCAGCAAGGTATTGCGGTATTCCCCATAAGAGAACACACCTACATCAGCAGTGCCGATATTCGTGCACGCCATCGATGAACCGCTGACAAAAAGGAATTCAAATCCGGCCAGTTCCGCCATCCGGGTTGAAATCGGATCATAGACTGCCGGGGCACAAATTGTGCTCTTTTCCTTTAACAGTTTTCTGAGCATTGCTGCTCTGCTGAGATTTTCCATAATACATTCCTCCCTCAAAAAATAACGATTTATGGAAGCACTGTTTCCAGAAGCCCTATCATCGGCGGAAACAGGAATATTACTATCATGATTCTTAAAATGTGCATGACCACTACTTTCGGCGTGTCGCAGTCAAAATCCTGGGCCATCAGCGACATTTCCTGCATGCCTCCCGGCGTGGAAATCAGCAGGGAAGTCAGCAGGTCCAGATGTGAAACCTTCTGCATGACCAGTCCGAATACATACACGAAGATGAACATGCCGATCAGCATGATCATGATCGGGACAATCAGGCTGGGCAGCACGGTCAGTGTTTCACGCTTCAGCTGCGCCCCGACATATGCCCCGGCACAGATCTGCGTACCGGTCTTGATCGTAATCGGAAAGTAAGCCAGATTCGTGAAGATGGACAGGATTGCTGTCGCGGCAATTGCACCGATCAAAGCGCCTGATTTGATTTTCAGATACCGGAACAGGGTGCCGCCGGCAAATGCCACAAGAATTGTCAGCAGCAGTCTGAGCGGCTTGGGAACGGCGGATTCCTTCTTCTTTTCCGGTTCTGCCGCGGCGTGGAACTGCTGCTGCGGACTGTTCCTGCCGGTTTTCGCGATAATCATCTTGTAGAACGTCGGCATGAAGGAAACGATGAATACGACCCTGAGCATCTGTATGATCGAGACATACAGAGGATTCGCCCCGTAATCTGCCGCAATCAGTGCCATATCCTGCATGCCGGCCGGGGCACTGCTGAAGAATGCCGTCGGAATGTCCAGTCCGGCCATGTAGTGCATCAGCAGGCCGAACACCAGGTTCAGCACCAGCATGGACAGCAGCTGGACTACACCCGGCAGCACCATTGTTTTGAGCCCTATGATATCCTCTTTCTTCAGCTTCACCCCAATCAGGGCTCCGGAGAAAAACTGGACATATACCTTGTATTCTGCCGGGAAACTGCTGCGGCTGGTTAAAAGACCGAAGATGATCACGAAGATCAGGGCTCCGGTCATGGCCCCTGCCGGTATCTTCATTTTTTTCGCCAGCAGCCCGCCGACCGCAGCTACAGCAATCGTAATGAGAATATCCATCTGCTCCTCACTTGCTCAGTGACTGATGGTTTTTGTAATAGTTAATGATGCCGCCTTCCTTAATCAGTGCCTGAACCTGCGCCGGGAACGGTTGGAACGGAATCTTCTCACCGTTTTCGAGAATGACCAGGTTGTCAGCCATGTCAATTTCCAGTTCGGTTCCGTCACTGACCTCAATATTGCATTCCACAGGAATGATACCGTTGTTGATGCCGGCCCGGTAAAACTGTCTGGCAAAGGACTTCGCCACAACACACTCAATACCGGCAGCCTTCATCACCTGGATAATCATTTCCCGGGAAGAACCGCAGCCGAAGTTTTCACCGGCAACGACGATATCACCCTTCTTATACAGAGAGGCAAAGTCCGGACGGACAGATTCAAACAGATAAGCAACCCCTTCCTGCTCTGACTTGCCGCCGGCAAGACGGCCGCCGCTGATAATCTGATCACCGCTGACATTATTGCCAAGTACTATCGCGCGTCCCTTCATAACTGTTTCTCCTCACAGGAAATATATCCGTTTAACGCTGAATACGCTGCTGTCACTGCTGAGGCAACATAAACCTGTGCCAGCTTGCTGCCCATGCGTCCGGCCCCGTTCCGGTTGGTTGTCGTCACTGTGACTTCACCGTCACCGAGCAGACCGCAGTGCAGGCCCGCGCACGGCCCGCAGGTCGGCGGGAACAGCGATGCGCCGGCGGCCGCAAGCTCCGCG
>JAFRHT010000087.1 GCA_017433125.1 Solobacterium sp.
AGACCGCACAGGTTTTTTACATATACAGAATTACTGCTTTATGCAGAAACCGGCAGAAAAACAACCTTGAATTCCTCGCATACGACTTTTGTCTTGTCTGTGAATGTACGGTGCAGCATTGCCAGTTCCATGGTCAGGAAATCCGCATGGACTTTCCGCCAGTATGCCAGCGACCGGTTCCCTTCTCCTTCCTTGAACGCGTGCTCGGCTGTAACCTCGGCAAAAGTGCAGACACGCACTTTCGTTGTCTGGATGATGCATACAGCCGCACCGCCGGAATCCAGGATGACACTGTAGTCCCCGGCTTTCGGGAGGGGTTCATCTCCTGCCTCATACAGGTCATATGCCGAACATGTCGCCGTTTTGATCCCGTCTTTTACCAGGGCTGCCAGTTTATCCGATGCCTCGGAAAAAGACCAGGCTTCATATTCCCCGGTCAGTCCGGACTGCTGCCATAATTCTGCTGCGGTTATACTCTGTTTTTCGTTTTCCATAAGACTTTCTTTCTGCCTTTTTTTCATGATAGCTTAGCCCATATGTTTTCGCCAATGGTTTCCCGGCCTGTTCTGCTGAAGTAAAAAGGCACGGTCTGCATGCTGTAATACATGCAGTCCGTACCTGGTCAGTTCTTCCCGGCCAGTGACAGCGGCAGCTCGAGATGGCATTCTTCCAGCAGCTGCCGGTCCTTCAGAATTGTTTCAGCCGAACCTGCTGCCCTGACTTTTCCCGCATGCAGCAGAATAACTGTTTCACATGTGTCCAGGATCATGTCCAGGTCATGCGATGTAATCAGGCAGGTCTGCGGCAGTTCACGGATTGTCCGGATCATCATGCGCCGGTTTGCCGGGTCCAGGGCGGAGGTCGGTTCATCCATGAGGATCACTTCGGGATGATTGGCCAGGATCACCGCGATGGCAGCCATGCGCTTCTCCCCGCCGCTGAGCCGGTGGTTATGCCTGTATTTCAGCTCTGTGATATTCAGCCGGGCCAGCACGTCATCGATACGGCGGTCAGCCTCTTCCCGGGACACACCATAATTCAGCGGGGCAAACAGCATATCTTCGTATACGGTAGGCATGAACATCTGCTGATCGGAGTTCTGCATGACAAAACCGAGCTGCCGCCGGACGGCAGAAAGATTCTCCGGTATGACCGGAAGACCTCCGACAGTGATCTTTCCGCTGCCCTGTTCCAGGCCGCACAGCAGTTTCAATATGGTTGATTTACCGGCGCCGTTGGCCCCGATCAGGCCGGTCTTACTGCCGGGACTGATCCTGAAACTGACATCATCCAGCACCGGTTTTTCCTTCTCATAACGGAAGGATACATTTTCAAATTCAATCATATTCCTGCTCCTCTGCCGATCAGAGCCGCGATGTTGTATTTCCGCAGCACAATGAAACAGCCGACCCAGCCCAGCACGTACAGCAGATCCTTCAGCCGGAACGGATCCTGCCGGACAGCGGGAAAGTCCCCCTGATAACCCCGCAGCTGCATGCTTTCATACAGTTCGCTGCCCCGGTCCATGGTCCGCAGCAGCAATTGTCCGATAAATGACCCCCAGGCCCGCCAGTGCAGGCCTTTCTGCTCCGGCGCCCGCAGATGATAGGCTGTCATCATGACTGCCGCTTCTTCCCCCAGCACGGTGATATAGCGCCAGGTCAGAAGCAGCAGAGTGACAATGCCGGCCGGCATATGTATTTTCCGCAGCGAGGCAAACAGCCGGTCAGCCGGGGTTGTGCTGATCAGGAAAAACGAGGCCAGCAGGCAGAACACCCCTTTCATCATGAGACTCACCAGTGACAGGAAGCCGCCCGATACCGGGATGTTTCCAAGATACATGACAACGGCCCGGTCGAGCAGCGGGTTGAACAGACCGACTGCCATCACCAGGGGCAGGACATAGCGCACCTGCTTCACGGCCCGGCGCAGCTCGATGCCGCTCAGGACAGAAATACAGACGGGATACAGGATCATCAGAAACAGCTCACTCAGCGCGTACTTCGGAAATGACATCACGGTCAGGATATATCCCACGGTCACCAGCAGTTTGCTCAACGGCGAAAAGCGATGAACCGGCGAGCCTCCGCCCGCCAGTTCATCGATGCTCTGTAATTCGCGCAGTGCCTGATTGATCCTGCTCATAACTCCTTACTGCACTGTCCGTTTCCGCCAGAAACCGCCGGCCAGGCTGATCAGTACGCATGCCCCGGCCACAATTGCCGAACCGGCCAGGCCGGATACACTTGTACCGGCCGCCGCGTCACTGTCCTTAAACGCATAATCCGGCAGGAAGGATGTGCTTTCCTGAATGGCGGAAGCGGTGTCGGACACTGAACTGCTGAGGCCGAAATTCTCTTCGTCCAGGGCCATGTTTTCCGCGTAACCCGCTTCGGCATTGCCGAACAGCGCCCACTCCAGGCCGTCCGGATTGCCGCTGGCAAACAGCGACAGCGCGCCGCCGGTCAGGGCGGTGATCAGGGCCAGGGAAGCGATGACCCCACGCAGGGACATCTTCGCGTCTTTTTCTTCTGAATTGCCGACATCCATCAGCAGTTCAGGTCTGGCTTCATATACAAACAGCAGTACAGCCGATGTAATCAGGCCTTCCACCAGGCCGATCGCCAGATGAATCGGCAGCATCAGTCCGGCAAACGCCGCAAACGGCAGTTCGGTAATGCCGGACACCAGGGTTTCCACCGTCACCGAAAGCGCCCCCAGCTGCAGGGTCAGCACACAGCCCAGAATTGACGCCAGGACAATGACTGCCCGCCGGCCGGAATGACTTGTCTGACAGCCGAAGAGATTGCTGCGCTGCAGCGGCCGCCAGATCAGATAGTAGCCGATAAAGCACCCGTAGAACGCCATATTCCAGATATTGGCGCCCAGCGCCATCAGGCCCCCGTCCGCAAAGAAGAGACATTGGATGGTTAAAACAGCGATCATCGACAGAAAACCGGCCTGCGGTCCCAGCAGGGCACTCAGCAGCATTCCCCCGCACAGGTGGCCGGATGACCCGGTGCCGGGAATCGTGTAGTTGATCATCTGCCCGGCAAAGATCATGGCGGCGCTGACAGCCATGACCGGAAGCTTCCGGGAATCATTTTCCTTTCTGAGCTGACGTACGGAAAGTCCGGCCGCGGTGGCCGAAGCAGCGTACATGACGGCGGCTGTCGACGGGGACAGCAGGGCATCTGCCATATGCATGATAGTTCCTCCTTCTGCACATAAAAAGGCATACATGTTCATATGCATGCCTTCAGGTATGCGGTCGGATATGAACGGTTCAGGCGTTCTGCCAGTCAGTTGCTTCGCTCTTATCTGTCCCGGGGACAGGCTTCATTCTTCAGAATGAACTTCTTATGTATTTTTTATATCACTTTTTACGCTTTATGTCAGTTACCAAACCTCATCTGCGGCGGATAGAAGTGATCATCCAGTCATCGTGGATCAGCCGGTACGGCTTGCCGCAGTACGGGCATGTCTTCCTGTGCATAGCGTCAAAGCTGGATCCGCAGGAACGGCACTGCACCTTCTGCACGCTGAAGCCCGGGTCGTCTGCTTCGACATCTTTTTCCAGACATACCTCATATGATTCATCCCGGCGGCGCATCCGGTTCTCATACCGCAGGACATCCATGTACGCTTTGATCCGGACATGGAAAACCCCGTCCTCCACAGCGAAATCCTGCAGCTTCGAGGCACCTCTGTACTGCATGTCCACGATTGTATCCAGGAAAGACAGGTCTTCGTCTCCCTCATACAGGCTCAGCTGGTCCCGCCGGTCACTGAAGGCAATCGCCCGCAGCAGGGAAATCAGCCGGCCTTCAAAGTACGGGTAGGAGAAATCCGGCTCATACGGCCGCATCTTCTCCTCCATCTTTTTATCTGTACGGATCCCGCCGACCATGGTCAGGGCCCGCCCGGCTGCCCGGAATGCTTTTCCCAGCAGCACCAAGCCCATCAGGTAATAGCCGGTGAATGCCATCACCCCGCCGCCCAGCGCCCCGCCCAGCAGGGACAGCGGCAGCCGTGCCCAGAACGGATATTCCGCGTTGGTATAGAAATACAGGACAGCGCTCAGGATCAGGAAGGTGCCGGTGAACACCCGCCGCAGGACCCGCTTGATGTTCGGCATCATGGTGCTGCGGTCCACAATCCCGGGCACGTAATAATACGAAGAAAACACCGGCCAGACGTCTTCCATCTCAAAGACCGTGCCGCAGTACGGGCAGCCATCCCGCATCTCTGATGCCATGGCGGTGTGCCCGCAGTTGGGACAGGTGATTTCCTTCTCCCGGTAATCCTTCCGGTTCAGAAGGGTCGCGTAGAAGACAACCGGTTCCTTGATCTTCCTGATGATCTTCCCGGCTTTGCGGAACACGACATGACGCAGGCCTTCCTGATACTGGATCTCCGCGCTGATCGGGTCCCCGCCGCGGGCCACTTGTCCGGTAATATCTTCCGGCCGGTGCTCAAGGGTTTCCTCCATGACCAGCCCGCGGGTTTCCAGGCGCTTCCGGCGGCAGTCCAGCAGGTAGCGCAGTTCACCCGAAGCCAGGGCCGGCTTTTTTCCCTGTACGGACCAGGTATGCATTTCCTTGATAAAAACATCTAAATTGGAGGGTTCGTTCTGCATACGTCAATTATAAACGCAGCCGGGCGGCTGCGCATGTTTTTCTGCCAAAGCGGCATTATCCTTCCCGGTCCGGCTTCATCCGGATAGTCGGATTACTGCTGTTGATCCGGTGATAACACGGGCAGTCGGAGGCGTGGTCGTTGATGATGCCGCAGGCCTGCAGGTGCGAGTAGATTGTCACCGGGCCGACGTATTTGAAGCCTCGTTTTTTCAGATCGGCACTGATGCGCTCCGACAGGCCGTTGCGGGCCGGGATATGCCCTTCCCCATGGCCGTCATACAGGATCGTGCGGCCGTCTGTATAACCCCAGAGATACGCGCAGAAACTGCCGTATTCCGCCCGGATGCCCCGGTAGCACCTGGCGTTGTTGATAATGGCCCGGATCTTCGGCTCCGACCGGATCATGCCCGGCGTACTGAGGATCCGCTGCACGTCGCTGTCGCCATAGGCGGCGATCACGTCATAGTCGAAATTGTCAAAACATGCGCGGAAGATCTCCCGTTTTTTCATCATGAGGCCCCAGCTCAGCCCGCACTGCAGGCATTCCATGGTCAGGTGCTCGAACATGTGCCGGTCGTCATGGACCGGTATGCCCCATTCGTTATCGTGATAGTTCCGGTTCAGATCATCCCTGAACACCCGGTCGCAATGTCCCATATTCCTGTCCTCCTGTTCCGGTAAAAGAAAACACGGCCGGGCCGTGCTTTCGTGATCAGACGTTGAAGCGGAAGAAGACGATATCACCGTCCTGCATCAGATATTCCTTGCCTTCGATCCGCAGCTTGCCGTGCTCCTTCAGGGAAGCCTCGGTCTTGTATTCCATGATGTCCTCATAGCTGTAGACTTCAGCCTTGATGAAGCCTTTCTCAAAGTCCGTGTGGATGATGCCGGCGCACTGCGGGGCCTTCATGCCTTCACGGAACGTCCAGGCCCGGTTCTCCGGCTCGCCGACCGTGAAGAAGGTCCGCAGGCCGAGCAGGTGATACGCCGCCGTGATGATCTGGTCAAGCCCGGCGGTCTTGATGCCGAGGTCGGCCAGGAAGGCTTCCTTTTCTTCCTTGTCCATGCCGGAGAGTTCTTCTTCCATACGGGCGCTGATGGCGATGCACTCACTGCCCTCGCTGTCCGCGAAGGCCTTGACGGCCTGGTAGTACGCGTTCTCTTCCGGCGCGCTGACTTCGTCCTCGCTCATGTTGGCCACATAGATGACCGGCTTGTATGTCAGCAGTGAATAGTTCTTCAGGAATTCCCGGTCGCTGTCGGTAAGATCCAGCAGCCGCACCGGCTTGCCGGCCAGCAGGGCTTCCTTGAATTTCTGCAGCGCGTTGTTCTCTTCCACAGCTCCCTTTTCCTTGGTCTGGGCTTTGCGCAGCACTTTGCCGATGCGGTTTTCCACCGTGTCAAGGTCGGCCAGGCAGAGTTCGAGGTTGATCTCCTCGATATCCCGGACCGGGTCTACGGAACCTTCAACGTGCTCGATATTCGGGTCATCAAAACAGCGGACGACATGCACGATCGCGTCCGTATTCCGGATATTGGCCAGGAACTGGTTGCCCAGCCCTTCCCCCTTTGACGCGCCCTTTACCAGGCCGGCGATGTCCGTGAATTCAAAGGTGGTATAGATGACCTTTTTCGGGTGGAACAGTTCCACCAGGTTATCCATTCTCTCATCCGGCACTTCCACCACGCCGACATTCGGAGCGATAGTCGCGAACGGATAGTTCTCTGCCAGCACCTGGCTGTTGGTGATGGCATTGAACAGAGTGGACTTGCCGACATTCGGCAGTCCGACAATTCCTGCAGTTAAAGCCATAATCAGGCCTCCGTTTCTTCTGTGGTCATATGCTGTATGACCTTCCTGAGCTTGCGCTCGAACTCATGCCGCGGGAACATGACCACTGCCCCGCAGCCCTCACATTTGATTTTGATATCGGCACCGACCCGGATCACCCGCCAGTATTTCGATTTGTGACACGGGTGTTCCTTTTTCATCTCAACGATATCATACAGACCGTATTCCTGATCTACCATACCTGACGTTCCTCGTATGCCTTCATTGTGTTTTCCAGAAGCATGCATGTGGTCATCGGGCCGACCCCGCGCGGCACCGGAGTAATGGCGGACACCTTGTCGAACACGCCGTCAAAGTCCACGTCGCCGCACAGTTTCCCGTCCGGCAGCCGGTTCACGCCGACATCCACGACATAGGCGCCTTCCTTGACATAGTCCGCAGTGATCATCCGGGGCTTGCCGATGGCCACGACCAGCACATCCGCCTGCCGGCAGACTTCCGCCAGGTTCTTCGTGTGGGAATGGCAGGTCGTTACCGTGGCATTGGCGTTGAGCAGCAGCTTCGCCACCGGTGCGCCGACCAGCGAAGACCGCCCGACCACCACGGCCTGGCAGCCGTCGAGTTCCGCTCCCATGCGGGCCAGGACCGCCATGATGCCCCGCGGCGTACAGGGCACAAAGCCCGGCTTGTTCAGGTGCATTCTTGCCACGTTGAGGGGATGCTGGCCGTCCACGTCCTTGGCCGGATCGATCAGCCGCAGGCCCCGTTCCTCATCCATGCCCTTCGGCAGGGGCAGCTGCAGCAGGATGCCGTCAACCGTGCTGTCATCGTTGCATTCGGCAATGGCATTCTCGAGATCCGCCTGCCGGCTTCCTTCCGGCAGGACGATGACCTTCGTCAGGATGCCGACCTCATCGCAGGCCTTCTGCCGGCCCCGCATGTACGAAGCCGAAGCCGCGTCCGAACCGGCGGAAATGACCGCCAGGCAGGGGATCCGCTTGCCCTGGGCCCGGATGCCGTCCACCCGTTCCTTCAGTTTCTGTTTTCTTTCGGCCGATAATTCCGTGCCGTAAATAATCTCTCCCATGCGTTTGTCCTCACAGTGTATCGGAATCCAGCAGGATCGTGACCGGTCCGTCGTTGAGCAGGCGCACTTTCATGTCTGCCGCGAAGATGCCTTCCTCCACCCGCAGGCCGTATTCCTGCCGCAGGTATTCGTTGAACCACAGATACAGGTTCTTCGCATGCTCCGGGGCCCCGGCTTTGGCAAAGCTCGGCCGGTTTCCCTTGTGGCAGTCCGCAAACAGGGTAAACTGGGAAATCGAAAGGATCGCCCCGTTGACCTGGTCCAGGGACAGGTTCATCTTGCCGTTTTCATCCTCGAAAATCCGCATGTGGGCAATCTTGTCAGCCAGCCGTTTTGCGGTTTCTTCGTTATCCTCATCCTTTACGCCGACCAGCAGGAGAAAGCCCGTATCAATTTTTCCGTGTACCTCGCCGTCAATCGTGACGGAGGCTTCCGTTACGCGTTGTATTACTATTCTCATATCCAGCAAATTATAGCAGACTTTGGCCGCATCGGGCGGGTATGATATAACTGTTGGAGAAACGGAGGAATCTCATGCGCCCTTTTCTGAATCTTTACACTCATGACGGCCTGTTCCACGCTGATGATGTCTTCGCCGCGGCCCTGCTGTCCCTGATGGCGGAGGAAATCCATGTTACCCGGGGCAGTGATCTTGACCTGCCGGCCGATGACGGCAGCTGGATCATCTTTGATATCGGCGGCGGTGAACTTGACCACCACACGCCGGAAAACAAGGAACAGAACGGCACCCACCCGAATACGAATATCCCCTACGCGGCCTGCGGGCTGGTCTGGCGGAAATACTACCGGGAGATCCTGGCGGAAATGGACTGCCCCGAACGGTGGATGAACAGCGTCTACCGGCGGCTCGAAACATCGCTGATCCTGGGCATTGACGCAGATGACAACGGTTATAACCCGGTCAGCGGGGTGCTGCAGGAGCTGCCGTATGTCCAGGATGCCCACAAGGCCGACATCGTCGCGGCGGCCCACACTCCCTTCACGGTTTCCCAGATGATCAAGGACTACAACCCGCCGTGGAATTCCGGCATGGATTATTACGAAGCCTTCATGGATGCCGTAGGTGCCGCGAAGGATATCGTGATCAACCGCATCGACAGCATCATCAGTTCCATGGAAGGGCGTGACTATATACTGCGGGCCATCGACTACTCAGCCAACCACCTGCTCATTCTGGATGAATTCGCCCCGTGGGAAGGCATCCTGTACAGCAGTTCCAACCCGAAAGCCCATGATATCTGGTATGTCATTTCACCGGCCCTGCGCGGCGGCTGGAATATCCAGTGTGCCCTGAGCGACAGTGATGACCGCACCAGTTACCGCCACCCGCTGCCGGCAGCCTGGTACGGCCTGCGCTATGAGGAACTGCAGCAGGTCTCCGGGATCAAGACCGCGATCTTCTGCCACCCGTCCGGTTTCCTGGCCGGGGCCAAAACCCAGGAAGACATCCTGGCCATGGCTTCCCTTGCCATGAACCAGTAATAAAACAGCACCCGGTCACATGACAGGGTGCTGTATTTGTTTTACAGGGTAATCGTGTAGATATCAGCCGGCTGGCCGGCGAACACGAAACGGCGCTGCCACACCCCGCCGGCCCCCTGAATGATCTTCACGGACGGTGTATTGTCCTGCATGACGGACATCTGCAGGTATGTCATGCCTGCTTCCCGGGCTTTCTGCTTCAGCAGCCGGAGCATCTCTGCCCCGTATCCCCTGCGTCTGGCATGGGGCCGCACGCTGTAGCCGCAGTGGCCCAGGTCCTGCAGGAAACCGTTCAGTTCATGCCGCAGGTCAATGATGCCGATGATCTGCCCGGCTTCATCAACCGCGAAATATGTGTCGGTCCGCACCCAGTCCGGGCTGACGGTGTCCGCGCAGGCATTGCGGCGGATATTCCCCAGCCAGGCATCATAGTCTTCCGTGCGGTCCAGCATCTCGCTGCCGTCAATGACCGTTTCCCCGTGCGTAAAGAACTCCTGCCGGAAGGCCAGGGCCGCTTCCCGGTGTTTTTCTTCCGGCCTGACCAGCCGGATCCTTGTTTCACTCATCTCAGCTTTTCAGTGTGTTGATGCCCCGGCCGGCCAGCACGGCGAGGAATTCATCTTCGCTGATGCCGTTCTCGGCGAGCATCTTTTTGATATCCGGGCCCAGCACCAGGGTCGGGGCAGTCCCGGCCGGCTGCCGCATGTCCTGCGGCGCCCAGCCCCGGTTGAGCCAGAGGTGGGAACTGTTGTTGTAAGCCGTCACCAGTTCCAGCAGCTTCAGGGTCTCTTCCTCATCCGGGCCCGTCCCGGTTTCATTCAATTGATCGGTAAGCATCCGGATCACGTGGGAAATATCCGGGAAGCCGGTCATGACCGCACGCCGCAGCTGCCGGAACATTTCCTCCGCGGCCGCTGTCCGGCTGTGCGTAGTCATGCCCTGCAGTTCATCCAGATACCCGCGCAGGGCGCTTTCCGCCGGTGACGGTTCCGGTTCCGCATAGCGCATGTAGTCATCCGGAACATAGAACGGCTTGTTCAGCTGGCGGTCACTCAGCCGGTAGACATCATCAAAGCGGTAATACCCGGAGCCGACC
Organism: Solobacterium sp.; assembly: GCA_017433125.1. Taxonomy (GTDB): domain Bacteria; phylum Bacillota_I; class Bacilli_A; order Erysipelotrichales; family Erysipelotrichaceae; genus Bulleidia. The sequence goes on from JAFRHT010000087.1 coordinate 10,119, forward strand.
AGTTCCTTATGAACGATCATGCGCTCCGTCTCTTTCCGCTCCTCATCCGCGTAAATCTCATCGATTTCATAAACGGCATAGGGCAGCCTGTCCCGGCGCGCAATGGCCGAGAATGTGATCATGTCCCGGCGCCGCAGCTTCGGCAGGCTGACGTGTTCCCCGAGGAATTTATAGATGTCCCAGAGATCCTGGACTGTGCAGACCCCGTACAGATTGGCCCCGGCCAGGAAGAAGTCGTGCAGGAAGGCAATTGTGTCCTGTGACCAGCCTGTTTCCGCGTACTTCCTCGCCAGGGCTTTTTCCGACAGTGGTTTTACGGCCATCAGCGATGTGCCGCAGCGTATTCCTGCGCCGCCTCCCTGACCCAGACGAAGTGTTTCTCGTCGATATCCATCGGCACCGTGCAGTCGGCCCCGATCATGACGCCGAGCTGTCCGGTTTCATCCAGAATCCGCTTCACTTCCGCCTTGATCGCTTCCTCGGTGCCGTCATAGATCAGCCCGGTCTGGGCAAAGCCGCCCATGACCGGTTTCCCGCCGAAGAGTTCCTTCCCTTCCTTCAGGGAGATGTTCTCGGAATAGACAGCCCAGTTGACAGCCGCGAAATCATAGTCGGTGTACAGGTTCAGGTTGTTGGTCTGGCCCCGGGTCCCGCAGATATGCATGAAGGTAAGGCCGCGCTTATTGATGTCAGCGATCATTTCCTTCTCGATCGGGGCGGCGATTTCCCGGTACAGTTCATCACTCAGCACGGAATTCTGGTTGTTTACGCTGAAGTAGATGCCGTCCAGCGGGAATTCATCAAAGAGTTTCTGATGGATTTCCATCGTCCTCTCCGCCACGGTCTTCATGCCGTCATACGCCGCCTGCGGATCAGCCGCGAACAGCTCGCCCATGACGTCACGGTGGTCAGGGTCGTTGTCCTCCAGCCGGTGGCGCAGGGAGAAGATCGGCGCGAAGCTGGTCACAAAGGACGGGATATCCTCATCCTCATAGAACTTCAGCACCCGCTCGGTCAGTTCCAGGGTCCGGCTGACATAGACAGAATCCATGGCCGGCGGGATGACATCCTTCAGGTCCTTCGGTTCCTTGACCATGGAGACATCAATCGGCATGATCATCAGCACATCATTCATGATCTTGCAGATATCGGGGTCGGTCCGGCGCTTGGTTACCAGCTGCCCGGCGACCAGTTTTTCAAACGAACGCGGTTCCTTTGTGCCGGCCATCCATTCCTGGCTCGGCATGTAGTGGTGGAAGATGCCGGATGGGACATAATCCACCGGCTGGTTATGCAGGAACGCTTCAAAACGTTCGCGTTTGTTCATACTGCCTCCTCACTGTGGCCGCCGGCATATTCCTCACATGCCTCACGCACCCACGCAAAATGCTTTTCATCGATATCATTCGGGACGGTGCAGTCGGCGCCGATCATGACCCCGACCTGGCCGGCATCATCGAGAATCCGCATGACTTCAGCCTTGATCTCTTCTTCCGTGCCGGTGTAGATGATCGTATTCTGGGCAAAGCCGCCCATGACCGGCTTGCCGTTGAAGAGCTCCTTGCCTTCCCGCAGCGACACGCCCTCGGCATGCACTGCCCAGTTGATCGCGCTGGCGTCATAGTCTTCGTACAGGCGGATATTGTTGGTCAGGCCGCCGTAGCCGCAGATATGCAGGATGCTGACACCCTTGGCGTTGATCGCCGCGATAATCCGCTTCTCCACCGGTGTGACCAGCTCCCGGTATGTGTCATCCGGCAGCAGGTGGTTCTGGTTGTTGACACTGAAGTAGATGCCGTCGAGATGATATTCATCCATCAGCATGTCAAAGATCTTCGTGGTGATGTCCTCGATCTTCTCAAGGGCAATGCGGAAGGCTTCCGGATCTGCCGCGGCATACTCACCCACCAGGGTGCGGTGATCCTTGTCGGCATATCTGAGGGCATGCTCCAGCACAAACAGCGGCGAGAACCCGGTCGCGAATACCGGCAGGTCTTCACCTTCCCAGTAAGCCAGCACCCGTTCCGTCAGTTCACGGGTCTTCTGGACATACAGCGAATCCATGTCCGGCGGGATGATGTCCTTGACATCCTTGGCTTCCTTGACCATGGAGCAGTCCACCGGCATCAGCATCAGTACGTCATTCATGATCTTGAGGATGTCCGGATCATCCTGTTTCCGGGAAACGAGGTGGCCGGCCACGTTCTTTTCAAAGAAGCGCGGTTCCTTCAGGCCGGTGACATACTCCTGCGCCGTGGTGTAATGATGGAAAAAGGCAGCCGGAGCCCGGTCAGCCGGTTCATTGTTGAGAAAAGCCTGAAAACGTTCACGTTTGTTCATTATGATCTCCTCCTGTGATAATCTGAAAAACAGTTTCTGTATTAATTATAGCGTACCAAAAAGGGTGCGGGACGCTTTTCAGAGAATATCAAGCGCTGCTTTGCGGGACGCGATCACCCGGTCGCACCAGGCATCAAATTCCGGATCGTCCTTCTGACACTCTTCCGGATGGGCCAGGATATAATCCAGGGCCAGGCGCACCCCTTGGTCAAAGCGCACCGTGGTTTTCATATCCGGGACGGCCCGCTTCAGCTTGGTGTTGTCAAAGACGGCCGAAGAGGACTTGTCGCCGGTCAGCGTGCCGGTAAAGTCGTAGCCGTGCTTCGCCCCGGCTGCGCACAGGAAGTCCGAGGAAACGTGCACCGCCTGCAGCTTCTTTCCGAGCGCCGCCGCGATCGTTTCATAGATCTGGTTCCAGGTCAGCACTTCATCCCCGGTGATATGGAACGCTTCCCCGAGGGCCCGCGGATTGCCCATCAGCCCGGTAAAGCCGACGGCGAAGTCCGTATTGTGGGTCAGTGTCCAGAGTGATGTCCCGTCTCCCTGGATGATGACCGGCTTCTCCTCCATGATGCGTTTGATCACCTGCCAGGAACCGTTATGCCCGTGCAGGCCCAGCGGAATCTTCTTTTCGTCATAGGTATGGCTGGGCCGTACAATCGTCACCGGGAAGCCGTTTTCCCGGTACTGTTGCATGAGATATTCTTCGCAGGCAATCTTGTCCCGGCTGTACTGCCAGTACGGGTTGGCCAGCGTGGTGCCTTCCGTGATGATATAGGACCTTGCCGGCTTGTGGTAGGCACTGGCCGAACTGATGAACAGATACTGTGCCGTCCGGCCGGCAAACAGCCTGACATCCCGCTGCACGTCCGCTTCCGTATAGGCGATGAACTGACAGACGGCATCGAAGCACATGTCCCCGAGGGCGGCCTGCACCGCGGCCTCATCGTTGATGTCAGCCGTCAGCGTCTTCACATTGTCCGGCAGGACAGCGCTGCGCCTGCCGCGGTTGAGTACCCAGACATCCCAGAGGGGCTGGGCAGCGAGGCGGCGGACAACAGCCGTACTGATCGTGCCGGTGCCGCCGATGATCAATGCTTTCATATCGGACCTCCTGAACCGTAATGATGATTTCCGTGTTAATATGACAAAACAGAAGATAAAATAATCATAATACAGAACCGGCGGATACTGTACGGTTCTGTCTGGTTCAGCAGCCGTTTTACAGGAGCGTAATTCATGAAAAAGACCAGAACGATTCCCGCTGCCGTCAACAGCGTCCGTTACCGGACCGTTGACAGCCACCTGCACGCACTCGATTTTCTCCAGCAGACCGAAGGCTTTGCGGCCCTGGCAGACGTCATGGACGAAGCCGGAGTGGAACAGGCCGTTGTCTTCGGCATGCCCATGGCCAAGCAGTGGGACAGCACCATGCCCAAAGCCCCTTCCTACTACCTGAGCAACGACAGCCGCTGCTATTACTATTCCGGTACGGATTATATCCTCGCGGAACTGCTGAAAAAGCAGCCGGCAAAGATCCGGAAGCGCTTCTATCCGTTCTGCTGCGGCATCAACGGCAATGACCGCATGGCGGCCACCCAGCTGCGCCGCCTGCTGGAGATGTATCCGGATTTCTGGTGCGGCATCGGCGAACTGATGAGCCGCCATGATGACCTGACTGCCTTGACCTACGGGGAAGCGCCCCACGTCAATCATCCGGCCTTCCTGGAGATCTTTGACCTGGCCGCGGAATATGACCTGCCGGTGCTGGTGCACCACAACATCACCGCCCAGGGCAATGAGGAAGTCCTGTATCTGGACGAACTGAAGGAAGCCCTGGCCCACAACCGGGACTGCCGCATTATCTGGGCCCATGCCGGCATCTCGCGCCGGGTGGAGATCCAGAACCTGACGAAGATCGTGCGGGACATGCTGAAAAAGAATAAAAACCTGTGGGTGGATATCTCCTGGGTTGTTTATGATTACTATGTCCTGGACAACTTCCCGAACCACTATGCCGACAACGATACACCGGAAGACTGGGTCCGGCTGATTGAGGACTATCCGGACCGGTTCATGCTCGGCACGGACGTGGTCGGCTGCTGGGACAAATACGTGCAGGAAGTCCGGAAGTACGATGTCCTGCTCGAGAAACTGACGCCGGATACAGCCGGAAAGCTCTGCCGGGACAATATCCTGGCGGTCATGAAGAAAAACGGAGGAACGAAATGAAAGTACTTGTCACGGGATTTGATCCGTTCGGCGGCGAACCGGTCAACCCGGCCATTGAAGCCGTCAAACGGCTGCCGGATACCATTGCCGGCGCGGACATCATCAAACTGGAAGTACCCACGGTGTGCGGAAAATCCATCGCTGTGATCCGGGAAAAGATCGCGGCGGTTCATCCCGATATCGTCATCTCGGTCGGCCAGGCCGGCGGGCGCAGCGAGATCACCGTGGAGCGCGTCGGCATCAACGTCACGGACTGCCGCATTCCCGACAATGAGGGCAACCAGCCCCATGATGAGCCGGTCTTCGCGGACGGGCCGGACGCGTACTTCGCGTCCCTGCCGGTCAAAGCCATGGTGGAAGCCATCCGGGCAGCCGGGGTTCCGGCATCCCTGTCCAATACCGCCGGCACCTTCATCTGCAATCATGTGCTCTACGGGGTGCGTTATCTGGCCGAGCATGAGTTCCCCGGCCTGAAGAGCGGGTTCATCCATATCCCCTTCCTGCCGGAGCAGACCGTGGACAAGCCGGGTGTGCCCAGCATGAGTCTGGAAGATACCGTAAAAGGAATCACGGCCGCCGTTGCGGCAGCCGTGGAAAATAGCTGATTACAGCCGGTCTGCGGACCGGTTTTTTTATTTCTGCTCCATGGCGGCCCGGAGCTTTGCCGGGTCACGCAGGGTGCGGTGCTTGAAGATAGGGATATGCAGTTCGGCCGCCAGCTTCCGGCAGACATCCTTGTATGGGGCCGCCAGGTTATCGTGGAAGCTGATGGCGTCAATGCCGCCCGGGATGGCTGCCACGGCTGCCTTCATCTTTGCCAGACCTTCCTCCCCGGTGTACTGCCCGGATACCATCCACTGGTTGGGCAGGATATGTGTGCACATGACAGGATATTCGTCCTGCAGGCCGCAGACGGAGAACGCGCTTTCAAAGTGCACCCCGCCGCAGGCCAGCACGACTTTCGGCCGGGTGTCTTCATCGAAGACATGCACCAGGGCATCAGCGACGGCTTTGGCCGCTTCGGGGTCGGTCCAGGATACCGGCGAGCTGCCGATCTCGATGTCATACTGCGGCACCGGGCAGGCGGCCAGTGTTGCCGGGTCATTGTCGTAGAGCATGCCGGACCAGTGCGTGGCTTCCGTGCAGGCCGTCCAGCCTTCCAGGTCATACTTCCCGATGGCATTGTGCAGCGCCCTGAGCATGTTCCAGTACAGTACCGGGTCAGACGGACAGTACCAGCCGGAAGGGACATCGCCGATGCTGTGGACAGTCAGGATCTTCTCCGGTGCCTTGGCCCCGGCATGCCAGTTCACCACCCCGGCAAAACTGCAGTCGGAAAACAGTTCATTGACCGCCGGCAGCTGCTTTGGCCAGTCATGGCTCAGCACGACGTCGGTTTCCGCGAACAGGTACACATTTCCCGCCGCGTCGGTATACTGCCGTACGGGGTGTCCCTCAAAGACCAGGCCGCTGTCGGTCAGCGGGTACATCTTCTCCGCGGCTTTCAGGATGTTTGACCCGGCCGGGTCGGCAGCCTCATCAATGCAGAAGAAATAGACAGCCCGCTTCATTCCGCATTTTCCTCCGGCATGGATTTCAGCACTTCAAAGTAATTGATCATTAACGGCGCATATGTCGCCGCAAAGACGAGCCCGGACAGGACCGCGGCCTTCTTCCTGTGCTTTGCCGGAAGCGCTGTGCCGACGGCAATGCCCAGGGAGGCAACGCAGATCTTGAGCATGGCCAGATCCTTCCAGCCGCTCGAAGACATCCAGGCATCAGCCGAATCAAACAGTTTTTTCATAGCAGTTTCCTTTCTTTCAGCAATATTGTCAGACGCCGGTTACACCCTGCGTCACTTCGGCGAATACGGCAGCGGTTCCCGGTCTTCCTGGTAGCGGATCATGCCGTACCG
>JAFRHT010000088.1 GCA_017433125.1 Solobacterium sp.
AATGTCGCGGCGTCAGCGTACTGGCTGGTCCGGGAAGAAGCCGCCAGGGCCCTGGAGGAGATGTTCGCGGCGGCAGAAAATGACGGCGTGCATCTGGTGCTGGGTTCGGCATACCGTTCGGCTTCCTATCAGGCAACCCTGTGGAACGGCTACGCCAACCAGTACGGAACCGAACGGGCAGACCGCATCAGTTCGCGGCCCGGTTATTCGGATCATCAGACCGGCCTGGCAGTAGATATCGTCATGGGTGACGGCTCCTACAACGGCTATAATTTCAACCAGGCATTTGAAGATACGGACCAGGGCAACTGGCTGCGTGTGCACGCGCATGAATACGGCTGGATCATGCGGTATCCGAAAGGCAAGGAAGAAATTACCGGCTATGCCTACGAACCATGGCATTTCCGCTATATCGGTGTGGATTATGCGACAGCCATCTACAATGTGGATGAGTTTGAATCATTTGAAGAATATTTCAATGTTGAAGGCGGCACGGAATACCGCTGATAACAAAGGAGGATGGAAATGAAACTTTGGCAGAAAATACCGGCTTTCCTGATGGCAGTGCTGCTGGCTATGCCGGCCGGCATTGCCGTCAAGGCAGAAGAGGCAGGAGATCCCGAGTTTGATGATTACCTGATGGAGGAATGGATGGACAGCATGGAGAGTGATTTCCTCACCATGCATTATTCCGTCAAGGATTACAGGAAATACGGCATTGAGCGGCCGGAAGCGACCTGGGGTGAGGTCTCTTATGAAGACTATGCCCAGGCGGCAGAGGATGCCAGAACCACCCTGGCTGAACTGGAAACCTTTGACTATGACAAGCTCAGCCCGTCCCAGCAGACAGACTACGATACTTATAAGCATTATGTGGAAAACATGCTGGTGATGAATGAGCATCCGGAGTTTGATGAGCATTTCAATCCGTACAACGGCACGCTCAGCAACCTGGTGACCAACCTGACGGAATTTGTTTTCTATGAAAAGCAGGACATCGATGACTATCTGACGATTCTGGCCGATACACCGCGGCTGATCGACGACATGATGGCCATGACCCGGCAGCAGGCCTCCGAAGGGTTCTTCATGAACGATGCGACACTGGATACTGCCATTGAGGAAATCGGCGACTTTACCGAAAAGACCGATGACAGCGCGCTGATCATCATCTTCGAAAAGAACATCGATGCCTTTGCCGGCCTTACCGATGCCCAGAAGAAAGAATATAAGGACAGAAACCGCGCGATTGTGCTGAACCAGGTGATTCCGGCCTATGAGAAGGCAGCCACGGACCTGGAAAGCCTGCGCGGCTGCCGGAACAATCCTGAAGGCACGGCCGGATATCCCAACGGCAAGGAGTACTTCACAGCCCTGGCCCGCTACAAAACCAGCACAAATCTGACGGTTGAGGAAATGGTTGCGGAGTGCGAGAAGGCCCTGGCCAGTTCCTGGGAATGGGCCATGAACAGCATCTCTATTTACGGATTTGATGAAAACGGCAGGCGGCGCCAGATTCATTCGGTTCAAATGAAGGAGCCGGTGGAGATTCTGGAATATCTGAAGGCCCACCTGGAAGATTTCCCGGAAGGACCGGCGGTCAACTATACCGCGGAATATCTGGATCCCAGTGTTGCCAACCCGTCCACGATGGCGTATTACATGACCACCCCGGTCGATGACATCACCGACAACGTCATCAAGATCAACGCCGATATTGTCGGCGACGACAATACCACCCTGTACTATACCCTGGCCCACGAAGGCTATCCGGGCCATCTGTATCAGTTCACCTGGTACCTGAACACAAACCCGAACCCGCTGCGGCACGATCTTTCCATCATGGGTTATCAGGAAGGCTGGGCCCAGTATGTCGAAGGACGGATGCTGACCAAGAGCGGCCTGGATGAATACTCGGCCACCATCGCCAGAGCTGATGTCTTCGTCGGCTATGTGCTGAATGCCCTGGCGGATCTGGGTGTCAACGGTCTGGGCTGGACAGTGGATGAACTGCTGGCACACATCGTTGACTACGGTTACAGCAAGGATACCGCCCAGGCGCTGTATGACGCGGTTGTTGAAATGCCCGGCACGATTATCCCTTATGGCTATGGTATGCTGGAGTTCTACAACCAGCGTGACAAGGCCCAGCAGTCGCTTGGGGATAAGTTTGATGAGGTGGCATTCCATACAGTCCTGCTGACCGGCGGACCGCGGCCGTTTGAACTGGTCGCGAAGGATGTGGATGCCTATATCGTCAAGGCAGGCGGCACTCCGGTCAAAGAATATTCTGCATTTACATATGACAATGCGCAGCTGGGTGAAGCAGACAGTCCCTGGATGGATAAACTGGTCCGGAATATCCTGATTGCGGCAGCGGTCGTTCTGGTACTGCTGATTGTGGTGATAGTGATGATCGTAAGACATTTCAGAAAAAAGAGAAGACTCAGAAAAGCTGAGGAAGAAAAGAGAAGGGCAGCGGCTGAAGCGGCCCTGCAGAAGGAAGTGGTGGCGGCAGCCCAGGAACAGCGGGAACGGCTGATGGGCACCTACACACCGGATGAACAGACTCCGGAAGCGCCGGAGACAGACGATGCGGATCCGGGCGATTCACAGGAATAACACAATAAAGAACCGGGAGGGAAATGAACTGCCCCAGTAAAATGGGACACTCATAAAAAAAACACAGATTAACTAATGATGAAGGTATGACTCCCTGAATTGAATAGGAGTCATACCTTTCAGTTTTCTCTGAGGTCTGGCATTGTTGTAGAAATCAATGTAGCTGATCACTTTCTGAATCAATTCCGCATTGGTCTCAGGCAGTTTATGCAGTTCAAGACATTCGCTTTTCAGATGCCCGAAGAAG
>JAFRHT010000089.1 GCA_017433125.1 Solobacterium sp.
GACGATGGCCGCCCCGGCTTTTTTCAGCATTCCCGCAGCGCCCTTGCGGCAGTGCGACATGCGGGCCAGCAGATCCCTGGCGGTTACTGGCAGAAAGCGCCAGGGATAACTTCCCCGGCTGCTGGGCACGGCACAGCCGGCCTGCAGAATCACTTCCAGCTGTTCCGCCGGCACGGCTTCCCCGGTAAATTGACGGACGCTGCGCCGGTGCAGCATGATTTCCAGCAGATCGTTCATCAGCGGACAAAATAGACCCGGCCTTCGTTGCGCGGTTTCGGTTCCGGATCTTCAGCCGGATAGCCTAGGATCACGTTGCCGATGCCTTCATAATCCCCTTCAATACCGAGTTTCTTCAGCAGTTCTTTGCCATAATCCGATGCGAACTCTTCCTTGGCCCGGTGAATCCAGCAGCTGCCGACCCCGATCTGGTACGCGGCCTGCAGCATATTGCCGATCATCAGCGCGCCGTCGTAAACATGGGTCGGAATGGCTTTGTCAGCCAGCACCACCAGCACAGCCGGGGCGCCGTAGAACGGATCCGTACCCGGACGGCCCATGATTTCCGCGTTCATGGCAGCCAGTTCATCCCGGACTTTTTTGTCGGTAACCGCAATGACAATCGGTGACTGACGGCCCATGCCGCTCGCCGCGTAGAGACCTGCTTCAATGATTGTCTGAATGTCTTCTTCTCTGACCGGCTCCGGCTTGTAGGAGCGGATGCTGCGTCTGGCAAGCAGATTGTTGATTTTTTCATTCATATTGGAATTACCTCCTACAGATTTATTTTATCATGTAATTCGGTTGACGCTTTTTTTCCTGCAAATTTATAATATCGGCAACCAATAAAAGGAGGTCCCATGTCAAGAGTAGTAGTAAAAGTAGGAACCACCACCCTTGCGCATCCCGGCGGACGGCTCAATATCCGTCATGTCGAGGAACTTGTCAAGGTTCTCAGTGATCTGAAGAATGCCGGTCATGAAATCATTCTGGTCAGCAGCGGTGCCATCGGTGTCGGCGTCGGTCGTCTGTCCCTGCCGGGCCGGCCGGCGGATATGCCCGGCAAGCAGGCAGCGGCAGCTGTCGGTCAGTGCCGGCTGATGGATATCTATGACACCCGTTTCAGTGAATATGATCATATAGTCGGCCAGATCCTCCTGACCCGTGAAGACCTGGACGATCCCGTTCGGCGCGGCAATTTCGAGAATACCATGGCCAAGCTGCTGGAATGGCATGTCCTGCCGATCATCAACGAAAACGATACCGTGGCCACGGCGGAAATCGCGGTCGGTGACAACGATACCCTGTCAGCCATCGTCGCCACATGTATCAACGCCGATCTCAATATCCTGATGAGTGATATCAACGGCCTGTATACCGCGGATCCGCATAAGCACCCTGATGCCGAATTGATCAGTGTCGTACCGGAAGTTACCGATGAGATCATGGCTCTGGGCGGCGGCAGCGGCTCCTCCCAGGGCACCGGCGGGATGGCGACCAAACTGCGGGCCGCCGAGATCTGCACATCGCACGGCATCGATATGATCATCTGCAACGGTTCGCATCCATCCCTGCTGTATGACATCATGGACGGCAAAGCCGTTGGCACCCGTTTCATCGGAAAGAAGGAAAGCGTATGAAGACAACCCGGGAAATCCTGCAGCTGGCCCATGCCGAAGCGGCCCTGACCCCGCCTTCCACTGAACAGAAAAACCAGGCCCTGGCCGCCATGGCAGATGCTTTGGAACGTCATACCGAAGCCATTCTGGCCGCCAACCGGATTGATATGGAGCAGGCTCGTGGGCATATCTCGGAAGTCATGCTGGACCGGCTCATGCTTAACGCCGGCCGCATCAAAGGCATGGCTGACGGCATCAGGGCTCTGATTGACCTGCCGGATCCGGCCGGCCGGGTACTGGATGAATACATCCGTGCCGATGGCCTGGTCATCCGCAAAGTCGCCAGTCCGATCGGGGTCATTGCCGTCATCTATGAAAGCCGGCCGAATGTGACCAGCGATGCGGCGGCCCTGATTGTTAAGAGCGGCAGCACCGCCGTCCTGCGCAGCGGCAAGGAAGCCTGGAACAGTGCCCATGCCGTAGTTGAAGCCCTGCATGAGGGCCTGCTGGAAGCCGGTCTGCACGCGGAACGGGTACAGCTGGTCGAAGACCGCACCCGGGCCAGTTCCAACGAACTGATGACTGCCACCGGGCTGGTTGATCTGCTCATCCCGCGCGGCGGCGCCGGGCTGATCAAGGCATGCGTGGATAATGCCACAGTCCCGGTTATTGAAACCGGCACCGGCATCTGTCATATCTATGTAGATGACTCAGCTGACCTCGAAATGGCTCTGAAGATCATCGAAAATGCCAAGTGTTCCCGGCCGTCCGTATGCAATGCCGAGGAGGTCCTGCTTGTGCATGAGGCCATTGCCCCGGCCCTGCTGCCGCGGCTGCAGAAACTGCTGACGGATGGCCAGAAGGAAAAAGGCCGCCATGAAGTGGAACTGCGGCTGGATCCGAAAGCCATGGAACTGATCCCCGGTACCCCTGCCGGTCCGGATGATTTCGATACGGAATTCCTCGATTATATACTCGCGGTCAAGGTGGTCGGCAGCCTGGAAGAAGCCATGCGGCATATTCAGGTACATTCCACCCACCACAGTGAGGCAATCCTGACCGGCGACCAGAGCCATGCTGACCTGTTTACGGCAGGTGTGGACAGCGCCGCGGTCTATGTCAATGCCAGCACCCGCTTCACTGACGGCGGTGAATTCGGCCTGGGCTGTGAGATGGGCATCTCCACACAGAAGCTGCATGCCAGGGGGCCGATGGGCCTGGCGGAGCTGTGCACCAGTAAGTACGTCATCCTGGGCAGCGGCCATATCCGGTAAGAAAAAATGCGGGAAAACCCGCATTTTTTTCGTTTGTTGTTTTTACAACAATCTTGTGAAATTGTAAATTTTAATCGCCTATGACCATCTCCGGATTGTTTCTGTCAAGGATGGTCTTTTTCACTTCGGCATGGAGATATTTTTCGGCATTTTCCTGCACAAAATCCATTAAAGCTTTCAGATCATCCACGCGTTCCGGTTCCAGATTCTCGATAATCATGAACGCGTTTCTGGTCCGGCCTGTGATCATGGTGCGCTGACCGTCACGCCAGTTGAAGCAGCGGCAGACAGCCCCGGCATCATCCTTGTAGACCAGTTCCCCCGGCAGTGAAGGATTGCTTTCCTCTTCACCGATCAGATGGAAATCATCACCGCCCTCCGTGATCGTCAGCCGCAGGTCACCGACAAACGTATCCATGTCTTCCGAGCCTACCGGCAGCGCGTACCGCAGACTGGCAGAATTATAGATGTCCACCAGCGGGTTGATTGTATGCACCGGGTTTTCACCGGTGGAGCGCTTCAACAGGGCTTCAATGCTGCAGCGGACCCCTTTCTTGGTCTTAAATTTGCGGAACGCCTGGCGCCAGACCTGCACAA
>JAFRHT010000090.1 GCA_017433125.1 Solobacterium sp.
CAGCTGGCCGAAGGACAAGAAGATCCAGGAAACTTCCGGCAGCTCAAACCGTTTCTGCCCGAACTGCGGGGCCCGGGTCTATGATCTGAAGTACTGTCCGGAATGCGGCACGCAGGTTGATTTCTGATCATTGCGAATAAAAACATCGAAGCAGGCGTTTCGATGTTTTTTTATATTCTTCCTGTAAACCGGCCGCCGGCCTTTTCGGCCAGCTCATTGAAGAAGAACGTGATCTCATCAATGTCCGCCGGCGGTGAAACCAGATAATTGCCCCGGGCAAACAGCTGGAGATGCGCGCCTTCGGCATATTCTCCCTGCAGTTCCAGTTCATAGCCGCTGCCGTCATTTTCCGCCTGCCAGCCGTTGAGGGTAGTCACCCCGATGTCATCCAGCAGAAGCCGCAGCGCCGCCAAATCCTGGTCCTGCACCGCAAAGCTGATTTCCCGGGCTGTACTGCCGTCCGCTGACACAAAAGCCAGATGACACGCCTGCTCCGCAAGGTTCATTGAGCAGGAATACCAGCCGGGATGACAGTACTGGTGCTTGTCATCACTTTTGTCGTAGGCAACCGACTGCCGGTACAGCATGGAAAAGGAAACCAGGCTGACTGCCGTAATGGGTACGAGTTTCTGTTTTATTTCTCTGTATGCCATAACAGGATCATATCACAGAAGCGAAGAAAAACCCCGCAGCATCTGCCGCGGGGTCAGTTCTCTGCAAAACTTAGAGCTTCGGGCCGGCATCAACCAGTGCCTTGCCCTTTTCGTTTGTCTCGTACTTGTGGAAGTTCTTGATGAATCTGCCGGCCAGATCCTTTGCCTTTTCTTCCCATTCCGCCGGATCTGCATAGGTGTCACGCGGATCCAGAATGCCGCTGTCAACGCCTGGCAGTTCAGTCGGAACCTCGAAGTCAAAGTAAGGAATCTTCTTGGTCGGAGCCTTGAGGACTTCACCATTCAGGATAGCGTCGATAATGCCGCGGGTATCCTTGATGGAGATACGCTTGCCTGTGCCGTTCCAGCCGGTGTTGACCAGGTAGGCCTTGGCGCCGTTCTGTTCCATCCGCTTGACCAGTTCTTCACCGTACTTCGTCGGATGCAGTTCCAGGAAGGCCTGGCCGAAGCATGCGCTGAAGGTCGGGGTCGGTTCTGTGATGCCGCGTTCCGTACCGGCCAGCTTGGCTGTGAAGCCGGACAGGAAGTAGTACTGTGTCTGTTCCGGTGTCAGGATGGAAACCGGCGGCAGAACACCGAAGGCATCCGCGGACAGGAAGATGACATTGTCAGCTGCCGGACCGGAAGATGTCGGACGGATTCTCTGAACGATCTTTTCGATATGGTCAATCGGGTAGGAAACACGGGTGTTCTCGGTAACGCTCTTGTCAGCGAAATCGATCTTGCCGTTTTCGTCAACCGTGACATTCTCCAGCAGCGCATCTCTTCTGATGGCATTGTAGATATCCGGTTCGGAATCCTTATCCAGGTTGATGACCTTGGCATAGCAGCCGCCTTCAAAGTTGAAGACACCTTCATCGTCCCAGCCATGCTCATCGTCACCGATCAGCAGACGCTTCGGATCAGTGGACAGGGTTGTCTTGCCGGTGCCGGAGAGACCGAAGAAGATCGCTGTGTTCTTGCCTTCCATATCGGTATTTGCGGAGCAGTGCATCGCTGCGATGCCCTGCAGCGGCAGGTAGTAGTTCATCATGGAGAACATGCCCTTCTTCATTTCGCCGCCGTACCATGTATTCAGGATGACCTGTTCACGGCTGGTGATGTTGAAGGCAACGGCTGTCTCGGAGTTCAGACCCATTTCCTTGTAATCTTCAACCTTGGCCAGGGAAGCTGTGTAGACAACGAAGTTCGGTTCGAATGTCTCAAGTTCTTCGGCAGTCGGCTTGATGAACATGTTTCTGACAAAGTGAGCCTGCCATGCGACTTCCATGATGAAGCGGACAGCCATGCGGGTATCCTTATTGGCACCGCAGAAAGCGTCAACAACGAACAGCCTCTTGCCGGAGAGCTGCTTCTGCGCCAGACCCTTCAGCTTGGCCCAGTTTTCTTCGGACAGCGGATGGTTGTCATTCGGATATTCCGGTGTTGTCCACCAGACAGTGTCCTTGGAGTTCTCGTCCATGACGATGTATTTGTCCTTCGGGGACCGTCCTGTGTAGATGCCGGTCATGACGTTGACCGCATCGAGTTCTGTCAGCTGGCCCTTTTCATAGCCAGTCAGTTCCGGCTTCATTTCCTCTTCAAAGAGGAACTCATAAGACGGATTGTAGATAATTTCCTTGGCATCGGTGATGCCGTACTTTTCCAGTTTGATTTCTGCCATTTTTCTATACCTCTGTGATTGATTATACTCCTGTCAGAACGTACGCTGTACAGTTATTATCCGGGTTCTGTCCAATCAGCCGCCGAACATCTTCAGCATGAAGCCGGCTGCGACTGCAGAGCCGATAACACCGGCGACATTCGGACCCATGGCATGCATGAGCAGGTAGTTGCTCGGATTGGCTTTCTGGCCTTCCATCTGGCTGACCCGGGCTGCCATCGGCACTGCCGAGACACCGGCCGAACCGATCAGCGGGTTGACCTTTCCGCCGGTCACTCTGTACATGATCTTGCCCAGCATCAGGCCGCCGATTGTGGAGAAACTGAAGGCGATCAGGCCGAGGATGATGATTTCAATTGTTCTGAGGGTCAGGAATGTCTGAGCCGCTGCCTTGGCACCAACCGAGATACCCAGGAAGATGATGACCGTGTTGGTCAGACCGTTCTGGGCTGTATCGCTCAGTCTGTCAGTCAGACCGGTTTCCTTCAGCAGGTTGCCGAACATCAGCATGCCGACCAGCGGGGCTGTATCCGGAATCAGCAGGACAACGAAGATCGTGACGGCAATCGGGAAGATGATCCGTTCTGTCTTGGTAACGGAACGGGCCTGCTTCATGACCGTTTCACGTTCTTTCTTTGTTGTCATCAGACGCATCAGCGGCGGCTGGATCATCGGGATCAGAGCCATGTAGGAATAGGCTGCGATCGCGATGGCCGGAAGGTAATCCATGGCCAGCTTGGAAGCGGTCAGGATGGCTGTCGGGCCGTCCGCACCGCCGATAACACCGATCGCCGCGGCAACATTCGGTTCAAAACCAAGAGCCAGCGCCATCAGGAAGGCGGTGAAGATACCGAACTGCGCACCCGCACCCATGAGCAGGGATGACGGATTGGCAATCAGCGGTCCGAAGTCAGTCATGGCACCGGTACCCAGGAAAACCAGGGACGGATAGATCCCGTATTCGACACCGAGCGACAGATAGTGGATCAGGCCGTCGGTGATCCCGGTCCGCGGCAGGTTTGCCAGCAGGATACCGAAAGCAATCGGGATCATCAGCAGCGGTTCATACTTTTTGCGAATGCCAAGATAGAGCAGGAAGCAGGCCAGCAGGATCATGACCAGGGAACGCGGTTCCTCGATCAGACCGGCAAAACCGGATTCCTGGAAGATCTTGATCAGAATTTCGATGATATTCATGCAGGTACAGCCTCCTACTGAATGGTGGCGATCAGCTGATCAGTCTGTACGGAAGCCCCCTTGCCGACAACAACAGAAGTAATGGTACCGTCTTTCGGCGCGGAAATCTCATTTTCCATCTTCATGGCTTCAAGGATGAAGAGCGTATCGCCAGCCTTGACAGTCTGGCCGGCGCTGACCCGGACATCCAGGATGGTACCCGGCATCGGTGCCTTTACAGGATCGCCGGCGCCGGCGGCAGCAGCCGGGGCGGCAGGTGCGGCAGCCGGGGCCGGAGCAGCGGCCGGGGCAGCAGGTGCAGCGGCCGGAGCCGGTGCAGGCGCAGCAACCGGAGCCGGATCAGCCGGACCGGCGTAAACAGCAGTGGCATTGCCCTTTTCGACTTCCACTTCGTATTTCTTGTCGTTCAGTACAACGATGTATTTCATTTCAGTTTTCCCCCTTTACTGCAGTTCTCTGATGGACTTGAAGATCAGCTGGCTCAGCGGAATCTTTGTCTCATCACTGACAATTGCCATGATGCAGGCAACCGTCTTGTCGTCCATGTCGCCATACAGGGCGATTTCGCCGCCGTATGTTCTGTCATCGAATACCTGTTCTTCCGCTCCCGCGGCCGCGATAACCGCAGCCGGTGACGGAGCCTTGACGGGTTCTGTCTTCTTGCCGGTCAGGCCGCTGACCGCCTTGTTGATGCAGCCGATGATCACCCACAGCAGCACCAGCATGATGAAGACTACAAGGAACCCGGAAGCGGCAATGATCAGTGCCTGTCCAATGCCCATACTTATTCAACCTCCTGGATTCTGTAGCTGACCTTCAGGGCCTTCTTTTCCATCCGCTCACGCAGGAACTTCTCAGCCTGCGGCGGGAAGGCGACATAGCTCAGCACATCCTCTTCACTCTCGGCCAGATTGCCCAGATACTCCTTCGCACCCGGGATTTCCGGCTTGATGGTATCGTCATAGCGGCCTTCGATCGGCTTTTCATCACCCAGGGCCTTCTTCATCAGTTCCTCACTGATCGGGGCCGGGGAGTGACCGTATTCATCGCGGCAGTATGCCTTGACCTCGTTGGAGATCAGCTTGTACCGTTCACCGGTCAGCACGTTTGTGACTGCCTGGGTGCCGACCATCTGGCTCATCGGTGTGACCAGCGGCGGATAACCCATGTCCTCACGGACCTTCGGTGTTTCCAGCAGAACTTCATCCAGCTTATCCAGTTTGCCGACCGCGGTCAGCTGCGAAATCAGATTCGACAGCATGCCGCCCGGAACCTGGTAAGTCAGGGCATCAATCTTGGTGGTCAGAACGGACGGGTTCAGACCGCCTTCCTTCAGGAATCTTGCCTGGACCGGCTTGAAGTGATCGTTGATCTTCTTGCAGACACCCAGGTCGACGCCGGTATCGTAGTCCATCTCATTCAGCGTGTAGACCAGGGACTCGGTGGACGGATGCGATGTCCCGCCGGAGAAGATGGAAATCGCTGTATCAACACCGTCAGCGCCTGCTTCAATGGCCTTCAGCAGAGCCATCTGCGCCAGACCTGTTGTCGAATGCGAGTGCAGGAATACCGGAACCTTCAGTTCCTTCTTCAGCGCCTTGACCAGATCATAGGCGATCTGCGGGCTGATGATGCCGGCCATATCCTTGATGCAGATGGAGTTGCAACCCATTTCTTCCAGCTTCTTGCCCAGTTCGACATAGCTTTCAAATGTATGGATCGGGCTGATCGTATAGCAGATCGCACCCTGGGCATGACCGCCTGCCTTCAGGCATTCGTCAATGGCTGTTGCCATGTTGGCCGGGTCGTTCAGCGCATCGAAGATACGGATAATGTCAATGCCGTTTTCAACGGACTTACGGACGAACGCCCGTACGGTTTCATCGGAGTAGTGCTTATAGCCAAGGATATTCTGACCTCTCAGCAGCATCTGCAGTTTGGTCTTCTTGACCTTTGAGCGGATAAACCGGAGTCTGTCCCACGGATCTTCATCCAGATAGCGCAGGCAGGAATCAAATGTCGCGCCACCCCATACTTCCATGGAGTAGTAACCGGCTTCATCCATCGTTTCAAGAATGTCCGCAAAATCCGAACGCGGCATCCGGGTGGCAATCTGCGACTGGTTGGCATCGCGCAGCACCACTTCTGTTATGTTGACTTTCCTTTTCATTATGACCTCCTTAAGGAAATTCCCCTTTAATTAACGCCATATCTTATAATAATCAAGTTTGTTCCGATTTTCACCTATAAAATAAAGAAAAAACAGCGTCCCCCTGATTGTAAGCGGTTACGCTGTTATTCCCCATGATTATGGTGTTTTTTTACGGCTGAAAGATGTCAGATCCGGGCCAGAAGTTCATCCAATGTGCTGCCGTATGAAGAAAGGAATTCCGCCATGAAATCCCTGATTTCCGGCATGGATTCCGCCTGCTGTTCGAGGATTTTCCGGGTGGATGCGGCAGCCGATCCGAACTCGGTGTTGCCGGCCCGCTCTTCCTCAATGCACTTGATATAGGCCGAAAGCTTATCGGCCGCCTTGACGTAGGGCAGCAGTTCTTCGTCCTGCATCTTCAGCACCGGGGCATAGATTTCCCGCAGATCTTCCGGCAGCTGCTGCAGGAGTTCTTCATTGGCAATCTGCTCAACGTGCTTATAAGCGTCACGGATCTCCCCGCTGTAATACTTGACCGGGGTGGGCATGTCACCGGTGATGATCTCCGAAGCATCGTGGTAGATGGCCATCAGGGCTGCCCGTTCCCCGTTGAGCTGTTTCCCGTAGCGGACATTGCCCAGGGAGCACAGGGCGTGGGCAATCATCGCCACTTCCAGGGCGTGCTCACTCAGGTTCTCCGGCCGGCTGCTGCGCATCAAAGCCCAGCGCTGAATGTATTTCATGCGCGATACGGTCGCAAAAAAATGATAATCGTCTTTCATATTTCCCTCTATTTCCGCCTGTACGGATTCTTCCTGAACAGATCCGTCAGCGGTTCAATCAGTTTCTTTCCCTCTTTTTTCAGCAGGTTTACCGTCGGCGTATCGCAGTACGGGCACCGCAGGGCGCTGTCGGGGATGCTTTTTCCGCATTTTCGGCAATACATATTGTTTCCTCCGTATTCAGTATAAAGCATCCCTTCCGGTTTATGGACGCGATTTTCTTGCCCGTCATCCTGCTTTCTGTTACAGTGCAGAAAACGGAGGTAATTGTATGGCAACCATCCAGCTTGACCTGTATTCCCGCTGCCTGCAGCGCAATGTCCCGGTCACCGTCATCATCCCGGCCGATACGGTTGAATTCGAAAGTCAGCCGCTGCCACCGGAAGCACCCTATCCGGCCTTTTATCTTCTGCACGGTTTCTTCGGCAACCAGAATGACTGGGTTTTCAAGGGCCTGCTGCAGCAGCTTGCGGTAAAGTACCGTGTGGCCTTCATCCTGCCTTCGGGCGAAAATCATTTCTACGTTGACATGCCCAGCGGCGAGCATTACAGCCGCTATATCGGCGAAGAACTCGTGGAACAGACCAGAAGGCTGTTCCCGCTGTCCAGGAAGCGTGAAGACACCATCATCGGCGGTCTTTCCATGGGCGGCTTCGGCAGTCTGCTCAACGGTTTCCGCTGGCATGAAACTTTCGGCTGGATCGTATCCCTGTCGCCGGCCATCTTCAATACAGCCATGCTGAAGGAAAGAACCGGTCCTGAAGCCATGAAATCCGGCAACTTTACCGCCGCGGACAGTTTCCTGCTCCGTAAGGATTTCCTGCAGGCCGCTTTCGGTCCCTTCGATGAAGTGGACGGCAGTGACAAGGATGTTTTCACAGCATACCGCAAAGCCGCGGCTTCACCCTGCGGCAGCCCGAAGATTTATCTGGCCTGCGGCACGGAAGATGCACTGTATCCGAAAGTGGCACAGTTCCGTGATTTCCTGCAGGAACAGGATGCCCCGCTGACCTTCAAAGACGGCCCGGGCATCCATGACTGGCTCTTCTGGAACGCATATCTGGAAGATGCCCTGGAAACCTTCCTGCCGCTCAAGAAATAACTGCCGGGACAGCCATGCCGTATGGGCATGGTTTTTTCTTTGTTCTAACTAACCGGATGTGCTATCCTATAGTGGATTTTATTATTTCTGATAACTGGAAAGACGTGGCATATGGAAAAGAAAAAGATTTTCTACGGATGGATCATTGTTGCAGCAGGCTGTGTAATCATGGCGGCTACCATGGGTATCCTGTCCAACTGCAATTCCCTCTTTATCAAACCGATCTCTGAGGATCTGGGACAATCCCGGCAGGCAGTCAGCGCGATCATCTCCCTGCTGAGTTTCGGCAGTATGGCCGCTTCGTTTTTTGCCGGACGGATCTTCAACGAGACCAATATCATCCGGATCATGAAAATATCAGTCGTTGTCATGGTGCTGTCCTGCTTTGCCAGCAGTTTTGCCACGGATATCCGGATGCTGTATGTGACCTTTGCGATCAACGGCATCACGATGTGCCTGACCACCACCCTTCCGATGACGTTCATCCTGAACAACTGGTTCAAGGACAACGTCGGGTATGCCCTGGGACTCGCATCCATGGGTTCCGGCTTCGGCGGGGCTCTGTTCAGTGCCATTGCCGGACAGCTGATCACCCGGATGGGCTGGCGCATGACCTACCGGATCCTGGCGCTTTCCATCCTGATTACAGCTGTTCCCTGCATCTTTCTGTTTTTACGGCTGCGCCCGGAAGAGATGGGGCTGGAGCCTTACCGCGATAAAAAGGAAACAACTGCACAGCCGCAGGACAGTACGGCCAGTATCGCCGGCTACACCTACAGTGAAGCCCGCCGGCTGCCGATGTTCTGGATTCTCTGCGTGGCCGCGGTCATCCTGGGCCTGTGCATGAACGGCATGTACTCTTCCGTTTCCGCTAACCTGCAGGACAACGGCTACTCTCTGGCCTTCAGCGCCAACTTCATCAGTGTATGCATGCTGGTGATGGCCGCCAGCAAGATCCTGCTGGGCAAGATCTTTGACCGGTTCGGTGTCCGCATCGGTTTCTGCTGGGCCTGCCTGGCCCTGTTCCTGGCAACCGTGGGCCTGCTGTTCTGCCGGGTCCCGGCCGCCCTGGTACTGATCTGCATCGGCATCGGTTTCGGCTTCATCTTCGGCGCCGTTGTCTTCCCGCTTTCGATCCCGCTGATTTTCGGCAAGAAGGATTACCGGGCCATCATGGGCCCGTATGCGTCCCTGATTTCCCTTGGCGGGGTGTTCGGCCCGATTGTCTTCGGCCGGATCTATGACGTGACCGGTTCCTACAATCCCGGCTACATCTTCAATCTCATAATTGTCGGCGCTGTCATCCTGGCCATGTTCAGAATCCTGCCGAACCGGAACGATCAGTTCTCCTGATATCCGCGCAGTAACATACGGGGTCATATGACCCCGTTTTCTTTCTGCAGGCCGGTGTGAGAGTGCCGGTGATGTGTGTTGTCTGTTCCCCACTGCCGGCGAAGATATACTTCAGGCAAACGTATATGAACATCTATACGGTTTCCGTGATTCTGCCTCCTCTATTCTGTCCGGAAGATCTGCTTTTATCGTCCTTCACTGTATAAACGAGGCAGCTTCCTTTTTTAACTGCATTTTGTTTATTTATTCCAGCACAGATGAAAACCGCCCGGGCAAACCTGCCCGGACGGTCTCATATTCTGGTTTTACTGCTCAATACCGAGATAAATGTACCCGGTCTTTTCAATTGCCTCCCTGATCTTTTCCGGATCAAGGGGTGCCTCGCTTTCGATGACGGTTTCCTTTTTCTTCCGGTTTGACTTCACCTTTTTCACATTGAAGCTGCGCCGGATCGCATCGTTGATGTGCGCCTCACACATGGAGCACATCATGCCGTCAACCCTGACGATTGTTTTCACCATATCAGGCTCCTTTCCGTGCTGCCCGCTGCTGCCTGCGGATCGTTTCGATCCCGCACGCAATCGAACATGTCGAGCAGTTCCTGCCGCAGCCGGAACAGCCCTTCTTATGGTCATTCCACAAACTGCGGATACATGCGTAAAGCAGCGCGATGAGCAGCAGAATAATCACTATATTGGCCATATTACTCTGCAGCCAGGTCATCACACACCGCGGAAAGTTACTTCACCTTGACGGTCTGTGTCAGGATGTCGGCTTCCTTATACGGCTTGAACAGCATATAGCCGATGAAGCAGATGACAGCGGCCGCAGCTGCCAGGCCAACCGGATGCACTTCGCCGTTCAGGGCCGAGCCGATCTGATAAATGCACAGCGCCACC
The DNA here is from genome assembly GCA_017433125.1 of Solobacterium sp. Taxonomy (GTDB): domain Bacteria; phylum Bacillota_I; class Bacilli_A; order Erysipelotrichales; family Erysipelotrichaceae; genus Bulleidia. The sequence continues at coordinate 9,823 of JAFRHT010000090.1, forward strand.
GCGTAAGCGAAGACACACATGTAGCCGATCGCTATGGCAGTCCACTTGCCGTTGTTCATTTCCCGCTTGATGGCACCCATGGCCGCAAAGCACGGAGCGCACAGCAGGTTGAAGACCATGAAGGCGTAGCCAGCCACGGCACTGCCCTTGAAGAACACATCCAGGACACCGGCGATGTTTTCGCCCTCTTCCAGCAGATCCGGCAGATCTTCCATGGAAATCAGTGTACCGATGGTGCCGACGACATCTTCCTTGGCTACCAGGCCGAGAACTGTCGCGACCGTTGCCTGCCATGTACCGAAGCCCAGCGGCGCGAAGATCCAGGCGACAGCGTTGCCGATATTCTCAAGGATACTTGCGCCTTCGCCTTCTTCACCGAGATAGTGGAAGCCGCCCTCGAAGGACAGGGAGTTCAGAATCCAGATAACAACACTGGAGAGAACGATAACAGTGCCGGCGCGCTTGATGAAACTCCAGCCGCGTTCCCATGTGCCTCTGAGCACGTTGCCGACGGACGGAACATGGTAAGCCGGCAGTTCCATGACGAACGGGGCAGGATCACCGGCAAACAGCTTTGTCTTCTTCAGCATGATACCGGAGACGATAATCGCCGCCACACCGATGAAGTACGCGGACGCGGACACCCACCAGGCGTTGGCGAAGATGGCACCGGCAATCAGGCCGATGATCGGCAGCTTGGCACCGCACGGAATAAAGCAGGTTGTCATGATCGTCATCCGGCGGTCACGTTCATTTTCGATTGTCCGGGTAGCCATGACAGCCGGAACGCCGCAGCCCGAGCCGATCAGCATCGGGATGAAGGACTTGCCGGACAGGCCGAACCTTCTGAACAGACGGTCCATGATGAATGCGACACGGGCCATATAGCCGACATCTTCCAGGATGCACAGCATCAGGAACAGCACAAGCATCTGCGGTACGAAACCGAGCACCGCACCGACACCGTGCACCACGCCGTCCGCAACCAGGCTGACCAGCCAGTCTGCGACACCCCAGCTCTCCAGCAGCGCCGCGGCGCCGCCTTCCATGAACTCTGCGGCAAAGACATCATTTGTCCAGTCTGTCAGGAAGGATCCGAACGGGCCCATGGCCAGCCAGTAGACAAAGGTCATGATGGCCGCGAAGATCGGCAGACCGAGAATCCGGTTGGTCACGATCCGGTCAATACTGTCGGATGTGCTCATCTGGCCGGCTGCCTTTTTCCGGTAAATACCCTTCAGCAGGTTGCCGATGTAGATATATCTCTCGTTGGTGATGATTGCTTCGGCATCATCATCCATTTCCGCTTCAACCGCTTCAATATCCTTGGTGATATGGGCGACTGTTTCCGGGCTCAGTTTCAGGTTTTCCATGACCTTCGGGTCACGCTCGAAGATCTTGATGGCATACCAGCGCTGCTGTTCTTCCGGCAGGCTGTGGACACAGGCTTCCTCGATGTGCGCCAGGGCATGCTCCACAGAACCGCCGAAGGTGTGCATCGGGATCGTTTTGCCGCTCTTTGCGGCTTCGACAGCTGCCTCTGCGGCGGCATCAATATTTGTGCCTTTCAGGGCGGAAATGCTGACGATCTTCACACCCATTTCCCGGCCGAGCTGTTCGAGATCAATTTCATCCCCGCTCTTCTCAACCAGGTCCATCATATTGACGGCGACGACAACCGGGATGCCCAGTTCCGTCAGCTGGGTTGTCAGATACAGGTTTCTTTCCAGGTTTGTTCCGTCAACGATATTCAAGATCGCGTCCGGACGTTCTGTAATCAGGTATTCACGGGCAACAACTTCTTCCAGTGTATACGGAGACAGTGAGTAGATACCCGGCAGGTCGGTGACGATGACATCTTCATGCCCCTTGAGCTTGCCTTCTTTCTTTTCAACCGTGACACCCGGCCAGTTGCCGACAAACTGATTGGAGCCGGTCAGCTGGTTGAACAGGGTTGTCTTGCCGCTGTTCGGGTTGCCGGCCAGTGCTATTCTGATACTCATGCGGCTTTTCCCTCCGTTTCGTCATAGACTTCAACCATTTCAGCATCCGCCTTGCGGATGGACAGTTCGTAACCGCGGACCGTTACTTCAATCGGATCCCCCAGCGGTGCGACCTTGCGGACATAGATTTCAACATTCTTTGTAACACCCATGTCCATGATTCTGCGCTTGACGGCCCCTTCACCATGCAGTTTCTTGACTGTGCAGGTTCCGCCGATGGCGACATCTCTCAGTGTTTTCATAGAAATCTCCCCCTCTAAATCATGATTTTTGCGGCAAGTTCTTTATCCAGCGCAACCTTGGTGTTCTTGACGTTCACAATCAGGTTGCCGTTCACTGTGGACACGACCATAATCGGTGCCCCCACAACAAACCCCATATCCTCCAGATGTTTTTTTACTCCGGGATTACCGCTCACCTTACGGATGACATTCATCTCACCCGGTGTGGCATAGGACAATGGCAGCATACATTACCTCCAAATCGGTTAGTTTAAGTTAACTAACTCACTAACATATTTTAGTTAGCCGACACTAATATGTCAATTATTTCCACGAAAAAGAGAGCCTCACATGCTAGAATTTTTCTGAGGAGATTTTTTATGAAAACAGCATTATTCTGGGATTTTGACGGTACGCTGATCTATGCAAACGAGTCGTTTTATGAATCTTTCCGCGATGCCCTGGCAGAAAACGGCATGGTTCTTCCCGCGGCAGAACTGTACGATTTCCTGCACGCCCATGTCAGCTGGCACAATCCGGACCGCAGTTTTACCGGGCGCACCGGCGGTCTGTGGTGGTCCGACCTGCAGGAAGCCATGAAAGCATTCTGCCTGGACCATGGCTTAAGCGCCGAAGCCGCGGATCATACCGCCTTCCGGTTCCGGCAGATTGTCACTTCCAGTGAAATCTATCAACCTTATCCGGACGCGGCCGAAACCTTGAAAACGTGCCATGAGCGCGGTTATGACAACTACATACTCTCCAGCAACTTTCCCGAACTGCCGGCTGTGGCGGAGGCATTCGGTTTTTCTCCGTACATCCGCGACACTCTGCTCAGTGCCGACATCGGCTGGGAAAAGCCAAGGCCCGAACTTTTCCTGGAAGCGATGAGACAGGCCGGGAACTATGATGAGTACGTCATGATCGGGGACAATCCGGCCAAGGATATCGCCGGCGGCCGGGCGGCAGGCATGAAGACCATTTATGTACATCCCCGTCCGGGAACGGAAAGCACGGAATGTGATGCGATTGTCGGTGAACTGTGTGATATTCCGGGGATTCTGAAATGAAAAACGTCAGCCGAACCCTGTTCATTCCGCTGTATGGCAAAGCCCGCGTCAGCCGGCAGGGCATTATCCTGCATGATCCGGATGCCGAGCGTATCTGGGCAGCAGAGGCGTTTCCCTTCCGCGGCCGGGCAAAATCAAAGTGGCTGGCTTACAATATGGCCATGCGTGCCCGGGTGTTTGATGACTGGACCGAAGCGCAGCTGAAAGCACACCCGCATGCCCTCGTCCTGCACGCCGGATGCGGCCTTGACAGCCGCTTTCACAGGATCAGGCAGCCATACCGTGAATGGATTGACGGTGACCTGGCCGAGGTCATTGCAGTTCGCCGGCAGTACTATGCCGATACCGGCAGTTATCATATGCAGACCCTTGACGTGACGAATCCGGACCAGGTCAGGGCCCTGCCGCACAGTCCTCTCTGCATCGTTGTCATGGAAGGCCTTTCCATGTACCTAACGGAAACCGAACTGCGGACTTTTCTTGGGATCCTGCGGGAAAAGTACGCGGAAGTATATGTCCTCATGGATATCTACACCGGCTTCGGGGCCCGGGCTTCGCGGCATGCCAATCCGGTCAACGAGACCGGTGTCAGCAAGCTGTACGGCTTCGATGATATCGGGCAGCTCCTGCAGGGCACCGGCCTGCGCTTTACAGCCGAACACACGTTCACGCCGGACGCCCTGGTCCGGGAACTGAAACCGGCGGAGCAGGCTTTCTTCCGCCTGCTGTTTACCGGGAAGGCCTATGGGAAAATCTACCGGCTGATCGAACTCTCTTCCTGCTGAATACACAAAAACAGCCTGACATATCAGCCAGGCTGTTTTTTCAGTTTGAAAGACTGTTACTGCATCCCCATGACCAGCGACTGCAGCTCGTCAACCCGCAGGCCCCGGCCTTCCTCGCCGGTATTGAAGCAGACAGAATACACATGGTCACCGGCTGTGAACAGAGCCTTGTTAACCAGGGTGCCGTCCCCTTCGCAATGCACCGGGAGGCCCTTGAAATTCTCTTCCCAGCTCTCTGTATAGGTATTGAAGTCACCGCTGATGTCCTCATTTCCGATATCGGCCGACTTGCGGACCTGCAGGCTGCCGCCGGCGCCTTCATAAAGCGCGCAGACCGTACCCGGCATGGCAAGATAGCCCTGCAGTTCAACCGCGTGGTCACCCTGCGGCAGCGCTTCCGTCACCGGCGGGTCAAAGGCAAAGCCGGCAATGCCCAGGGCTTCATCAAGATCCTGTGTTTCCGTCCACGGATTGGCCATACCGGCCATGCTGTCTTTGACAAACACGGAAGGTTCATCCCCTTCGGCCATATCGTCATACCAGGTCAGTGTACCGTCACCAATCTCAAAGTATCCGGTACCGTTATCGTAGGCTACTGTTTCAGTGCTCTTGGTTTCGCTTTCAAAGACAACGTCTGTCTTGAACGCGTTCTCATAGACCAGCCGGCTGTTCTCCCTGTCATATGTGACATCAATTTCCCAGTGGCTTGTTTCAAAGGCGCTGCTGCCCCAGATGACATCCAGATGGGCCCCGGTATCCGTCCTGAACAGGACGAACGAACCCCGGCCGGCAATCTGTTCATAGTAAGTCCCTTCCAGTTCTGCCGGGACTGCTTCCGCAGCCGCTTCGGCCGTCGGTTCAGCCGATGCGCTTTCAGCCGGCTTTTCCGCTGTGCAGGCCGTACATGCCAGGACGGCCAGCAGTGTGCCTGTCAGTATGCTTTTTTTCATGCTGGTTCCTCCGTTGATATCCTTTATTCAAGCCATTGTATTATAGCGTCTCTTTACCCGTGAATAACAGAAAAAGCATGATGTTTTCACACCATGCTTTTTAATTTGGTCTTCCGAAAGGAATGCCTCAGTCGTAGAGGTCGTCCCGCAGACGCTTGTAGTAGAGCTTGTCAACTGTATCAAGCGCCCAGTCCCAGGCCTTCTGCGCCTGCGCGCAGGTATAGCCGGTCAGATACTCACGGGCTGCTTCGATCCCGCCGCATTCCAGGGCTGTCTTATATCCGGCTTCGACTCCGGCCTGTTCCTTGTCCCAGCCGGCTTCGAGTTCATCACGGGCAGCCGCAATCACCGGGGCAGCGAACTTCCAGTTCATGTCACTGATCATCTGAACGGTCAGGAAACCGAACCAGGCCTTGGACGGATCGTACTTGATCTCGCTCTTGTCGACATCGAAGTGCGCCAGCTTGGCGGAATGAACATCCAGATATTCATAGCCCTTCGGCACTCTGGTCAGGGCGACCGGATACCACGGTGTGTACGGATTGACACACGGTCTCGGCATTGCCCGGTACATTCTGGTCAGATACATGTCATCATTGAATTCGAAGATCGAGCTTTCAACTGTGGCGTTGTTGCATACCGGGCAGAATGTGTCATAACCCTTGTGCGGATTCGCTGTGCCGCCTGCCGTCCGGTCATCCTCGGTGCCTTCGAAGTGTGTCCTCAGCACAGCCTTGACATCTTCCTTGCTGTACTTGCGGACTGCCTTCTGCGAGAACTGACGGATATTGTCCCTGGTCAGTTCGACACCGGTCAGCAGCCGCCAGGCATTGCGGCCGCGGAACCAGTTGCGCTCCTGCAGTTCGTCTTCCTGATAAGCCTTGGCAAAGTCAAAGTCGCTGTAATCGCCTTCCACTGCCGGCTTGTACCAGCCCTGCTCGATCGCATGGGTGACAATATTCTTTGTGTACTTGAAGTTGTCCGGATCATTGAAATCGATCTGATGGATGGTCAGGTGGTTCGGCATGTAGTATACTTCATCATCCTGGATTCTTCTGGCTACGCAGTTGAATCCCTTCGGGACCTGGACAGACCATGCTTCGTCCTTGTCGACGATGTGGTAGACACGGCTGGAGCAGTATCCGTACTTCTCAACCAGTTCCATGGCAACCTCGACACCCTGTCTGGCTGTCTTGGCACGCTGGGCAACCAGGGTCCGCAGCGCATAGCCCAGACCATAGGCTTCCCGGTTGTCCTTGTGGGAACCGGTAGCGTCCATGGTCGGCCGGGCAGCGTTGGAGACCAGTGCCACGCCGTTTTCATTCATGAAGACATCCGCGAAGGAAATCCCGCCGACGCACTTCACTTCAGACCAGTAGTAGGCATAGGTTTCCGGAACCTGCGGAATGATGGCCTTACCGTCTTCAAAGACGACCATTTCGCCTTCCTTGTGCTGCATGCGCGGCACCAGGTGGGACTGCACCATGCATTCGGTATCATCCTCATTATGTCCGAGAATGACATGTCCGGTGACGGAAGCGTTCTTACCGATAATAACGGTACTGCAGTTGCCGCGGTCCAGCCCGGCATAGTTGTAATAAATCATGTTGAGCACCTTCCTTTCTGAAGATAAGTGTTATCTGATTCTATTGTCCTTAATTAGCCGTGGTAATGTCAATTCTTATACATTTATACAGATCATAAGATTTAACATATTATTCCCTACAGCCGGAAATCCCGGAAGATTTTATCCAGGTCCCGGTCATACATCAATCTTCCCTCCGGGGTTTCATAGGGAATCATCTCCGGTACGGACGCATGTGTGTCGGAAGCGAAGACAATGTAGTTGCTGGCATCGGATTCTTCTTCCGGCACACCCTTGGCCGGCACGAGCAGCACATGGCGGAATACCTTCTGCAGGGTCAGCAGGACATCCTGCAGGAACCAGGATTCCCCGATATCATCATAGCCCGGCACGTTGGCCATGTAGAGGCCGCCCTCCTTCAGCCGGCTGCGGATCAGCTTCGCGCACTCCGCTGTGGCCAGCGGGAATGCCGGCATGAAGCCGCTGTAGGCATCGTTGATGATGACGTCATATTGTTTTTCCTCGTCATTCAGAAGCTGCCGGCCATCGGCCGTGACCAGGCGCAGGCGTTTGGTCTCTTCCGTATGAAAGGTCTCAATCAGTTCATCCAGGAAAAACCAGTCACAGGCCCGCTGCACGGCGTCTTCATCCGTCTCGGCTACGGTCATGGCAATCTCCGGATAATGACTGATGAGATATTTCGGATAGGAATACCCGGCCCCGCCGATCATCATGATCTCCCGGATATCCATGTCCAGGGAAAACATGAGATTCCACTTCTTCATGTACGGGAAAATCAGTTCGTTCCGCAGTTCCGGTTCGAGATAGGTGGCGGAGTGGCAGACATCATCCTGCAGGTAATACCGCACCGGGTGACCGTCCTCCACCCCTTCCGCAATACTGATTTCCGGTTTGCTTTCTTCGTTCATACTCTTTTCAGAAAAGGGCACACATCCGGTGCCCTTATGCTTATACGTCCAGTTTGGAATGCAGGATATCCTTTGTCATGATCGGGTTGGCCTTGCCGCGGGTCGCTTTCATGACCTGGCCGACAAAGTAATCGAACAGACGGTCCCTGCCGTTCCGGTAGCCTTCCACTTCCTTCGGGCTTCTGGCAATGATCTCATCGATGATCTTCTCCAGTTCACCGGCATCGGAAATCTGGGCATTCTCCTTCGAAATGAACGCGGACGGTTCTTTCTTTTCATCCAGAACCTTTGTGAACACTTCCTTGGCCTGCTTGCCGGAAATGGTGCCCTTCTTCACGTTGTCATAGATGAACTTGAGCATCTCCGGGGTCAGATAGAAGTCTTTGATCTCCGCTTCGTTCTTGTTCAGCCAGGCAACGATACTGCCGGTCACCCAGTTGCACGCTTCCTTCGGCTCCATGCCGAGATCCACACACTTCTCAAAGTAATCGGAAATGCCCTTGTCACGGGTCAGCACAGTCGCGTCTGTCTCGGAGAAGCCGTAGGTTTCCAGGTATTCCCGGCGGCGTTCATGGCTCAGCCGCGGGATTTCCCTGCGGATGCTTTCCTTCCACTCCGGGGTGATCCGGTAGCGCGGGATGTTCGGTTCAACGAAGTATTTATAGTCAACGGCGTCTTCCTTGGAACGCATGTGGATGGTTCTGCCGCTTTCCTCATCAAACCGTCTGGTTTCCTGCACGACCTCATCATACCGGCCGGCATCCTTCAGGTCGCTCTGCCGCTTGATTTCATACACAATGGCATCGTGCACATTGCCGAACGAGTTGACATTCTTGATTTCGACCCTGGTGCCGAGTTCTGTCGCATCTTCATCCATGATGGAGACATTGACGTCACAGCGGATCTGGCCCTTCTTGGTATCAGCTTCGGACGCATCACAGTACTGGTAGGCGCTACGCATGAATTCCAGGAAGGCAACCGCTTCCTTGGCGGAATGCAGGCATGGCTCCGTTACCAGTTCCAGCAGCGGTACACCGCCGCGGTTGTAGTCAATGACGGAAGAATTCTCCAGATGGTCCATGCTGGCAGCGTCTTCCTCCAGATGGATATCATGAATATCCACCGGCAGGATCCCGCCCTCAAACGGAACATCCACGTGTCCGTGCACGCCGACCGGCATGGTGAACTGGGTCAGCTGGTAGCCCTTCGGCAGGTCCGGATAGAAGTAATTCTTACGGTCAAACAGCATGTATTCCGGAATCCGGCAGTTCAGCACCATCGCCATCTTGATGGAGTCCTTGACACACTTCTTGTTGGCGGAAGGCATCGTGCCCGGGAAGGCCAGGTCAATCGCGTTGACATTGGAATTGGCCAGTTCGGAATAGGAGTTGCGGGACGGTGAGAACACTTTGGAGTTGGACTTCAGTTCACAATGCATCTCAAGTCCGATCACTGCTTTGTACTTCATCAGCGCTTCACCTCCCTGGCAATCTGATCCTTGTAATCCATCAGGCCTTCAATCGCCGCGGCGATATTGAGCACCTTCTGGTCTTCGTAGTTGTTTCCGGTGATGTTCATGCCGACCGGCAGGCCGTCAATGAAGCCGTCCGGGATCGTAATGGACGGGAAGCCGCCGAAGTTGCCGATCTGCATATGCTCTTCCAGCGGTGATGTGCCTTCGTCGAGGATGTCAAGCGAACCGTCCAGATGCTTGGCCGGACCGGTGCCGACCGGCAGGATCACTGCATCGTATGTCTGATACAGTTCCTTCCAGCGGTCCACCAGCAGTCGTCTGACCCGCTGAGCATTCTTGAAGTACCGTTCCTGGTTTTCCTTCTGCAGGACATACGAGCCGATAACCAGTCTTCTCTTGATCAGGCTCGAGAAACCGTGGGTCCGGTGGTCTTTCATGACGTCAATGTAAGTTTCACCGTCACCGCGCGGGCCGAAGATCAGGCCGGTCAGGTTGGCCAGGTTGCTGGTTGCCTCGGCGCAGGACAGGATGACATACACGGACGGCTGGGCGTTCAGCAGGGCCTGGTCGACGGATACTTCCTCGACGATTGCCCCATTGGCCCGCAGCAGTTCCATCTTTTCCATGAAGTTGGCCAGGTGCTCACGCAGTTCCCGGTGCGGATTCGGATAATGACTGATGTCGCACAGTTCCTTCACGTAGCAGAGCTTCATGCCGGCCAGCTGCGGCTTCAGGTCATCATACAGATGGATGTGGGAGGAATCCCAGGTCGTCATGTCCTTGTCATCCTTGCCCTTCATCGCATCGATGACAATGGCAACGTCCGCCACGCTCCGGGCAAACGCACCGCAGTGGTCTATGCTGGACGCAAACGGGAAGACACCGTAACGGGAAATCATGCCGTAGGTCGGCTTGAAGCCGACTATGCCGCAGTAGGCTGCCGGCTTGCGGATACTGTCACCGGTGTCGGTGCCCAGGGCAAACGGGACAACGCCTGCCGAAACAGCACAGGCACTGCCGGCACTGGAACCGGCACACATGCGGTCCAGGTCCCACGGGTTATGCACGATGCCGGTGTGGCCGGTCGTACCGGTGCCGCCCATGCCGAATTCATCGGTCACGGTCTTGGCCGCCTTCACTGCCCCGGCTTTGTCCAGGTTCTCCACCGCAGTCGCGCTGAAGAACGGCACATAGTCACGCAGGGTGTTGGAGGAACCGGTGGTCAGGATATCCTTGGTGGAATACAGATCCTTGACGCCGTAGGGAATACCCGACAGCAGGCTGTCGGTGACTGCTTCCGGTTCAGCGTCATCGATGATGGTCACAAACGCGTTGCATTTATCCTGCAGGACATGAATCTTTTCCAGACTTTCCGCAAGCAGGTCAGCCGGAGTGAGTTCACCGCTTTTCAGCAGGCCGTGGAGTTCCACGATGGATTTTTCGGTATATTTCATCAGTCCACCACCTTCGGGAGTTCGACTTCCCGGCCACTGGTCTCATCGGAATTACGCAGCAGCAGTTCGATATCCACGGACGGTTCCGCCTCATCCTCACGCAGTTCAACCACGAAGTCATCCAGACAGTGGGTCATTGGCGGCACGTCCGCGATGCCGGGAATCGTGTTCACGGCGTCACAGTTGCGGTCGATGATCTCGAACTCATCGAGAACCATCTTGTTTTCTGCCGGTGTCAGGTCAAACAGCAGTTTGTTCGCGTAGTCGTCAACCATTTCCTTTGTGAATCTGCTCATTCTTCATCCTCCTCAACAAAGGTAATGCCCAGTTCTTCCAGCTGCGTTTCGGTCAGATAGCTCGGCGAGCCCATCATGAAGTCCTGGCCGCTGGCACTGGTCGGGAAGGCCTGTACTTCTCTCAGGTTCGGTTCGTCCTTGATCAGCATCAGGATACGGTCGATGCCCGGGGCCATGCCGCCGTGCGGCGGGCAGCCGTACTGGAAGGCTGTGAAGATGGACTTGAAACGTTCTTCCACTTCTGCCCTTGTATAGCCGACCATTTCGAAGCCCTTGGCCATGCTGTCAAGGTCGTGGTTGCGGATCGCGCCTGAAGCCATTTCGTTGCCGTTGCAGACAAAGTCGTACTGGTAAGCCAGAATCGCTTCCGGATCGTCCTTGTGTGTTTCATAG
>JAFRHT010000091.1 GCA_017433125.1 Solobacterium sp.
AGATACAGCACCATGATGTACATCGCTTCCCGTACGGTTTCCTCTTCAATCCGCCGGCTGAAGCAGCTGACATTTTCCCTGCGCCGGAGGAATGACGCGACGGACAGGGCAACGATATAAACCGTGGTCACCTTCATGCCGCCGGCGGTGGAACCCGGAGCCCCGCCTGTCAGCATCAGCACAATTGTCACCAGCAGCCCGCCTTCGGACATCGCGGCATAATCGGTTGTGCTGAAGCCGGCAGTACGGGGGGTAACGGTCTGAAACATCGCCAGCAGCAGTCTTTCACTCTCCGGAGCATTTCTGAATTCCAGGAAATAGAAGTACAGGAACGGGATCAGCAGCAGCACCCCCGTCGTGGCCAGGATGACTTTCGTCTGCAGGGCCAGCTTGCTGAACCGGCCGCGGCACCGCAGCAGATCCTGCCAGGTCAAAAACCCGAGGCCGCCGGTCACAATCAGGAACATGATGACCAGGTTGACCCGCGCATCCCCGGCCCAGCCGGTCAGGGAAGCGAACGGCTGCTCTGCCCCCACCAGGTCAAAGCCGGCATTGCAGAAGGCCGAGACAGAATGGAACACCGCATGCCCGAAGCCGTTCAGCAGGCCGTACTTCTCCGCAAACACCGGTGTCAGTAAAGCCGCCCCGAGGCCCTCGATCAGCAGGGTGCCTTTCAGGAAGAATACCGTCAGCCGCAGAATGCCGCCCAGCTGCGGGGCCGAAATCGCGTCCTGCATGACGGTTCTCTGCATAATGCCGATCTGCCTCCCTGTCAGGATCAGGGTCACGGTCGCCAGGGTAATCACGCCCAGGCCGCCGATCTGGATCAGGATCAGGATGATGGTCCGTCCGGCCAGTGACCACTGCACCGCTGTATCATAGACCACCAGCCCGGTTACGCAGGAAGCCGACACGGATGTAAACAGCGCATCGATAAACGGTACGGATTCCCCGCTGGCCGACGCAAACGGCATGCTCAGCAGCACGGCCCCGCCCAGAATCAGCAGGCAGAAACCCAGCAGGATCGTCCGGAAAGAGTTCATATGATCATGGATATAAATCCGCATTTTCTGCATCATTGACTGTTTTCCCATGCCCACATTCTGCCCCGAATGACGTTAAATCGGGATTAAAGTACGGTTCCTGACATTAAATCGGCATTAAAAAAGCAGGAATCGCTTCCTGCCGGACTGTCTGTCCCTGTTCATGATTCAGATATTGCTGATGATCTTTGTCACATAGATGCTGAAGCGTTCGGCGATGGTCCTGCCCGCTTCATCGACCTCGTCCGTGGTCAGCGGCCGGCCGAGAATGCCCGCGGCCATGTTGGTCATCACCGAAAGACACAGCACCGGCAGATGACAGTGGGCCGCCGTAATGACTTCAGTCACCGTGGACATGCCGACCGCGTCCGCGCCGAGTATGCGGGCAGCCCGGATTTCCGCCGGGGTTTCAAACTGCGGTCCCGGGAAGAACATGTATACTCCCTCATGCACCTGCAGGTCAGTGTCTTCCGCGCAGGCCAGCGCTAGCTTTCTCAGTTCCGGATCATATGCCCGGCTCATATCGAAAAACCGGTCGCCGAATTCACGGACATTCGGGCCCCGCAGCGGGCTGGCCCCGTTCAGTTTGATATGGTCACTGACCACCATGATGTCACCCGGCCTGTATGCCGTGTTGACAGCGCCGGCCGCATTGGTCAGGATCAGTGCCTTAACCCCCATCAGCTTGAACATGCGCACCGGGATGACCAGCTGCTCGAAGTCGTAGCCTTCATAATAGTGAAACCGGCCGGACATGCACAGTACTTTCTTCCCCGCTACCGTGCCGTAGATCAGCTTGCCGGCATGGGATTCCACCGTGGACAGCAGGAAGTTCGGAATCTCGCTGTAGTCGATCACAACCGGGTTTTCAATGGTATCCGCAAACGGCCCCAGCGCCGAGCCCAGCACCAGGCCCACCTCCGGCGTATCCGGCAGGACACGCTTCAGATAGTCAGCCGTTTCCTGAAAGAACTCGTACGTATACTTCATGTGCACTCACCTCAGTGACATCGTAACACATGTGGTTGTTTTTTCCTGTATGAAGTAAAATACGGAAGAGAGGTCCTGTCTTATGATGAATGAAACGGTAAAACTGCTGCCATGGCTGACTGCCCGCGGGAAAATGCACGGCTATGTGCAGACTTTCGTGCGCAACGGCGGCCGGGTGCTTGAATGCTCCGCAGACACCCTTGTCATGGTGCAGGAAGAAGCGGACATGGTCTTTGCCCTCGGACAGTTCCGGGACACGGAAGAAATTCTCAAAGCCGGGACGCTGATGACTGACCGGAAAGACTGGTTTGAGGAAAAACTGGCAGGCGGGCAGTATGCCGGGACGCTGATTGCCCGGAACGCGGTCTATATGAAAGACCTGCCGCCGGAAGAAATCATCCTTCCCGGTACATCTTTCCGGATGCTGGATGAAAAGGACCTGCCGTTTGTACAGGAAACCTATACCGGCTTTGACGCTGATGACGCCTACCTGAAGCGCTGTCTGCGGCGCGGTATGATCGGCATTGAGGCAGAGGGCCAGCTGGCCGGCTATATCGGTACGCATGATGAGGGGGCCATGGGCCTGCTGCAGATCCTGCCGCAGTACCGGAGAAGGCATTATGCCGAAGCCCTGGAAACTGCCATGATCCGTTTCCTTATGGCAGACGGCCGGGCGGTGTGGGGCCAGGTGGAAGAAAGCAATACAGCTTCACGCCGGCTGCAGGAAAAGCTCGGCTTTGCCTGGGGTGACCTGTATTACTGGCTGTTCAGGGAATAATACTCAGTAAAAAAGCCGCATCCAGCGGCTTTTTTCAGTTTACTGCCGGGTGAGTCCGGCCGTCCAGACATCGTATTTTGCCAGTGTCCGGCGCATCATCTCCTCTGCCTCCAGGCTGCCATGGTGCAGGATCGCGTCCAATACTGCAGCGGAGAACCCGGATACATACTTGACATTGGACTCTCCGGCCGGTGCCGCGAAGTGGACACGGCGGGCGCAGACGTTCCAGTAGATGATCTCCGGCAGAGGGAAGCCGGCCGACTCGAACTTCTGCTTCATGGTCTCATAGGTCGGGACATTGGTTGTGCCGCAGTCGAACTCCATGTCGGATATAATGACGACCCGCCGGACATAATCGGCCGCTGTCTCAGCCCGCCGGTCAGTGTTGTAAAGCAGATCATAGACCCTGGAAATATCGGTGTTGGAGCAGTCGTCGTAACGGTAAGTATTGGCCAGCTTGTCATATAAGGTATCGCTGTTTTTGAACGACACCATCTCCGGCTTTGACGAGAATGTGATGAAGCGGTTGTGGAACGGGCCCTGCTGCAGCTCGGCAAACAGGATGGCGAGTGCTGTCGCGTTCAGCATTGGCAGGTTGTTGTCCCAGGTCATCGAACCGGAACCGTCGCGGACCACGATCGTCTGTTCGGCGCTGAAAGCAGACTTCATCTCATCCCATTTGACCTGCATGGCCTGCTTCTGCAGGTCTGACATCTCCGGCTGATATTCGGAGATGATCTGATAGGGATAGATAGCTCCCGCGTGGATCTTTGCCTGACCCTGGATGACAGCGGTAATAAACGCTTTGTACCGTTCACCGTCGTTCCGCGCGAACGCCCGGCGGTATTTGTGCATGGCCACAGAGGGCACCCCGGCGTAGGAGAATGAATAATCCTTCTCCCGCAGGTTGTTTTCGATGATGCTTCCCCGGCGCAGGGACGAAAGCATCCGGCGGTATCCCGGTTCACTCATGCCGAGCCGAACAGCGAGATACCTTGCTGTTTTTCTGGCGGCCTTGCTGGAAGTGTTGACTGACGGCAGCCATTTGGCCAGCAGGGACACAGTACCGTTCTCCCTGAGGGTCTTCAGGTCTTCGGCCAGCTGATCCTGAATGGCCGCGATGACAGCCGGCTCTGCCGGGGTCTTAAGACCGGCCAGCAGGTCATCCCAGCGTCCGCACGCCACGACCGCCGGGATCAGTTTTGCGGCATCCTGCGGATACATCCGGCAGTAAGCGGACCAGCACACCCGGAAGAGGTGCCGCTCGCCCAGGCCGCCCCGGACATCCCGCAGATAGAGGAGGTTTTTCACCGCCAGGCCATAGTCCTCCCGGACAGCAGCCAGAAACAGTTTGAGGGCAGCTGGCGGATCGTGCCGCAGGGCACCCGCCGTGCCGAAGAAATTGAGATTGGTACTGCCGGTGCTGCGGTAGGCCGTATCACCGTTTTCGGTGTCGGTTACGCTGCTGTACTGCTGCAGGGCGGAAGTGATGTTTGTCAGGATCTCCATGTGTTGTCCTCCTTTAGTTCTTCAAGGTGCGTTTTTTTGCCTGTCCTGTCTCGGACAGTGTTCTTAATCATCCACGCATGTATTTCTGCTGTCCGCACCTTTTCCCAGACACGTAACTTGTAAGCATTCCAGTCATTCGGCTGCTGGTGTCTGTATCTTCCGTACTGCTGTTCCGGCTGTACAATCACAGTATAAACGGATCCGGCAGACTGAAAAATTCTCAGATTTGAAATTTATTCTGACCCCTGCAATCATGATATTTATAAATAAATTTAATTTATATGATATATTTAATGACCCCTTTTCAGGGTTTTTCTATTCTTGATGAGATAAAAATCGATTCCCTGAGACAGGAAAAAAACCGGAAGGTTTTGAACTGCCCCATTGAAAATGGACAGTAATAAAAAAACGCGGAGAGCACCTCTTGTACAATCAAAGTACAGGA
>JAFRHT010000092.1 GCA_017433125.1 Solobacterium sp.
TGCCGCGGCCGGTTCAGCAAGCTGGCCCTGCAGACGAAAGTCATCCTGGCCACGACGGGGGTGCTGCTGCTGATCCCGTTCCTGTACTTCTATTTCCTGGAATTCAGAAATGCTCCGGACGGTGAAAGACTGCTGCTGGCGATGTTCCAGACTGTTACCCCCCGTACTGCCGGCTTCAGCACAACTGATTACGCCGCGATGTCCGAAGGCGGACTGCTGGTGACAATTGTGCTGATGCTGACAGGCGGGGCCCCGGGCTCCACAGCCGGCGGCATGAAAGTGACCACGGTGTATATTGTTGCCCTGTCCGTCGCGTCATTTCTCCGGCGCCGGGAAAATGTCAGCTGCTTCAGCCGGCGGATTGAAGAGGAAACCGTACGGGAAGCGATGTACATCATGGTGCTGTATCTGAGCCTGCTGTTCCTGGGATCGGTCGCGGTATCCGCGATGGAGCGGATCCCGGTGCTGCCGGCCATGTTCGAATGTGCTTCGGCACTGGGAACGGTGGGCCTGACCACGGGCATCACCCCGGGGCTGTCCGCATTCTCAAAGATCATATTGATTCTGTTCATGTACGCGGGCCGGGTCGGCGGACTGACGCTGGCTTATGCGATGGCCCTGCCGGGCCGGCGGGAGAAGAGCCGGTTCCCGGTCGGCAAGGTTGCCGTAGGATAGGAGATTCATGAAAAACATACTGATTATCGGGGCCGGAAGGTTCGGCCGCTATACTGCCATGAAACTGCATGATCTCGGTCATCAGATCCTGGCTGTGGATAAGGATGAGGAACGGATCAACAAGATCCTGCCGTATGTGTCCAAAGCCCAGATCGGCGACAGCACGGACAGCGGTTATATGTCCACCCTGGGCATCAGGGACTTCGACCTGTGCATCGTGGCGATTGGGGATGATTTCCTGAGTTCCCTGGAAACCACCTTCCTGCTGGATGAGCTGGGGGCCCGCAAGATCATTGCCCGGGCGACCACGGGGTCCCAGGAAAAGTTCCTGCTGCGCAACGGGGCCTCGGCGGTGGTGTTCCCGGAGCGGGAACTGGGCAGCTGGACAGCCATCCGCTACAGTTCGGACCAGATCTACAACTATATCGAAATGCCTGACGGCTATGCTATTGTGGAAACCGGCATTCCGGCATCCTGGGATGGGAAAAAGATCGGAGAACTGGATGTCCGGGGCCGTTACGGGGTGAATATCCTCGGCATCTGCCATGGCAGTATGGATATGAACGTTACATCCGAAACAGTCCTGCATGCGGACGAACACATGCTGGTCCTGGGCCGGATCGAAGTGATACAGAAACAGTTTCTTACGGAACGGAAAGGATAGTATATGAAAGACATGATCATGGTACTTGGCCTGCTCGTCATCCTCGTACTGGTCGTTGACCGGATGATCAGCAAGATGCCGGAAATGCTGTTCCCGGAGGAAACGGCAGAAAACACAAAGCGGGTTATGGTGGATGATGTTCTGTTCCTGCAGAAGATCAGGAAGTACATCAAGCCGTCGGATTATACGGTGTTTACCGGGCACAGCGGTGAAGTGGTCCGGGAAATGAACCGCCGTCAGGCAGACATGGTGGTTGTTGACAGCGGCCTGGCCGACGAAGTGCAGGCAGACTTTCTTAACCACATGACAGCGTATTACTATGCCACGGCGCTGGAAATCAACGGATACCCGGCAGCGGTCCTGCCCCTGGCCAGACGTCCGCGTTCAGTGGAAATCTACTATAAAGATGATATGCAGCCGATGATTGAGGACCTGCTGAACAGCGGGATCATTACAAGAGCGTCCTGATACGGTACAATGAGCATAATGACGAAACAGGAAAACAGGAACGTACCGGCAGTCATGGTATGTCTGTCCGGGTCACCCAGCTGTCAGCGGGTGATCAGGGCAGCAGCCCGCATGGTGACTGCCGATACGGCCGTTGCCGTGGCATTATATGTCCGGCCGGCAGGACAGGATGAAAGCAGGGATTATCAGCTGCAGGACAATTTCCGTTTTGCCCGGCAGAACGGTTTTGATGTGCAGACGCTGACCAGCGCGGATATCCCGCTTTCCATCTCGGAATACGCCAAACGGCTGAAAATTACTGACCTGTTTGTCGGCAGCTCGGCGCCGCAGCATATTCTCCTGCCCCGGCGTTCCATGGGTGAAAGGCTGATGAGTTACCTGCCGGAGACGGATATTCACATGATTCCGGACAGCCGGGCATCCGGTGCGGCCAGACTTCCGGAGGGAAAATCCCGGCCGGTCTGGAATATCCGGGACTTCCTGACGGTTGTGCTGATCATGACGGTGTCCACGCTGCTGTCGGTCTGGTTTGACCAGTCCCGCTTCAGCAACGCGAATATCATCACGATTTACCTGCTGGCCGTCCTGGTGGCGTCATTGCTGACATCCCATCAGTTTTTCGGGATTCTGGCGTCCGTGCTGTATATCCTGCTGTTCAATTTCCTGTTTATTGAACCGCGGTTTACCCTGCTGGTTTATGACCCGGAGTATCTGGTAACGTATCTGGTCACGCTGGCGGCGGCCCTGATCACCAGTTCGCTGGCGATCCGGATGAAGAACATCGCCCGGATATCGGCGGAGAACGCCTATCAGGCCCGGGTCCTGCTGAACACAACGGAACAGCTGGAACAGGCTGTGACAGCTGACGATATCATGCAGGTTCTCTGCCTGCAGCTCAAACACCTGCTGAACCGGACGATCCGGTTCTACAGTCCCGACAATATCACCGGGCTGCCGGAGATTTACGCGGCCGATGACCGGGAGCCGGACCTCAGGCTTCTGCAGAAAGAAAAGGATGCCGTGCAGTGGACGTTTGTGAACGACCATCATTCCGGGGCGTATACATCGCATTTCCCGGATTATCTCAGCCGGTATTTCAGTCTGTACTCGAACGATCACAGCTACGGGGTCATCGGCGTGGAAATGAACGGGCGCAATTTTACGGATTTTGAAAGCACCATCCTGCAGTCCATTGTGCATGAGGGGATCATGGCCCTGGACAAAGAACGGATTGACCGGGAGCGCAATGATGCCCGGGCCGCGGCGGAGAAGGAACGGCTGCGGGCCGGCCTGCTCCGGTCACTGTCCCACGACCTGCGCACACCCCTGACATCCATCAGCGGCAATGCGGCCAACCTGGCGGTCATGGCGGATGCCATGAGCCCGGAAGACCGGCAGCGCATCTATGAGGACATGGAGGAAGACGCGTCCTGGCTGAAGGACCAGATGGAAAATATCCTGGCGATGACCCGGCTCGGCAGTGACAGCGAACTCAATCTGTCGGTGGAAAGCGCCGGGGATGTCATTGCGGAAAGTCTCCGCCACATCCGTTCGCACCCGGATCACGTCATCCGGTATGAACCGCCGGCCGAGGACTGTCTGGCCAGGATGGACGCCAAACTGATCATGCAGGTGCTGATCAATCTGCTCGATAATGCGGTCAAGCATACCCCGGCCGGGACGGAGGTGACTGTCACGGCGCGGAAACAGGCCGGCCAGGTGGAGATCCTGGTGGCGGATACCGGGCAGGGGATTCCGGATGCGGAAAAGGAAAATATCTTTGAACTGTTCTATACGGGCCGGCATACGCTGTCCGACAGCAGCCGCAGCATGGGGATCGGGCTGAACCTCTGCCGGGAGATCCTCAGGGCACACGGCGGTACGATTGAAGTAACCGACAACCGGCCGCACGGCACGGTATTCACGCTCAGTCTGAAGGCGTGGGAGGCACAGGCATGAAAGACATCAAGATTCTGGTGGTGGAGGATGACAGGTCAATTGCCAACCTGATTTCAACCACATTGAAAATTCATGGCTACACGTATGCCTGGGCAGCCACCGGCAATGAGGCCGTGGCAATGTGCGCGTCGCTGCAGCCGGAGCTGATCCTGCTGGACCTTGGCCTGCCGGATATCGACGGGATCGAAGTGATCCGTACGGTCCGTTCCTGGTCAACGGCAATGATTATCATCATCAGTGCCCGGGGTGAGGACAGCGACAAGATCGAAGCGCTGGACAACGGGGCAGATGATTACCTGACCAAACCGTTTTCCATCGATGAACTCCTGGCGCGCATCAGGGCAGCCGCCCGCCGGCTGGAATTCCAGGCCCAGCGGGAAACGGGGAATGCCGTGTTTGTCAACGGCCAGCTGACCATCGACAAGGGTTCCAACCTGGTCAGTGTAGCCGGTGAGGAAATCCATCTGACCCCGATTGAATACAAACTGCTTTGCCTGCTGGCCGACAACGCCGGCAAGGTCCTGACCCATTCGTTTATCATCAGCCGCATCTGGGGCACCGGGATGGAAACGGACATCGGCTCCCTGCGGGTCTATATGAATTCCCTGCGCAAGAAGATCAGTCATAAGGAAGCCGGGGAGGAACTCATCCGCACGCATATCGGCATCGGTTATCAGATGGTCAGAAAAGAGGGCAGTGATGATGAATAACTTTATTGATTCCCGTATAATGGAATCAGAAAGTTGAGGATATAACCATGACAAGAATCCAAGTCGGCGAAACAATGCCGAATTTCGCCTTTGACACAGGTTATGCCGCCGGCAAGCACCTGAGTGACTACCTGACAGGCAAGACAGTTGTCTGGGTCCTGCGGTACATCGGCTGCCCGACCTGCAGCTACACCGCCTGGCTCATCAACAACCGTTATGATGAATTCCTGGCCAAGGATGCCAAGGTCCTGATGGTCATGCAGTCCGACCCGCAGCACATCCAGGACTACCTGGGTGAAAGAAACATCGACCTGAAGTTCGATATCGTCGCTGATACAGCCATGGAATTCTACAAGACCCTGGATATCAAGCCGGCCGCAGACATGGACGGTCTGCGCGGCGCCCGGGATCCGGAAGAATCCAAGAAGCTGTTTGCGGCCATCAAGGAAGCCGGGTTCACACACGGTGACTATGAAGGCGACGAACTGCAGCTGCCGGCCCTGTTCATCCTGGATGACAAGGGTGTGGTCACATACGCGCATTATGCCAAGGATGGCGGTGACATGCCGTCCGTGGACGATGTGCTGGCCATGCTGTAAGAAAGAAACCGAATTCATGAAAAAACACCCTGCCGCGGCAGGGTGTTTTTGTGTTACGGGTGTTTTGGACAAGCGGGTCAGTTCACATCGATCATGCCGGCTTCATCCAGGGCCTGCTGGTACATGATGTCATAGATGGCGTTGTCATTCACGAAGGTCAGGATCTGATTCATGACATTGATCAGGTCTTCTTCACCTTTTCTGGCAGCCACGACGGTACCTTCATAGGCGCCGTATACGGAAAGGTCAAATTCCACATAGGACTTGGCCAGTTCGCCGCCGGACTGGTCGGCATACTGCAGGGCAACGGAGCAGGAAGTGGCGAGGGCGTCAACCTTGCCGGACGCCAGGTTCAGCACGGCCTGGTCAAAGCCGCTGACGAGTTCCATCTGAGCCCCGACCGGGATCAGCTGGTCTTCCACGTACATCTGCTGCAGGGAAGTGGCCTGGGCAGCGACAACCTTGCCGGCGAAGTCTTCGAAGGTCTTGTAATCTTCAACCTTGTCGGCTGGTACGAGCAGGCTGTGGCAGGATGCCCCGCTGGTGCTGGAATGATAGCCGATGGAGAGCTGGAAGTTTTCGTCCCTGTCCTTCTTCCAGCCAAAGCCGGCCATGGCCATGTCGGTCTTGCCGGTATCGACGGAAGTCAGCACGGCATTGAAGTCCATCTGTTCGATCCGCAGCTCAACCCCGAGGATATCGGCGATGTACTTGGCCAGATACAACTCGGAACCGGTCAGGGTCTGGCCGTCTTCGTATACCCATTCATAAGGCGGGTTGTCCGGCGCAGTCGCGACGATGATCACACCGTCATCCAGGATTTTCTTCAATACACCGGTCGGATTCTCAATGGTGATTTCAGGTTTCGGAATATTGCTTGTATCGTACTCAAACGCGCTGATCGGTACGATTTTCTCTTCCGGTTCCGGGGTGCTGTCAGCGGGTGAGCCTGAAGAACATGCGGCTGCGGAAATGGTCATTACGGCAGCGAGGGCGAATTTAACGATATTGGTGTGTTTCATCTTTTTCTCCTTTCCCAGATCTGTTCTCTGTGCATCGATGATTTGAACCATTTCATCAAATCGTCGTCGGTCCATACAGCCACCCCCTTTCTAAACAAAAATGCCGTCCCATCCAGGGACGACATTGAAATCGCGGTACCACCTTGGTTGCCTGCAGCGCAGGCCACTCTGCCGTTAACGCCGGTATACGGGCCTCCATACTGAATTTCCGGAGGTCTTCTCACAGATGCGCTTCCCATTGACAGTTCCCGCCGGACTTCCACTCTGTTCCGGCTCGCTGATGGCCTCAGCCGCAGGTACTCTTCTGGTCTTTGAAGTTAGCATAACTATATCCTGACAGATTTTCATCCGTCAAGAAACTTTTTACACATTCATTGAAAAGTGTTACAAAATGATTTTCTTTGTATCGTTTCCTGACTTTTCATGGGATACCCGTACGGTGACAGTGTCCCCGGCATCCGCCCTGACAACCCAGGAAACCTTCCGCTTCATCGCCGCTTCCTTCCGGTTGGTGACCAGGCCGTAGCTGACCTTTGTCTGGGCCCGGGAGAAGCCGGAGAGATCGCCGATCTCTTCTTTTTCCTTGCCGGTGACGAACGCCTTCACACCGCTGATAGCGACAACAACAGGCTTGTTTACGGCAGCCCGGACGGCCTGGTCGGTGATGTTCGTCGGCAGGAAGCCGCGGTTGCCCACGACAGCCGTGATCTTGTATACACCGGCTGTGACTTCTTCCTTCTGCAGGGAGACAACTTCCACCCGCGGCATGCACCGGGCAAAGCGGATCATGTAACGGGCAATGCCTTCACAGAGTTCGCACAGCATATGCCCCGGCGGGTTCTGCTGGGTGAATTTGTAGTTGTAGCCGCCGATCTCCACCTTGCCGAAGTGCGGATGATCGTATTCATGCCACGGGACATAGGCGTCTGGGGCGTTTTCCTTTACCCAGTTCCGGTAGGCATTGTACCGGCGTTTTTTCGTGTCCAGGTCGCCGGAAATCCGGGCGGTCATATCCTCCGGCATGCCGACCCGGTTCGCCAGGTCCCACAGTTCGACCGTGTAGGCAGCGATGCCGAGGTTCTCATAGGCCCAGTCATCGAGGGCACCGGAAGAGTAATTGACCTGGTCGGCCAGGAAGGTGTCAAAGATATTCACGCAGGGGTAACCGGTTTCCTCAGTGCCCATCTTCCCGATGGCCCGGAAGGCCTTCATATCCGCAGGGAGTCCCTGGGCTTCCGGCCTGGTTCCCGGCGGGAACAGGATCATGCCGGCTGTTGTATGCATGGCGCTGATGCCGCCGATGTTGGGATGCGAAACGATGAAGTCATGCACGGCCCGGATTTCCGGGAAGGACAGCGGGAAGTCCCCGGCACCGATTTCACGGGGATCAGGGAACCATCCGTAGGGGAAGTTGCGGTTGAAGTTCATGCTCCACTTCATCTTCTTCTCCTTCAGATTCTCGTCGCCGTCATATGCCTCAAAGGATCCTTCGGTCCACACGGAGTAGAACTCACCCGCAGTTTCATCCGGTTTTCTTTCAACCATCTGTTCCGGATCTTCAGGATCGAGCTTCCAGATGCCGTAGGGATCCTTATAGCGCATCATGCGCACGACACCGTCACCGTCGATGTCTTCCGGGGCCACGCCGCCGTATACTTCCTTCCAGTCCCGCGGGGCCGAGTACATGAAATTCGGTGTGGTCAGGTAGTTTTCCGCTCCGTCCGGTGAGATCCGCGGCAGGACATAGATTGTTTCGGTGTCCAGCAGCTGTGTAACCTCTTCGTTTTCCCCGTAGTTGGTCAGCAGGTAATCGACCAGGTACATGCAGGTCATGGAGGCGGTGACTTCCCCGGCGTGAATGTTTCCGTCCATGTAATAGCCCGGCTTGCTCAGCGCGTCACCGGTCTTCGTGTTGGTCAGGGTCACGGCGTACTGGTTCAGCCCCAGTTCTGTCACGCACAGGACCTGTACCTGGCAGAGATCCGGATACTTTGCGGAGAAGTATTCCAGATTGTGCTTGATCTCGTCATGAAGATAGTAGTGATCATAGGCAAATGTTGTCTTCATAATAACCTCCGGTAAACAAAAAACCGTCTCATCCAGAGACGGTATATGCCGCGGTGCCACTCTGGTTGCCGGTCTCCCGGCCACCTCATCCCGTAACGCAGGCTGCGTGCTGTCCTATGATTTCAGACAGCCTTCTCCCGAATGCGCTTCCCGGGCATTCCCTGCCGGACTTTCACTCTGTTCCGGCTCGCTGTGAGTTCCTGCTGCGGTACTCTTTCGTTCCTTGAATTTACACTAATACTACGGTTTCCGTTTTTGTTCGTCAAGCGCACCGTACTGTCATGAACCTGGGCAGGCGCTTTTTTATACTTCCATGATATAATGCATAGCGTATGAAACGTGGAAAATTCATTACATTTGAGGGGCCGGACGGCAGCGGCAAGACCACGGTCAGCACGGCTGTGACAGAACTGCTGGAAAAAGCAGGTTATCCGGTCCGCTATACCCGGGAACCGGGCGGCAGCACCATTGCGGAGGAAATCCGGAATGTGATCCTGGATCCGGCCAATACGGCCATGGATGCCAGGACGGAGGCGCTGCTCTACGCCGCCAGCCGGCGCCAGCACCTGGTGGAAGTAATCCTGCCGGCACTGCAGAGCGGCACGCATGTAATCAGTGACCGGTTTGTGGACAGTTCGCTGGCCTATCAGGGATGCGGCCGGCATCTGGGCATCGATGCGGTTTTCTCGATCAACCGGTTCGCGATTGACGAGTGGATGCCGGATAAGACGATTTATCTGGATATTGATGCGGCCACCGGCCTGCAGCGGATTAAGGGACGGTCATTCCTGGACCGGCTTGATCAGGAAGGCCTGAGTTTTCATCAGGATGTATGGGACGGATATCAGCAGATTATCCGGAAATATGCGGACCGCATGATCATCGTGGATGCGTCGCGGCCGGCGGAAGAAGTCATTGCGGAAGCGTTTCATATCGTCAAGGGACTTCTCGATGAGGAAAGCTGAGCCGAAGGAAAAAGATGCAGCCATGGCGGCGCGGCAGCAGGCCGAGGAACGGGATGCCATGCGGCAGCGCCGGATCCGGAACCGGAAGCTTCTGGAAACAGAAGAGCCGGTGGTTTTTGAGGTTCTCAGCCGGGCCTGTGCCGGTGAACTGGCGCATGCCTACCTGCTGAGCGGACCGCGCAATGCCCTCAAGAGCGACGCGGCGGTGCTGCTGGCAGCGAGTATTTTTCTCCATGCGGATCATCTGATCGATGAAGAAGCGCTGCCCCGGGAGGAACAGGTGACAGCCGAGCGGGTGGCAACCCGCAACCATGCCGACCTGCTCGTACTGGACGGCTACCGCAAGGAAATGATTTCCCTGGAGAAAGTGCAGACCGTCAGTTCGCTGTTCTCGCGGACAGCGGCGGAAACCGGCGGCCGTAAGGTATATATCATCCTGCATGCCGAAAACATGAGCATCGGCGCGATGAACGGCCTGCTCAAATTCCTGGAGGAACCGGCGGCGGATGTCTATGCCATCCTGACAACCGACAATATCGAGCGGCTTCTGCCGACCGTGATATCCCGCTGTGTCGGGATTCCGTTCCATTCCCTGTCCCCGGCTGTCTATGAAACTGCCGCGACGCAGGAAGGACTGGATCCGGAAGACGCTTACCTGATGTCGCATCTTGTTTACAGCCTGGACGGGCTGGCAGACATGGCGGCCGGGGAAGCGTGGCAGAAAACCCGGCAGATGCTGAAGCAGTTCCTGGGGGCCGAAGGGGATCCCCGGATGGTGCTGACGGATTACGACCTGCGGATCCGCAGTACTGACAAGGATATCAACCTGGATATCCTGACCTGGTTCTTCGGGGCCCTGGTGCAGTATTACCGGGATGTCATCACCGGGCATGAGGCCGGCCCTGACTGGTACCGGCAGGCGATGAACAGAGACAGAAAAACAGATCCGGCCCGGCTGGCCGCGCGGATGCGCATCGCGGCGGAACAGCGGGACCGGTGCAACCGGAACAATGACCTGAACCTTGTCATGGCTCAGGCCATGTACCGGTGGGAGGTAACAGAAGAATGAGTGAAGCAATCAGAGAACAGACGGAACCGGCGGAAAACATTGTTTACCCGTTTGTCGTTCCGGTGAAATTCCGCAACAGCACCAGGCCGTATTCGTTTGGTACGGATATGGAAGACCTTGCCCAGGGAGACAGGGTCATTGTCGAAACCGCGCAGGGTGTGGAGCTGGGTGAGTGCCAGGCCGTGCCGCTGAGCACGGAGAAATTCCCGCCCCGGCTGCCGCTGAAGCCGGTGCTGCGGCGGGCTACAGCCGCGGACCGGGAAGCGCATGAGCGTAATTTCCGGCTGGCTGAGGAAGCCTTTAAAATCTGCGAGGAAGAAATTGCCGCCCTGGATCTGAAGATGAATCTGCAGAGCGCGGATTACACCCTGGACCGCTCGAAGATCCTGTTTATCTATGTGGCGGACCAGCGGGTGGACTTCCGTGAACTGCTGCGCCGGCTCAATGCCCGGCTGCACTGCAAGATCGAACTGCGGCAGATCGGGGAGCGCGACAAGGCCAAGATGGTCGGCGGGATCGGCATGTGCGGCATGGAGTGCTGCTGCAGCCGGTTCAAGAACCGCTTCGATGTCATCTCCATCAACATGGCCAAGAACCAGCTGCTGGCCCTGAATATCGAGAAGCTTTCCGGCATGTGCGGGAAACTCATGTGCTGCCTGAAGTACGAAGATGATGATTATAAAGTGCTGACTGAAGGGCTGCCGAAGATGGGTGCCCACGTGGAATATGAGGGTGAGATGTACCGGGTGACGTCCATGAACGTCATGACCAACGAAGCCCGGATCGAAAACGCCGAGACCTTCCAGATCATCACCATCGATGACCTGAAGACCAAGGCCGAGGTGCGCAAGGGCGTAACTCTGGCCAAGCGCGGTTCGCGGGCCCCGAAACAGGTGGTCAGGTCCGCTGCCCATCCGAACCAGCCGGCCGAGCGGGCCAGCAAGCCGGAAGAACTGTCTCCGGCTGAACTGAGCTTTGCGGCTTCACCTGCCTTCAAGGCCAGGGAACAGGGCGCCGGCCGTCCGGCCCGGGAGAAGAAACCGGAGAAACCGCAGAATACCGAGAAGCGTCAGGCGAATGCCCAGCCGAAGAAGAATACCCAGCAGAACAGCAGTCACGGACGCCGGAACCAGAATCAGAACCCGCGGCCGAACCGGCTGAAGGAAGAAGCGAAGAACAATCCGAATGTGACGGTCCGCAGCTTCAAGTCCTCACGGACCAGGGCGGCGGAAGCCAAGGGGGAAACCAAGTGAACCGGCAGAAGAGTTTTGAAAACGACAAGCCGACCCTGTACCTGGTGCCCACCCCGATCGGAAACCTTTCCGAGATGAGCCCGCGGGCCGTTGAAGTGCTGAAAAGCGTGGATGTGATCGCCTGCGAGGATACCCGGACATCAGGCCAGCTGCTCAAGCACTTTGAGATTAAAAACCGGCTGATTACCTATCAGAATTTCAACGAGGATCCGGCTGCCAAGGGGATCATCAACCTGCTTTCCCAGGGCCATAACGTCGCCCTGATCAGCGATGCCGGCTATCCCCTGATCAGTGATCCGGGCCAGCGGGTTGTCAGTGAGGCTTCGGCGATGGGTTTCAACGTGGTGCCGCTGTCCGGGCCCAACGCCATGCTCAATGCCCTGGTGGCCAGCGGCCTGGTTGTCCAGCCGTTCCTGTTTGCGGGGTTCCTGCCGGCCGGGCGGACCGACTGCCTGAAAAAACTGCGGGAGTACCGCAGCTATCCGATGACGCTGATCTTCTACGAAGCGCCGCACCGGATCGAGAAGATGATGAAGAACTGCCTTGAGGTGCTCGGCGACCGGCGCTGCTGCATCGCCCGGGAACTGACCAAGATGCATGAGGAGTTCCTGCGCGGCACCATCCGCGAACTCCTGCCGGAGCTGGCGGGCCTGAAGGGGGAAATGGTTGTCGTCATCGAAGGCAACCGGGATGATTATTCCAGCGATGTGGACTACGGTGAAATCCTGACCATGGTCAATGAAGCCGTGGCGGCCGGCATGACAACGTCGGCGGCCATCCGGCAGATCGCTTCCGAAACAGGCGTGTCCAAAAACAAGATTTACGAACTGGTGCATCAGCAGGAAAGCTGACGGGGTAGGTTATGTTCAATCGATTTAATATCAGTTATGACAGTCCGCGGCTGCTTGTGGCGGCGGCTGTCATACCGGCACTGTTCCTGATGTATTACATCTACCGTCATGACAGGATCGAAAAGGAACCGGGCAGGCTGCTGGCCAGACTGGTCCTGTTCGGCCTGCTTTCCGCGGTGGCGGCCGGGGTCATCGAAGCCCTGTGGGAGTATTTTGTTTTCCCGCAGATTCCGTTCCCGTCAGTGGAAGCGGAAATCATCGCGCTGGCCACGATGGTCGGCCTGGCGGAAGAAGGGGCGAAACTGTTTTTCCTGAAACGGCGTACCTGGCGCAGCCCGGAGTTCAATTACCGCTTTGACGGGATTGTCTACGCGGTCTTCGTGTCACTGGGGTTTGCGGCGATCGAAAATATTATGTACGTCATGCAGTACGGCATGGCTGTGGCGGTGAGCCGGGCCTTCCTGGCCGTGCCGGCCCATTTCGGCTTTGCGGTAACCATGGGTACCTTCTACGGCCGGGCGAAGGTCTGCGACGTAAGGCGGGACGGACACATGCGCAGGGTCAACCTGGCGCTGGCCTATCTCCTGCCGGTCTCCATGCATGCCTTCTATGACGCCACGGCCATGCTGAACAGCGACCTGGCGACCAACCTGTTCCTGGCCTTTGTGGTGATCTGCTATGTGCTGATCTACCGCCGCATCAAGCGGGAAGCCAGGGAAGATACATTAATTGCCTGAGAGAGGGAAACCTCTCTTTTCTGTATAAAAAAATCACTGCCGGGCAGTGATCAGGCCGGTTCATGGATTTCCTGGGCTTTCATGATGGCCCGGATGGAAGTGAAGACGTAGCCTTTCATCTCATCGATCGGCAGCGGCTTGCCGTACAGGATCGAATCATGGCAGGTGCTGCTGATCAGCTCGATGATCATATAGATCATGATCAGGGGGTTTTCGTAGCGGACCGTGGACTCGGCAATGGCCTGGGCGAAGATGCTGGCAAAGTCGACATCGGTTTCCACATGGTCAATGAAGGCACTCTCAAAGACACCCCAGCTGAGATTCTTGTAGACAAAGCGCAGGGTGATGACATCATTTTCCAGCTGGCTGATCATGTGATCAGCCATAAAGATGATCTTGTCTTCCAGCGTGACCAGGTCTGTCTGATCCAGCGCGTTCTTGGCCCGGGTGAAGATCTCGGCTGATTTACGGGCGATAATATGATTGCGCAGGTCATATTTATCCCGGAAATAGAAATAGAATGTCCCCTTGCCGACACCGGCTTTCTCGGCGATATCAGCGATACTGGTATGCGCGAAGCCGTCATTGGAGAACAGTTCAAAAGCGGTATGCATCAGTGCTTCCCGCTTTTTTCTTTTGTTTTCTGCTGCCTTTCCCGTCATACTCATCGGTTCTATTTTAACGTTTTTTCAGCCGAAGGAAAGAAATAAAGTCAAAAATATTGACCAACGGTCGAAAAAGCGTTATAACGATACAGTAAAAAATGACCAACAGTCGAAAAAAGGAGGGTGATGATATGCCGGAGAAACTTGGACAGTGGGTAATCAGATTCCGGAAAGCCATTCTGATTCTGGCAGTGGCGCTGCTGATTCCTTCCGGGCTCGGCTATCTGCATACGAAGGTCAACTATGATCTTCTGACATATCTGCCGAAAGACATCGAAACGATGCAGGGACAGGATATCCTGAAGGAAGAGTTCGGCAGCGGCGCGTTCTCGGTGCTGATGACGGAGGGCATGTCCGCCAGGGATACGGCGGCGGTAAAGGAAAAGATCATGCAGGTGGATCATGTGAAAAACGTGATCTGGTATGATTCGGTGCTGGATCTGTCCGTACCGATGGAATTCCTGCCGGATGATGTCTATGACGCTTTCAACAGCGGCGACGCAACAATCATGTTCATTATCTTTGATGATACGACTTCGGCGGACGGCACCATCGCGGCTGTCCGTGAGATCCGCCGGATTGCCGGGGAGCAGGTATACCTCAGCGGCATGTCAGCTGTACTGGTGGATACCGAGGACCTGTCGGAGGCAGAAGCGCCGGTCTACGTCATGATGGCGGTGGCGCTGAGCTGTGTGGTGCTCATGCTGGCGATGGATTCGTTCCTGGTGCCGTTTCTGTTTCTGGCCGGCATCGGCATGGCCATTGTCTATAACCTGGGAACCAACATGTTCCTGGGCCAGATCTCCTATGTGACAAAGGCGCTGGCAGCGGTGCTGCAGCTGGGTGTCACGATGGACTACTCGATCTTCCTGTGGCACAGCTATGAGGCTCATCTGGAAGCCGGGAAAGACAGGGAAGAGTCCATGGTGCAGGCCATAGCCGAGACGTTCACCTCGATTATCGGCTCATCCGTAACAACAGTTGCCGGGTTTATTGCCCTGTGCTTCATGAGCTTTACCCTGGGACGTGACATGGGCATTGTCATGGCCAAGGGAGTGGTGCTCGGCGTGGTCAGCTGCGTTACGATCCTGCCGGCCATGATCCTGGCCTGTGACGGACTTCTGCAGAAGACAAGACATAAGGCGGTCATTCCGGATCTTGGCAGAGTCGGCCCGACCGTGACAAAACATGCGTATGCCTTCCTGGCTCTGGCGCTGGTGCTGCTGGGTCCGGCGGTATACGGCTATACCCATGGCAATATCTACTACAACCTGGACAGTACGCTGCCGCGGGATCTGCCCGGCATTGCAGCAAATACCAGGGTGAAGGAAAAATTCGATATGACCTGCACGCATATTCTGCTGCTGGATGCGGATGTGCCGGCCAGGGAAGTACGGGCCATGGCGGATAAGATGAAACAGGAAGACGATGTGAAGTGGGTGCTCGGTCTCAATACGATCAAGGGCCTGGCCATCCCGGATGAAATGATTCCGGATGATCTGAGAAAAGATCTGATCACCGATGACTGGCAGCTGATCCTGATCGGCTCGGAATACGATGTGGCCAGCGATGAGGTCAATGCCCAGGTGGAAAAGCTGGATGCGATCGCTGACAAATATGACAGCGGTTCG
Organism: Solobacterium sp.; assembly: GCA_017433125.1. Taxonomy (GTDB): domain Bacteria; phylum Bacillota_I; class Bacilli_A; order Erysipelotrichales; family Erysipelotrichaceae; genus Bulleidia. The sequence continues at coordinate 15,336 of JAFRHT010000092.1, forward strand.
ATGCTGATCGGGGAAGCACCCTGCACAAAGGATCTGATCCGGGTGACCGACCACGATTTCAGCACTGTCAGTGTGGTGTCGATCGGCATTATCTTCATCATCATTGCGGCTGTCTTCCGGTCCCTGTCGCTGCCGGCGATTCTGGTGGCGGTCATCGAATTCGGCATCATGGTGAACATGGGCATACCGGCCTTTACCGGAACGAGAATGCCGTTTGTCGCCTCGATTATCATCGGCACGATTCAGCTGGGTTCCACTGTGGACTATGCGATCCTGCTGACCACCCGCTACAGAAGAGAGCGGCTGGCCGGGAAGGACAAGCGGACAGCGGTCACGGATGCAGTGGCGGCCAGTGCCAAATCCATTCTGGTCAGTGCCCTGTCATTCTTTGCGGCCACATTCGGGGTCGGCTTGTATTCCAATATTGATATGATCAGTTCTCTCTGCGTGCTGATGGCCCGCGGAGCGTTGATAAGCATGGTATGTGTTATCTTCCTGCTGCCGAGTCTGCTGCTGATATTTGACGGTATCATCGGCCGGACGACTCTGGCACAGAAAGGGTAAGGAGGAAAGAAAATATGAAGCGGATATGCAGAACAGCTGCGGCGCTGACAGCGATCCTGACCCTGGGGGTCAGCGGTCTGCCGGTGCATGCGGAAGAAGAAACAGAAGAGGAATCTTCCGGCAAGGAAGAGACAGTCTATGTCATAACGGATCCTTCCGGCAAGAAGAAGGAAGTCATCGTCAGCGACTGGCTGAAGGCCGGCGGCAGGAACCGGGTGGAAGACAGTTCCGATCTGCAGGATATTACCAATGTCAGCGGTGATGAGGGCTTTACCCGGGAAGAAAACGGCGGTCTGGTCTGGAATGCCGAAGGGAAGGATATTTATTATCAGGGCACCAGCAATGATGAACTGCCGGTGGAAGTAAAGATCACCTATGAACTGGACGGTCAGCCGGTCACGGCGGAAGAACTGGCCGGGAAGAGCGGCCATGTCAGAATCCGGCTGGATTATGAAAATCATACAAATGCACCGGTGACAGTTAACGGCGTCACCCGGAATGTCTGCGTGCCGTTTATCATGGCCAGCGGCATGGAACTTTCCCCGGAGCATTTCAAAAATGTCAGAGTGACCAACGGCCGGATCATCTCCGAAGGATCGAAGACCTTTGCGGCCGGGGTGGCCTTCCCGGGTCTGCGGGAAAGTCTGGAAAAGGATGCGAATCTGCGCGGGCGCCTGGATGGCATCGATATTCCGGAATACATGGAAATCGAAGCGGATGTGACGGATTTCACCATGGGCATGACCATGACCATGGCTTCCTCGGATCTGCTGTCCGACCTGGATCCGGATATCAATACCGGTGAGCTGACTGACAAGATCAATCAGTTGAAAGACGGTGCGGATCAGCTGCTGGACGGGGTCAGAACCCTCAAGGACGGCAGCGGTGAACTGCGCCAAGGCGGTAATGATCTGGCCAACGGGGCCGGGAAGCTGAAAGACGGTACGGCCAAAGTAAAAGACGGGGCAGCGGAACTGAAAGACGGCACCGCCGCCCTCAGTACCGGCAGTGAAACCCTGCAGAACGGTACGGCTGCTCTGAAGACAGGGGCGGATGCCCTGCAGGAAGGAACCGGGGCATTGAGTGAAGGAACCGCGAAGGTCAATGCCGGGGCCGGCCAGCTGAAGGCAGGCACGGAAACAGCCAAGACAGCAACAGCCCAGCTGGCAGCCGGAGCCGGCCAGGTGGCTGCCGGTCTGCATACGCTGGATGACGGCATGAAGACATATGTCGCTGCGCTGGAGGGCAATGAAGAGAATCCGGGCCTGACAGCCGGTACACAGGCCGTCGCTGACGGGGCAAAACAGCTCGATGCCGGTGTGAACCAGGCGGTTGCCGGTCTGCGGCAGACCCGTGAACAGCTGCGGCAGCTGGAGAATCTGACCGGTGATGCGGAAATCTCCATGCAGATTGCCGAGGCCTATGACAATGTCGTCAAGGCAGCTGAAGATATGGCTGTCAAAAAGGCAGCCTATGATCAGGCAGTGAGCGCGGCTGGACAGGCGCAGAATAATGCGGCGCCGGCGATGAGTGCGGAGGAAGCGGCTCTGTACGAAGAGAAGATCGCTGCCCTGGAAGAAGAAAACAGCGGCCTGAGTAAAAAAAATGAAGCCCTGGAAGCACAGCTCAATGAACTGCAGAGTGAGACCCCGCAGGTGAAAGAGAGTGCGGATACAGCGGCCCTGCAGGAACAGATCGCAGCGCTGCAGGCAGAAAACAGCATCCTGAAAGCAGCGGATGACATTCCGGCTGACATTGAAGAACTGGCGGCCCTGCAGGCCCAGGTACAGAATCTGCAGACGGAAAATGACAGCCTGAAAGCGGAAAAGGCTGCGGCGGATGAACAGAATGCCGCCCTGCAGGGACAGGTTCAGAGTCTGGCGGCTGAAAATGAAAGCCTGAAGGCTGAACTGGAAGCGGCCCGCAATGAAGTCAGGGTTGAATATGTGGAAGTGCCGGCGGAGGGCTGTGCAGCCGCACCGCAAGAACCGGTCCAGCAGGCCTACCGTCAGGATGGCAGCCACATCACCCTCATGGATAACGAAACAAAGACACCGGAACAGGCCGGGGCAGAACTCATGGCGGCGCAGCAGAATTTCACAACAGCCCTGCAGACCTATGCCGGTCTGGTGGAAGCCCATCCGGACAATGCCTTCCGTTCCCAGGTACTGCTGATCGGCGGGTCGCTTGATACACTGCTTGACGGCAGTCAGGAAACCGGAACAGCCGGCCTGAGTGCCCTGCAGCAGGGATCCGCTCAGCTGGCAGCCGGAGCGGCAGCCCTGAACGAAAAGGCCGGTCAGATCGTGGCCGGAGCGAAGCAGCTTCAGGGCGGTCTGGAGACCGTGCCGGAAGGCGGCACTGTTTCCCTGCTGGATGGGGCCGACCAGGTAGCCGGCGGCCTGCAGCAGCTGGCCCAGGGGGCAGAAACCCTCGACAGCGGGGCAGCGGCCCTGCAGGAAGGCATCTCTCAGGTCAGTGACGGGGCTGAGAAAGTCAATGCTGGAGCCGGACAGCTTGCGGCCGGGGCGGCTGATGTCAACAACGGTGCGGCGGCCCTGCATGAAGGCGCTGACAAACTGGACAGCGGGGCCGGTCAGCTGAAAGACGGTACAGCCGAACTGGATCAGGGAGCCGGAGAACTCGCTGACGGAGCCGGCAGACTGTCTGACGGTACAGCAAAACTGGATGACGGCGTGCAGGAGTTGCTGGATGGCATGGAGAAGTTTGAGACCGAAGGCATGGATCAGCTGGTCAGCCGGCTGGAGAACGAACTGCCGGATGCCCTGGATCAGATCCAGGCGGTGCTGAAGGCCGGGGAGGTCTACAGGAACTTCAGCGGCACAGTCGGAAACGACAATGACCGGGTCAAGTTCATCTTCCGGACGGAAGAAATCAAATAATTAGCACTCACCACTTGCAAGTGCTAAAAACCGTGCTATAACATAATTGAACAAAGGAACAGAGAAGATCCTGAACAGAATCCAAACGCTCCGTCCCCTTGCTCAGAAACATAGTTCAGATATGAACATGAAGAAGAGTAAAGGAGGAATAAACTATGTTTGCACCGAAATTGTTTACTGAGAATCTGTTTGATGACTGGGATGAATTCCCGTTCTGGAAAGGCTTCAATGACATCGACCGGAAGCTCTACGGCAGAAGGGCTGCCCGGGAGATGCTGACGGATGTCCGCGAGCACGACAATCACTACGAAGTGATTATTGACCTGCCGGGTTTCAAGAAGGATGAAATCACGATTGAACTGAAGGATGGCAGCCTGACCGTCACCGCGGCTAAGGGACTCAACAAGGACGAGAAGGACAAGGAAGGCACCCTGATCCGTCAGGAACGTTACAGCGGCATGATGCAGAGAACGTTCTATGTCGGCGAAAATATCCGGCATGAGGAGATCAAGGCGAAGTTCGAAAACGGCGTGCTGACCCTGGAGATTCCGAAGGAGGAAACCCCTAAACTGCCGGAAAAGAAGACCATCATGATCGAAGGATAACCGGCAGAAACCTGCTGCACAGATTATTCAGAGCGCTTCGCAAAGTGAAAAACAGCCTGGGATTATTTCCCGGGCTGTTTTTTTGGCAAAGCCATTAAAACCCCCAGATAGTCTGGGGGTACAAGAAAGCTTAAGCGGAGAGATGATGAAAGAAAAGCCTCCTGGCATATAATTCGTGTGTGGTCTGCGAAACTACAA
>JAFRHT010000093.1 GCA_017433125.1 Solobacterium sp.
AGCCCCGACTGGATGGCCCCGCAGGAATGGCTGCCGGAGGCAAAGAGCGTCATTGTGTTCTTCTTCCCGTATTCCGAAGGTGTCCGAGGCCGGGCTGCCGCTTCAGATGAACCGATCAACGAAGCCTGGCAGTACGGCTATCCGGCCGGCAGCCAGGTTTCCAAGGATCTGACCGCGGTCCTGCAGAAAGAACTTGAAGCAGTCGGGATCGTTGTTTCCAACCCGATTGCGGACCCGCGCTTCGTCTCAAAGCGCGTCCCGGTGAAAACCGCGGGGGAAGATGACCTTCACTTTACACCGACCTGGTCCACCCGCCACGCAGGATACATTGCCGGCCTCGGCACGTTCGGCATCCATCGTCACATGATCACGGAAAAAGGCTGCTGCGGAGCCCTGACCACACTCATCCTGGATACATTTGTTGAACCGACGGAACGGAAATACACCGGGCTCTATGACAACTGCATCAAGTGCGATCTCTGTGCCGTACGCTGCCCGGCTGAAGCGATCACAATCGAGAATCTGCGCAACCTGAAGAAATGTTCCGAATACGGCGGCTGGATGCGCGAACAGTTTAACAGCAGTGCCTGCGGCAAGTGCATGGTGGCCGTGCCGTGTGAGCACGCCAACCCGGCTGCCCCAAAATAAGACAAAAAAAACACAGATCTGCATCTGTGTTTTTTTCTGTCTCAGAGATAATGAATGACTTCATCCACCGGCCGCTTGGCTGTGTGATTCGGCAGCGGTTCACAGCCGTCGGCCGCATAGCCGATCGGCATGAGCAGCACCGGTTCTTCGTTTTCCGGCAGAGCATAGGCTTCCTTGGCCCTGGCCGGGGTGAAGAAGTTGACCCAGCACGTGCCAAGGCCTGCCTCAGCTGCCGCCAGCATTACATACGTTGCGGTAATCGAGCAGTCCTCATCACCGGAATGATGTTCCGGCTCATCCGGGTAGTGGAAGATCTCATCCTTGTTATAGGTGAAAAGCAGGCATGCCGGTGCCCCGTAGATGCAGCGGGAAAGCGCGTTGGCCTTTTCCATGGCTTCCGGGGAAGTCAGCACATAGATCCGGCACGCCTGCTTGTTCCGGGCGGTAGGTGCCTTGTTTACAGCTGTTTCAAGAACCTGTTTCAGCACATCGGCTTCAATCGGGCGGGAAGAATAGCTTTTAACCGAGTATCTCAGGTCAGCCAGTTCTGCAAATGTCATGATAATCTGCCTCCTTGTTCTTTATATAATTATAAATCATTTAAATTCATGATCTGTGATCAGTGCTTTCCGATCCTACGGCCGCGGTAATACAGATCACCGTTTTCTGCCCGCCGGAACTGGCACAGGAACTGGTCATAGCTGATCCAGCTGAGTTCCGGATAGTTGGCATGGGCCATATTGTGCACCCGGCCCATGACGGCCAGCGGCACACCGGCTTCATCCGGGAAACTGCACCAGTCAACCGGCCAGGATGTCCATGTTTCCCGTACCTGGCTGTCCAGGCCGAAATGCTTCAGTTTCTCCAGGAAGCTGGCCTTCATCTCCGGGTTGACCGCAAACGGCAGATCCGTATCCTCCCCCGGGAAGGAACAGATCGGGTCATGGTCACCGAAGATCCACATCAGCGGTGCCCCGCATTCACTCTCCGGGAAAGTCCGGTGCAGGATGCTTTCCGAGCGCAGGGCTGACCAGGCTGCCACAGCCGCAAACAGCTCACCGGCGGTATGGCCGAGCACATCGCTCATCATCCCGCCGCTGCTCTGGCCGCAGGCATAGATCCTTGTCCGGTCAACCGGCAGGCGGACTGCCAGATCATCAATCAGGGTCCGGATGAACTTCACATCATCCACCGGCTGCCCGTCATGACGGCCACTCCACAGGGATACATTGCGGATCCCGCCGGGCTTCTGCTGGTATATGCCGGCCTGCGGGAACACCGCGATAAATTTCCGTTCTTCCGCCACAATGGACATGTCGCTGAGGCCGAAGAACGTTTCCGCGCTGCCGCCCCGGCCTGGCATGACCAGCACGAGCGGCCACTTCCCGTCAGCTGTGCAGCCGGCCGGCACATACTCGTACCAGAGCCGGGTCATGCCGTCCACCTCCATGGTCCTTTTTACTGCCCCGCAGGCTTCCGGATCACGGCGGTAACGGAGCTGCTTGCCGCCCTGGCCGCGGTGCCGGCAGAAACTGCTGATATATGTCCAGGCCGTGTCCAGATGATCCGGTCTGTACGCAGAAACAGTCAGCCGTACTTGGGCCGCATGTTCCTCATTGATCTCACTCTGCCGGCGGACCGGGTTCGGAACCCAGATATAATCGCTGCCCTGGCCGTAAAAACTGTCTTCCGTTGTATGGTTGCGCTGCCGCCAGTACTGCAGGATTTTTTCTGTTTTCCCGGTCAGTTCCGTGACCTGCATCCATACCGGCATCTGGCCTGTCATTTCTGTGTCTATCTCAGCAAATTCCGGGCTGCCGAAGGTCATGATGCCGCTCCAGTCAATGCACTGTGACGCCGCCGCATGCACTGCCGCAGCCGCGTCCCCGAAGCCCGCCAGATAGATATTGTCCGGCAGGACCACAAAGTAATCCCTGGCCTGGGCTTTGACATACAGCGAATTCAGGTACGCCGCGTCATCCGTGCTCCAGCCGTCAGGCGCATACGCCAGCAGGAGGAACAGCCGCATCTCATCCGCAAACGCGAACAGACGCATTGCTTCAGCATAAGCTGCCGGATCCTCTCCGGCCGGCAGGGCTGCTGCCAGGCAGGGCCTGGTATACTCCAGATTCTCCGGGATATAGGTCAGAAACGGCCGTTCTTCATCATTGACTGTCACCTGGTCCTGAAACAGGCCGCTGACCAGCACCCGCTGCGGATGCGAAAGATCCACCGGGATATCGGCCATGTTTTTGGGAAATTCCCTGATTTCCATATACAAGTCTCCTTTGTTCTATAATTATATCTGTTCAGGCAATGTTTCATAAAGTGCATAAAAAAACAAAGCTGTTTGCTGGACACTGGGTTTAACTGGTCTATAATACCGTTAAATATGTCTGAAGGGAGGAGGCTGCCATGTCAGGTAATTTTTCTTTTTTTGACCGGCTGTTCGGTCTGAATCTGATCAACGCGGAAGATAATGACAGTATACAGGACATGTACCGGCAGCTGATCACCATTGCCTGGCCGGCTGCGCTTGAAGGCCTCCTGCTGTCCCTGATGAACTCGTTTGACACCATGATGGTCGGCCGTCTCGGTCCGGCCGCGATCGCTTCAGTCGGTCTCTGTTCACAGCCCCGCATGATCCTGCTGCTGGTCGCGCAGGCCCTGTGCACCGGGACCACGGCGGTTGTCGCCAGACGGCGGGGTGAAGAACGTCAGGACGCGGCTGTTTCCTGCCTGAAGCAGTCCCTGGCCATCATTACGCTGATCGGCATCATCATTACCCTCTGCGGTGTGTTCGGGGCGAACTGGCTGGTCCGGCTGGCCGGGGCCAATGCCGAAACCGAAGCGAATGCCGCATTATACTTCCGGATCATATCCATGGCTTTCCTGTTCAACTGCTGGTCACTGTGCATCTGTGCCGGCCAGCGGGGCATCGGCCAGACCAGGGTTACCATGGTTGTGAATATGACTGCCAATATCGTCAACGTCTTCCTGAACTACTGCCTGATCCAGGGGCATTTCGGTTTTCCGGCTCTGGGCGTCAGGGGCGCAGCGATTGCAACCGCGATCGGCACAACCGTATCTTTCCTGATGGCGGTGCGGGCGGTTCTGAAAAAAGGCTATCTCTGCCTGCGGCCGTTCGGGGGTATCTCTTTTGACCGGCAGACCGTTGATTCGCTGATCCATGTCGGCGGCGGCACAATTGCCGAATCCGTCTTCATGCGGGTGGGCTTCCTGATCAACGGACGGCTGATCGCCGGGGTCGGCACAGCCGCCTACGCCAGCAACCAGATTGTCATGCAGGTGACCGGCCTTGCCTTCACAATGGGTGACGGTACTGCCAGCGCCTGTACTTCCCTGGTCGGCCAGTCACTGGGGGCCGGGAAGAAAGAAAAAGCCAAGCTTTATGTCAAAGTTGTACAGAGAGTATCCGCGGTTATTTCCCTGGCAATCATCCTGTTTACCTTCTTCGGAAGGAACTTCCTGCCGGCGCTGTTCACGGATGATGTGCAGATCCGCGCCATGGTTACGCTGTGCTTCCTGGTCCTGCTGATCGGCATCTTCCCGCAGAACCTGCGTGTCATTCTGTCCGGCTGCCTGCGCGGGGCCGGTGATGTCCGCTTCGTCGCCGTCGTATCCCTGATCAGTGTGCTGATCCTCCGGCCGCTGGCCACCTGGTTCTTCTGCTATCCGCTGAACGCCATGTTCCCGCACATGAATTTCGGCTTCACCGGGCCATGGCTGTCCTTTGTCATTGACGCGTTTGTGCGGGCCGGCATGCTGATCGTGCGGGTCAACAGGGGAAACTGGGTCAATATCCGGCTGTAAAAAAGATAATAAAAAACCGGTAAATGCACATGGCTGAACATCTGTAATTGCCGGTTTTTTTGTTGTACATTTTTCTGCTGTCAGGACGTTCTATAGTTAATGTGCCGGTGAGAATGGAAAACCGGCAGTCATAAATCATTTCCATCCCGTATTCTTCATTCCCGCTTGTATGAAAGGAATTCCGCAGATGAAATTATTACAGTTCGTGATCTGGATTTTGCTTCTGCCCTTTATTGCCATACGTTACCTGTTTGTAATATTCGCAGCCATGCTTCTTTTCCTGCTTTCCGCAGTGTAAAGATACAGCGCTCTCATGATTAACAGTTCATCCGTTCCCGCAGGTCCTTAAGAAGCATATTCGGTATTACTATAATCCGATAACGCTGATCAGGGATATACTATAATTGTTATATGCCAATGCAATGAAAGGGGGATTTACTGTGAAAAAACTGATGATATGCTTGCTTTCCGCTGTCATCCTCTTGGGAGGGTGTGCCGGTGAAAAAGAGCCGGAACCTGCAGATGAACTGACGGATGAAAAGCTGACGGAACTGCTTTGTGTGTATGCTTCTGCCATGGATGAAACGTACGGTGCGGATGTGGACTTTACAACACCGTCATTCACCGATGAACTGGCAGGTTACTACGAAGTGAAGAACTATGCGTCCATTGCGGAAATCAAAGAGTACATTGCCCAGTATCTCGAAACTGGCGTCTATGATGAAACGATGATCGACAATGATTTCGTTGAAAAGGACGGCAAGGTGTACGCTGTCCGTGGCGGCCGGGGATACGGATACTACGGTATAGATCCGTCGGCCTGGGAAAAAACCGGAGATCTGTCTGCAGCTGTACAGTTTACCATTCTCGGTGATCCGGTGCCGGACGCATCTGTCAATGTAACTTTCAGCAATGAATCCGGATTCTGGAAGATCACGGAAGCTGTTCTGCCGGAGGGATACAAATAAGCCGGGGCCTGATGATACGGGACATTTAAAACTGCAGGATTCTGCAGTTTTATTATTCTATCTATAATTGCAGTACGTGCTCTGCCCGGGGATTTTAAAGCCGGTACGCCGCAGTGCAGATCTGTTTCCCTAAAACTCTACTGAATTTTTAATATTATTTCGTATTGTTTTTTCTTCCCGGCTTCATATTTATAATAAAGTTATGCCTGCTTATGCCCATATCTACCTGACCGGCGACACACATGGCGACTTCCGGGAACTCTGCCGGACCCTGACTGCCATGCATGTCACTGCGGATGACCTGGTTATTATCCTGGGTGATGCCGGACTGAACATTGACAACGGAGAGCACGACCTGGCTGCCCGTCGGCTGCTGAACACTGTGCCCTGCACGTTTTTCTGTGTCCACGGCAATCATGAGCGACGGCCCACATCCCCGGGCATCCGCTGGAAGTACCGTCCGTTTATATGGTGCTTCGGCATAGCCTATATGGAACTGGAGTATCCGCGCTTCATCTTCGCGAAGGACGGCGAGCATTACCGCATCAACAACCGGGAGTTCCTGGTGATCGGCGGGGCACATTCCATCGACCGCCGCATCCGGGCTGCCCGCGGCCTGCCGTGGTTCCGGGACGAACAACTGAACCGTTTTGAACAGAAAGCCGTGCTGCGGTCTGTCCGTGACCATCAGCTGCGGGAAGACATCATCCTGGCCCATACCTGTCCGTACCGGTTCCGCCCGTTCACCAAGGTGCCGCCGGGATGTGAACCTGACTGGTCCATGGAAGTCCTGCTGCAGAAAGTGCTGGACATGATCGAAGACCGCTATACTTCTTTCTGGTGCGGCCACTGGCATCTTGAGCAGACCAGCGGCAAGGTACATTTTCTCTACCACAGTGTCATCGAACTGCCGCCGAAAACTGAACCCGGACTTGAATAATACTGTAACGAATATATTTCTGAAATAACCCGATCATGTCCGGGTTTTTTTCCGGCTGTACATTTTTTTGCTGTCCGGATGTCCTATATTGACAGCACCGGTAAAGAGGCTGATGCCCAGCAGGATCAGCCTGCCGCAGAACTCTAAAGGAGAAATATGCTGAAAAAAACAAGTTATTCAGATTTTATCGATCAGATCAACGGAAAAAAGATTATTGCAGAGACCTGCTTTTATTTTTCCGATGATCCATGGAGAAAAACATATCTGCTCCTCTGCCACCGAATGATGATTCAGCCTATTCTTATTCGGACAGGCCTCAGGAAAGAATATCGGTTCAATACAGCCGAAGAAATGGGCGAAGCGAAGATCTTTAATGGTAAATCACTTAAGGAAAAGTGGGATAAAGTTGTACTTGTCCCCATCCCTTAGTCACTGCCCTGCACAATACCAAAAAAATAATCCTTCATGCCGGGATTATTTTTTTACGTACAGCAGGGATAATTCCGCTTCACACAGATAAATGCCTGTATAACCGGGCGCTGATCAGCCCGATCACAGCATCCGCAGCGGCCACCAGCAGCAGTACCAGGCCGATGTCATCATCGATCTGCACCGTGGCATCTATGATCCGGACAATGAACCTGGAAACCACCAGCATGGTCACCACGGTAACGGCAATGTGAAGTATCTTTTTCATTTCGTTCTGCTCCGCGCCTGTATTCCGGCCGCCGCCCGTCAGGAAAGAAAACAGTGCCGTCTGCGCACTGTTCAGAAGTATACAGCCAGCGCTGCAGTCCCATACGCGATCCCGAAGAGAAGGAACATCAATACCGTAAACCAGAGCACGGTAGCCATTCTGGACTGATGATAGACTCTGAGGAACGGATATGGCCCGTCCACCTTCCGCTGATAATTGAAATACAGCATGATATCCCCGTATACAAGTGTCACCAGGGCCGGAACCCACATCAGCCGCGGGGAGGCAAGCTGTTCCAGCAGGATATATGATGTGAGATTCAGTACCGGGCAGACCAGGTGCAGAAAAAACCCGACCCGGGACCACAGCAGGAGCTTCGTATCCTTCATGGTCGGCACCAGGACGAATATCGTTACCAGCATGGTCATCACCAGCATGCAGCACGCAAGATAGCGGAAAGTCTTAACCCATTCCGCCGGGCCGAAGACCAGCAGAGCGGCCGCGGACAACAGGCCGGCAACGTTGGACAGCTGCGTATAGTACATCAGGGACCTGATAAAGCGCCTGATGCTGGATGAGGCCATGCCGGTGATTTCACAGATGATAATCAGGATCAGAACATATTTCAGCATTTCAATACTCCGGTTTCAGTTCAGGCAGATGCTTCTCAGTTTCTTTATTTTCTGCTTATCCAGCCCGTATTCCCGCTCCAGATAGTTTTTGTAAGTTCCATAGCGTTCACGGATGCCGGCCAGCACCCCCAGCATGGTCGCGGAGGCCACGCCTTCCCGCATGATGAGCAGATCTTCCCGCACCGGGTGTTCACTGATCACTTCCCGGTTTTCCGCCAGGGCTGCGAACAGTTCCTGCCGCCGCATCCAGCCGCTGATCATGTAGTCTTTCAGGATCTCGCCGTCCGATACCCCAAGGGCCAGCAGGACTGCCATGGCGGCGATCCCGGTCCGGTCCTTGCCTGAAGCGCAGTGAAACACCACCGGAAGCCGCTCTGCCAGCAGGATTTCAAACAGGCAGGCAATCGCCTCGTTGCCGTACGGCATGGCGGCATAGTAGGCCCGCATTTTCCGCAGCTGCTCCTCACCTTCCGCGCCGAGCCGCTTGATCCCGTTGATTGAGAAGTCAATCCCCCTGCCCAGGCCGTCGGTCATGGCACTGACGCGGACGTACTTCGCCCCCGGGATCACTGGGTCCGGCCGGTAGTCCTGTTCCCGCCCGGAGCGCAGATCCAGAACCGTCTGTATACGCAGGTCCCGCACAATCTGCAGTTCCTCTTCATTCAGCTGCCACAGACTGCCGCTGCGGTACAGAATGCCTTTCTTTATCCTGCCTTCCGCGGTGCTGTACCCGCCCAGGTCACGAAAATTGATGATTTGTCTGATCCCGCTGATTTCCATGTTTTCATTTTACATTATTGAGCCGTGAACATAAATCATCCTATAATAAACAGGCAGAACAAGAGGACCGACTATGAAAAACAGAATCCGCCTGCTCGCCACGAGCGATGTCCACGGTTATATCTATCCTTACGATTACGCTGACCAGTCCGAGGCTGAATACGGCCTGGCCAGGCTGAACACCCTGATTACTTCCCTGCGGGACGAAAACACCCTGCTGATTGACAACGGGGATATCCTGGAGGGTTCACCGATTTCCTTTTATCATTTCCACGAGCACAAGGACGATGTCTCCCCGATGACAAAGGTCCTGGATGCCATGGAGTATGACTTCATCAACCTCGGCAACCATGATTTCAACTACGGCGAGGAAGTGCTGCTGCGGCATCTGGACCACATGCACGCGCCTCTGCTCACAAACAATGTGATCTACAAGGGCAAGCCGCTTGGCCTGACCTATGCCGTACAGGAACTGGCCGGCAAAAAGGTCGTCCTGTTCGGGGTGGTCACCCACTATATTCCCAACTGGGAAAAGAAACAGAACATCAAGCACTTCCGCTTCCCGGATGCCCTGGAGACCGCAAAGAAGACGGTGGAGCTGATCCGCCGGCTGGAAAAGCCCGACTATGTCATCGGTGTGTATCACGGCGGGTTCGAGCGGGACCTGAAGACCGGCATGGCCACCGAGGAACTGACCGGGGAAAACCAGGGTTATGAAATGCTCCGGCAGATCCAGGGACTGGATGTGCTCATCACCGGCCACCAGCACCGTTCCCTGGCCGGCAGCGCCTTCGGCACCGTCTACACCCAGACCGCTGACAAGGGTCTCGAACTGGCCTGCATCGATATCTATACCGATACCGGGCTGATCGAGCCGCGTCTCCTGAGAGCTGATACCCCGGCTGACGCGGAACTCGAAGCCCTTGTGCAGGCCGAGGAAGACGAATGCCAGGTCTGGCTGGACCAGCCGCTCGGTGAAACAAAGACAGATCTTGCCGTCCGGGATGAATTCGATGCCCGCCTGCACAAGAGCCCGCTGATCAGTTTCATCAACCACGTGCAGATGGAAGCCACCGGGGCCCAGCTGGCCGGCACGGCACTGTTCCTGGGCGCTTCCGGCTTCGGCCGCAGCATCACCATGCGCAACCTGGTCAGCACCTACGTCTACCCCAACACCCTGACCGTCAAGAAGGTCAACGGCCGTATCCTGAAGGAATACCTGGAGAAGTGCGCCGAGTTCTGGACCGTCAAGGGTGAGCAGATCGCTGTTTCAGCCCGCTATGAATACCCCAAGCCGCAGCATTACAACTACGACATGCTTGACGGCGTCAGCTATGATATCCGCGTCTCCAATGACATCGGCAGCCGCATTGAGAATCTGACCTGGCAGGGAGAACCTGTCACTGAGGATATGGAGTTCACCCTGGTCATCAACAATTACCGGGCGGCCGGCGGCGGCGACTTCTACATGCTGAAGGATGCCCCGACCGTAAAGGTATATACCAGTGACATGGTGGAGGTCCTTGCCGAGTACATTATGACGCACAAAGTAATCGATTTTGAGCCCGAAGACAACATCCGGGTAATACGCTGATATGTTTGAGACTTCCGGTATTATTGATGTAAAACTGATTGCGGAACTGCAGGATAAGGACATGCCGCACCTGAACAGGAATACCCTCATCCTGTTTGCCATCCTGCTTGCGCTTTCTTTCCGCTATCCGTTCGGCTCCAGCGGCTTCACCATCTCCCTGCTGTGCTCCGCCCTGCCGTTTCTCTTCCGGGCAACCCTGATCAGGAATTACATCCAGATCAATCTGAACGCCATCCGCAGCCTGACCGGCGGAAAGGAAACGCTGTCAGTCAGCACGGTCTTCAACGAGGACCATGTCATCATGAGCCTGCCGGACGGGACAAACCCGGTCACTATCATCTATGAAGACCTGCGCCGGGTCCTGACCACCCCGTCGGTCTACTGCCTCAGCTCCGTCAGTCATGCCGGTGTCTATGTCTTCCGGGAACAGCTGTCCCCGGAAGAACAGAAAGAACTGTTTGCTTTCCTGAAACAGAAAAACACAAAAATTCCGGAAAACCAGTTTCCGGAATGAGACGCACCTCCGGGTGCGTTTTTTTATTGCTGTGTATTTACGGGTGTGACCGTGATGGTCTGGTACGGAATGGTGATGCCTTCCTTCAGGAAAGCCTGCACAATCCCCTCCCGCAGATGACTGCAGGCGATATAGCTCTCATCCACCGTCGAGGTCCAGACCGTGAACTTCAGCAGCAGCCCGTTGCCTGTCACCCGGCTGGTGTAGACCATGACCTCCTTGTCGAGCACCGCTTCCTCCTGCTGCAGCAGGTCATGGATAATCCGGCGGGCCTTGTCCAGGTCGGTATTATAGGCCACCTCGAATTCCAGGAAGTTGCCGACCCGGCTGAGCGTGTTCTGGTTCACGATGACCGAGCTGTCGACCATGCTGTTGGGGACGATATAGGTCTGCCCGTCATACTGTTCGATCATCACGTGCCGGATCGTGATGTCCCGTACGATGCCTTCCGCCACGACCGCACCGCCGGAGATGATCCTGACCTTGTTGCCGATCTCCACCGGCCGGCTGAAGGTCAGGGTGAAGCCGGCGATGATATTGCCCAGGGTCTGCTGGGCCGCAAACGTGACAATCGCTATGATCAGGGTGCTGCTCTGCACCAGGGTGGTGCTGAGTTCCCGGGTCAGTTCAATCTGGTTCAATACGGCATAGACGCCGAAGACAATGATAATGAAATTGACAATGCTGCGCAGATACTTCAGCGGCAGCTGCTGTTTCTTTGCCAGGAGCCGTTTGAAAAAGGAGTTGGACAAAGCCAGCAGAAGAATCATGATGATAACTGTAATGACAATACCGATCAGATTTTCCATACATTCCTCCTTTTACTGGGCAGTAATATCATATCCTTTTCCGGACGTCTGATCCAGCCGGGGTGAAAAAAAGACGGTTTTTACACCGTCTTTGTGATAATAACCCGGTTTAGAAAATCGGCACCGGCTTCCTGTCTTTGTCGATCAGGCATTCTTCTGCGTATGTCCGGCCGCGCAGGTTCTTCTTATGTTCTTCCTTGGCGGCTTCGATCAGTTCCGGCTTGGCCATCATGTCGAGGGCGATATTGGCCATCAGCTGCGCCGCAAGGTTCATGCCCTTGTGCGCTGCGGAACTCTTGCCCTGGGCGGTGGCTGCCCAGCTGTGCGCTGCTGTACCGAAAGCCCAGGTCGGCACAGTGATCATCGAGGTCGGCACAACCCAGCTGACATCGGCGACGTCGGAGCTGGTCGGCTGGTCTTCATGGATGACATTGTCAAGCAGTTCGCCGGAACCTGCCTTTGAACCGATGGCAATGAATTTTTCCAGGTATGCCTTTTCTTCTTCGGTGTATTCCATCGGCATGCATGCCTTGATGTTCTCACGGGCAACGTCTGCCAGTACAGTATTGTCAATGAATGATGAGAAAGCGGAAACCAGTTCCGGTCCTTCCACGGTTGTTTCAGTCATCATGGCCGCACCCTTGGCAATCTTGTCCAGTCTGACCAGCATCTTCTTCAGTTCGGTGTTGTCCTTGGCCCGTACCACATACTGGCCCTCGGCATATGCCTGCACAACGTTGGCCGCGAAGCCGCCTGTGTTGGTGATGGCATAGTGGATATAGGTATCCTTGGTCATGTGTTCACGGATGAACTGAATGCCTATGTTGAACAGTTCCAGTGCGTCCAGGGCAGATCTGCCCATTTCCGGCATGCCGGCAGCGTGGGAAGCGATGCCGTGGAACCGGTAGTTCTGGATGGCAATGGACTTGCCGTCATGGGTAATGCCGAAGCCGGCGCCCGGATGCCAGTTAACACAGAAATCAACATCATCAAAGGCCCCTCTGTGGATCATGTAGACCTTGCCGACGCCGCCTTCTTCTGCCGGGCAGGAGAAGTACTTGATCGTGCCTTCCATATTGTTTTCTTCCAGATACTTCCAGAGGATATAAGCGCATTCCATGCCGCCGCAGCCAAGCAGGTTATGCCCGCAGCCATGGCCCGGAGCACCGCTTTCCACCGGATCAAGATGATCACAGTCAGCCTTCTGGCTCAGGCCCGGCAGGGCATCCAGTTCACCAAGGATACCGATGACCGGTGAACCGTGTCCGGCAGTGGCGATGAACGCCGTGTCCATGTCCGGCAGCATGCTTACCTTAAAGCCAAGGTCTTCCATGCACTTCTTCGCTGCCTCATGGGACTTGTGTTCAGTGAAATTCAGTTCCGGTGTGGACCAGATCTGATTTGCGCACTCCTCAAAAATACCTTTGTACTGTTCGGAGAGCTGAGCGATTTCTTTTCTCATCATATGTCTGTATTCTCCATTCAATGTTTTTATCATACCACCGGAACGATAAATGTATAGTGATGTTCAGCAAAGATTTGTACCATCCCGCATATACAGAAAAGGAGGGATTTCTCCCTCCCTGTTTTCCTTTTTATTCGTAATGCGCGGCGACATCCTGCAGATAACGGATGATCGGCAGATGCTGCGGACATACGCCTTCACACTGCCCGCAGGCAATGCAGGCACTGGCCTTGCCGAACTTCTTGTTCAGAATCTCATAGTTGGTGAAGTTGATTGTCCAGCCCTTTTCCTCCAGGTCTTCCCGCATGTCTTCATTGTAGATCGAGAAGTACTCGGGGATGCAGATCTGCATCGGGCACCCTTCCGTACAGTAATGACAGGCTGTGCAGGGGATGGCTGTCTGGCTGTTGATGATTTCCGCTGCCCGGAAGCACATCTGTGTTTCCGCTTCCGTCAGCGGCACAAACTCTTTCATATAACTGAGGTTGTCCTGCATCTGGGCAAGGGTGCTCATGCCGGACAGTACCAGCATGACGCCGGGCTGCGAAGCTGCGAACCGGATGGCCCAGCTCGGCACGGACTTTGTGCTGTCATATGCCTTGAACAGTTCTTCTGCCGCTGCCGGCACGTTGGCCAGGGTACCGCCCTTGACCGGTTCCATGACAATCACCGGTTTATTGTGTTTCCGGCAGACTTCCAGGCAGGCCCGGGACTGGATCCACTCGCTCTCCCAGTCCAGATAATTGAGCTGGATCTG
>JAFRHT010000094.1 GCA_017433125.1 Solobacterium sp.
ATGAAAAGGAAATGACCGTGGATGTCACCCTGGGTGAAGCCCAGAACGCAAAAGCCCGGGAATAGCACGCAAACAAAAAACTGAAAGGCACATGCCTCTCAGTTTTTTTGCCTTCGGCAAATCAGTTTTCTGCTCTCCGCATCGATCTGGAAGCGATGACATCCGCCCCGGTATGCAGCAGGTCATGCACCAGCACCTGGTCGGCTTCCACCGGTGCCTCCACGGTAATGCCCCGGATCACATCCATGGCTTCCGTCATGAGGTCAAGCGGAATATCAGCGCTGGTAATAACCGGCAGGACCCGGTGTTCCCCGTTGAGAATCCGGACGGTGGAAGTCAGGATCCGCATCGGCCGGACACATTCCTGTTCGGCATATTCCTTGCCGCGCGGGCAGGTATAGCCGCTGACGCTGAGGATTGCCTGTCCTTCCATTTCCACCTTGACCCGGCAGCCCATCGGGCAGTTGACACAGATCAGTTCTTTTGTCGTCATTTTGCGTTCCTTTCCCTGACTTCCACAGTCAGCCCGCTGCCATCCGCCGGCAGATCAGCCGGATTCAGCTTCAGTCTTTCCATAACGGAAGGCATCAGTTTTCTCCTGACGGTGCGGCGGATGACTTCGCCGTCTTTCTTCAGCAGTACTTCGGCCGTATCGAACTGGGCCGTCACCCGGAAGAACAGTTCGCACGGCTGGGCCATATCGGCATGCACGTGACCCGGCACGATATAACTGACCCCTTCCCCGGCCTGCAGGGGAATGTCCGCGCTGTCATTCTGCGGCTTCTTCAGCCAGCGCAGCGCCCCTTCGGCAGCCCGCGAGGATTCCAGGGTGACAAAGTCCACCAGATCATGTACGTGCAGGCCATTGCCGCAGGCGAAGATACCCGGCACAGAGGTCATGTAGTTCTCATCAACAACCGGGCCGCGGGTGCGCGGGTTCATGCGGATGCCGGCTTCATCAGCCAGATGGTTTTCCGGGATCAGCCCGATGCTGAGCAGCAGGGTGTCCACATCATAGTGTACTTCAGAGCCGGGGATCGGCTTGAGGTTCTCATCCACCGCGGATACATCAATTCCTTCCAGACGGTCCCGCCCGTAAATATGGGTCACGGTATGGCTGAGATACAGCGGGATGCCAAAGTCCTCCAGACACTGCTTGATATTCCGGGGCAGCCCGTTGGAATACGGCATCAGCTCAGCTACACCGTACACCTTTGCGCCTTCCAGGGTCATGCGTCTGGCCATGATCAGCCCGATGTCACCGGAGCCGAGAATGAATACCCTGCGGCCCACCATGTAGCCGTCAATGTTCAGGTAGCGCTGGGCCTGGCCGGCCGTATAGACACCGGCCGGGCGGTCACCGGGGATTTCCACGGCCCCGCGGCTGCGCTCATAGCACCCCACTGCCAGGATAATGACATCAGCCGTTACGGTCTGATAGCCTTCTTCCGGGTTTACGTATTCAATTGTCCGGTCGGCATGCATGTGCGTCACCATGGTATTGCACAGCACCGGCACGTTCAGCTCTTCCGCCTGGCGGATAAACCGCTCGGCGTAGGCCGGCCCGGACAGCTGTTCATTGAACGTCTGCAGGCCGAAACCGTTATGAATACACTGCTGCAGGATCCCGCCGGCTTCCCCGTCTTTTTCCAGCACAATGATATTTTCCAGCCCGTTCTGTTTCAGCGTCACCGCGGCTGCCAGTCCGGCACTGCCGCCGCCGATTATTACCGCATCATAGTGTTTCATCATCGGTTCTCCTTTTCCAGAATCCGGGAATTCCGGGAATCCAGCAGTACTTCGGTCAGCGGAATATGCAGTTCCCGGGCCAGAATCGCGGCCACCCTGGGTTCACAGAAACCGCCCTGGCAGCGGCCCATGCCCGGCCGTACTCTTTTCTTAACAGCCTTGATGCTGCGGGCCCCGCACGGACCGTGGATGCAGTCAATGATTTCCTGTTCACTGATCTGTTCGCAGCGGCAGATAATCCTGGCATACAGCGGCTGCTTGCGGATCATTTCGTCTCTTTCCGCCGGGGTCAGGTTCTTCATGACCACCGGCGCGGGTCTTGTCATCACCGCGTCCGGATTCTCTTCCAGCGGCATGTACTCCTTTACGAAGGTCTCCCGGATATACTCGGCAATCGCCGGGGCACTTGCCAGGCCTGGGGAATCAATACAGGCCGCGTGCACAAAGGCCGGGGCATCCGGCAGTTCCTCAATCAGGAAATCCGCTGACGTACCGGAAGCCCTGATGCCGGCAAACGACCGTATGACATTCCGCAGCGGCGGATTCTTCATGGTCTTCTGCAGCTGCTGGCGCACACTTTCCAGCCCGGCAAATGATGTTTCTTTCCGGTCGGCATCTTCAACCAGTTCCGAAGTCGGGCCCAGCAATGTATTGCCATGCACGGTCGGCACTGCCAGGACGCCCTTGCCCCTGGCGGTCGGCACCGGGAAAATCACCCGGCTGACATAATCGATATCTGCATCAATAACAAAGTATTCCCCGCGCTTGGGACGCAGTTCAAAGTCAACCTGGTCACTGACCATGTGGTCGATTGCCGCGGTTCCGGTCCCGGCCGCGTTGATGACCATCCTGGCTGTATAGGCCTGGGTACCGCTTTGTACCCGGTATCCTTCCGGGACTTTGTCAATCCCGGTGACTTCCGTGTTCAGGAACAGCTCCACCCCGTTGCGGATGGCTGTTTCCATGGCGGCATATGCTACTTCCCAGGGATAGATGATGCATGTCCCGGGAATGGACAGGACCTTTGTCACATTGTCCGAGAGATTCTGTTCCAGTCCCCTGGCTGTGTCCCCGTCAAGCAGCTCGAAGGCGATGCCCCGGTTTTCCGCCCGGGCGGCCAGAACGTCCAATGTCTGTTCCTCTTCTTCCCCGACAGCCGCAATAAAGGCGCCTGTATTTTTGATCATACAGTGCAGATCCCGGCACAGCTGAGGATACATGCGGGCACCCCTGACATTCAGCAGCGCCTTCATTGTTCCGTCTTCCGGGTCATATCCGGCATGAACAATGGCGGAATTGGCCATGGTCGTCCCGTTGGCAACATCGTTGTCCTTTTCCAGCACCGCCACTTTCAGACGGTACCTGGACAGGTCATACGCCACCAGCGATCCGACAATTCCGGACCCGATGATTATGATATCGTACATGAATATTTACCTCTTTCCGGATCAATCTATGCCTATTATAGCAGACCAGACCACAGAAAAGAGTTCTCCATCATCAGGAGAACTCTGTTATAAGATTCTGTTTGATTGCTTCAGCTCATCAGTTGATGCAGCTTATTGATTTCCTTATTGAGGCTCTTCTGTTCCCGGGTCAGCAGGCGGCTCCGGAGCCGGGTGCAGTGAGCAGTCCGTACCGGCAGGATACGAACCGCCGTCCGGGCATATCACATCGGGCGCCGGGTGCAGCGAGCAGTCTGTGCCGGCAGGATACGAACCGCCGTCCGGGCATATCACATCGGGCGCCGGATGCAGTGAGCAGTCCGTACCGGCAGGATACGAGCCGCCATCCGGGCATGTCACATTCGGGGCCGGGTGCAGTGAGCAGTCCGTACCGGCAGGATACGAACCGCCGTCCGGGCATATCA
>JAFRHT010000095.1 GCA_017433125.1 Solobacterium sp.
CTGCCGGCCATGCAGAACGGCTCCAGCATCATGCCGGGCAAGGTCAACCCGGTTATTCCGGAAGTGGTCAACCAGGCTGCCTTCCGGGTTATCGGCAATGACGTGACTATCGCCATGGCTGCCGAAGGCGGTCAGATGGAACTGAATGCCTTTGAACCGATCACCTTCTATTCGCTGTTCCAGTCGATCGAGATTCTGGCCAACGCGGTCGATACACTGACGGAGAACTGTGTCAAGGGCATTACCGCCAACAAGCAGCGCTGCGATGACCTGCTGCACGCCAGTGTCGGCATCGTCACAGCCCTGGCCCCGATTATCGGCTACCAGGCATCGGCCAACCTTGCCAAGGAAGCGCTGAAGACCAATGTCCCGGTCAAGGTGCTTGCCGTGCAGAAGGGCATCATGACAGAAGAACAGCTCAACGAAGTCCTGGATCCGTACAAGCTGACGGAACCGCCGGTCAGAAAGTAACACCGATCACCGGAAGGATTACAGGGGAGGGAACTTCAGCAGGAAGTTCCCTCCTTTTTTGCTATACTGATTCAGGATAGAAAAGAGGAAACAGCATGGCTTCAGGTTTTATCAACGGAATTTTATACGGCCGGCAGGAAACCGGTTTCTATGTGGATGATCAGCGTTTTGTCAGGTTCGGCAGTGATGCGGAAATCCGGAAACTGCTGACGGAGACAGATGATCTGACGGATCTGGACGGCGGTTTTGTCCTGCCTGGTTTCATCAGCATCCATATGCATATGCTGAAGAACAGCCGGGAAAATGCATCACTGCCGGCGGAAGAAGCCCTGGCAGCCTATGGCATCAGAATGAACAAAGCCGGCATCACCGCGGCTGGCAGTGAGGATTTTACGGAGCCCGGCTGGGAGGACGGCATGGACCTGTTCATGCGCCTGGCCTATCAGGGGCGCCTGCATGTGCGGGTGAGTGAGCAGTGCCGCTTCCGTGATGAGCGTGACTATGCGGCCTTTCTGGATGAAGGCTACGGGGCCGGCATCGGGGATGAACTCTTTACTGCGGGCCCGCTGCACCTGGTCATGAATGATGAATCCGGAGTCCTTAGTTTTACCGATGAAGAAGCGGAAACCCTGGTGCGCCTGGCCGGACAGTTCAATACCCCGGTCCTTGCGGAAGTGAGCACCCCGGCGGCCCTGGACCAGATCCTGGCCGTCTTCCGGGATACGATGCTGCCCGGCAATCCGCTGGGTGATGCGGTGCTCTGTGGTGAGAAAGTACATCCCGATCAGCTGGATGAAATCAGAAGACTGGGCCTGTACTGTGCTATGCCGGCCGGCAGCGCAAAAGATCCATATGTCCTGCCGTATATGCCGGCGGACGGGACAGCTCCGCTGGCTATGATTGCATCTGCGGCTGATAAGGAAGGCACAGACGGGGCAATCGAAGCCCTGACTGCCGGAGCAGCCCGGTTTATCGGCATGGGAAGTGATACCGGCCAGCTGCAGGAAGGGTATCTGGCTGACTTTGTGGTCCTGGACAGGGATATTACGGCCTGTGCGGCGGATGAGATATCGTCTGCGCAAATCAGGATGACGGTGCTTGGCGGAGAGGCGGTGTATGAAAAATGATCCGGATGCTAAAGGAAGAAGATATCTTTGCGGTCTGGTGGTGGCTGAACTGGTATACAACCCATACCCGGTCTTTCCGGCGGCAGGAGCCCCTGGATAACCGGGAATTCAGCGAAGGCGTCCGCCGGGCAAAGGCGGACATGCCCTGGCTGGTGCTGCTGGAAGATGATGTTCCGTGTGCCCTGGCCTGCATCTATGAACGAACCTGTACGGAAGGTTCCGGCTGGGGCGGTTCGGTGCTGGTATGCACCGCGCCTGACCGGCGCCGGCAGGGCTATGGCAGAAGGATTCTGAAGGCCCTGATGGAGCTGGCTGAAAAGGATGGCTATGCTTATCTGCAGGCAGGGATTATCCCGGCAAATGAAGCCGGGCATGCCCTGCTGAACAGCTGCGGCTTCGCGGCAGACGGGAACAATGGGGAAGGCGTCCGCAGGCATGAATTTGCCGCCAATGCCGGCCGCATGGATACGCCGGAGAATACGGATCCCTACGGTGCGGTGAGACCGGGACGGGTGCCGGTATGAAACAGGTAATCCTGGCCGGGGTGTTTTCCCGGCTCAGCGAAGCCGGACCCGTCCTGGCGGAAACCGAAGCATTATGCCGGGCGGCGGAGATGGAAGTGGTCTGCACCGTGCTGCAGCAGCTGAACCGGCCTGATGCGGCCACCGTGTTCGGACGCGGCAAACTGCAGGAATTGACGGCTGCGGTAAAAGAAACCGAAGCGGAGATGATCGTCTTTGCCCATCCGGTATCGCTTTCGGCGGCAGAACATGTTGCGGAAGCGTGCGGGGTCGAAGTCATCGACCGGACAGCGCTGATCCTGCATATCTTCTCCCGGCGGGCCCGCAGCCGGCAGGCGAAACTGCAGGTTGAAGCTGCCAGGCTGGCTTATGCCCTGCCCGGCGTGATCCGGCAGAGTGATGAGGCGGAAAGCCATGCCCGGGGCGGCTCTTTCAGCAACCGCGGAGCAGGTGAAATGCGTTCTTCACTGATCCGGCGGCGGTATCAGAACCGCATCCGGCAGCTGAAGGACGAGCTGAAGAAAATCGAAAGCCGGCAGTCCTCGCTTGAGAACAGGAGAACCAGGACACGGCTGAAGCGGGTGGCCCTGGCCGGGTACACCAATGCCGGCAAAAGCAGCCTGATGAACGCGTTTCTGGCTTTGGGCGGCAATGGCCGCGAGGTGACCACAGAGGACCGGCTGTTCGAAACGCTGGACACCAGTGTCCGGCGGATCCGGACCGGCAGCGGGGAATTCCTGCTGTATGATACGGTCGGGTTTGTTTCCGATCTGCCCCACGAGCTGATTGAGGCCTTCCATACCACTCTGGCATCTGTACGGGAAGCGGACCTGATTCTTCATGTCATTGACGGCAGTGACCCGCAGTGGCCGTACCGGGCGGAAGTGACCGAAGAGACACTGAAGGCCATCGGGGCCGGTGAAGTGCCGGTGCTGCGGGTGTTCACCAAGGCCGATGCAGGCATCGACCCGGATATCACCGGCCTGTTGGTATCGGCTTTTACCGGTGCCGGCATGGCTGAACTGACAGAAGAAATACTGCGCCGGCTGTATCCGGACGAGACAACCGTGACGTGTCTGGTTCCGTATGATAAAATGGCGCTTGTTGAAACGTACCGTAAAATTGCCAGAATCCGGCTGCTGGAAAACACCGAAGCCGGACAGCGCCTGCAGCTGCAGGGCAGCAGGGTGCTGCTGAAGCCGTTTGAACAGTACATGGAAAGGGAAGAAAATGAAAACAGTATGGGAAAAGGCTGATGCGAAGACAATCAGCGCGATCATGACCTTCGGTGATGAGTACCGCAGCTTTCTCGGCCGGACAAAAACCGAGCGGGAATTTGTAAAGGAAGCCAGGGCTCTGGCAGAACAGCAGGGATTCAAGGACCTGGCCGCAAAAAAAGGCAAGCTGAAGGCCGGGGACAAGGTCTATGCGGTAAACCGCAATAAAAACCTCTGCCTGTTTGTGATCGGCAAAAAACCGCTGACCGACGGTTTGAATATCCTTGGCGCGCACATTGATTCGCCGCGGCTGGACCTCAAACAGCATCCGGTTTACGAAAAGGACGGCCTGGTGCTGCTGGACACGCATTACTATGGCGGCATCAAGAAGTACCAGTGGGTTGCCCGGCCGATGGCGCTGCATGGCGTTGTGTGCAGAACCGACGGCACCGCTGTGGAGATCTGCATCGGTGAGAAGGCGGATGATCCGGTGGTCGGCATCAGCGACCTCCTGATCCACCTGGCCGGCGAACAGATGAAAAAACCGGCATCCACGGTTGTGGAAGGTGAGGCACTGAATGTGCTGGCCGGTTCCATCCCGATGAAGGATACGGAAAAAGATCCGGTCAAGGCATATCTGCTGGACCTGCTGAAGAAGCAGTACGATATCGAGGAAGATGATTTCGTTTCCGCGGAAATCGAAGTTGTCCCGGCGGAAGCGCCGCGGGATTACGGCCTCGACCGTTCCATGGTGCTGGGTTACGGCCATGATGACCGGGTCTGTGCCTACACTTCCATGCGGGCTATCCTCGAAATGAAGAAGCCGGAAAGGACTTCCTGCTGCATTCTTGTGGATAAGGAAGAAATCGGCTCGGTCGGCGCGACCGGCATGCAGTCCCGCTGGTTCGAAAGTATCCTGGCAAGGCTGCTTGCCATGCAGGGCAGTGAATCCCTGGTGGCCCTGAATGACTGCCTGACAAGGTCGAAGATGCTGTCCAGCGATGTATCGGCAGCCTTTGATCCGAACTATCCGGAAGTCAATGACCCGAAGAACTGCGCGTATTTCGGCGGCGGCATTGTCTTCAACAAATATACCGGGGCGCGCGGCAAGAGCGGCTCCAATGATGCCAACGCGGAATATGTGGCAGAAGTCCGGCGGGCCATGCAGAAGGGGGACATTACCTTCCAGACATCGGAGCTCGGCGCAGTCGATGTCGGCGGCGGCGGAACGATCGCCTTCATTCTCGGCAACCTGAACATGGATGTCATTGATGCCGGCATTGCCGTGCACAACATGCATGCCCCGAGTGAGATCGTTTCGAAAGCAGATGTCTATGAAGGTTACCGGGCGTACCGGGCCTTCCTGACATACATGGGGGAATAGGATCATGGCAGAAAAGAAGCACACCCCCGGGGCAGTCATCATGACGCGCTCGGTCTTCCAGGGCCAGCGCAAAGCCAGATGGGTCTTCCGGGAAAAAGCATTTGACCGCAACGATACCGGCTGGCGGATTGTCGGTGACGGCGACACCCAGGGCTACATCAACCACGAGGAAAACATCCTGCTGGTGGATCTCAAGACCATTGAACATGTGGAACCGATTATCATGGAAATCGTTGAACTGCCGGTCGGTACGGAACTGGAACTTCATGATGATGAAGAGGGCAAGTATTTTACCGATACAACAACCGGGGAACGGCTCAGAAGACCCGGGCAGGAATAAAAAGAACAGCACTGCGGAAAGGGCGGCCCTCATAAGACAGTTTTATAGTTTTCAGGAATGGCATGATCTTCGGGTCATGCCATTTCCTGTGTCATCAGTTCACTCAGCGGGATGAACCCAATCAGATCATAGCAGATATGGATGCTCTGACGGCGTTTTCCGCTGCTTTTATCAGGAGCCCCCACATAGATTGCCTTAATCAGCTCGTGGGCCGCAAAAGGCGTTAATTCCGTCAATTCTGCGTACTTTCTGACCTTCTGAATGAACTGTTCAAGATTCTGGTTCTGTTGTTCCTGTGTTTCGATTTCCTGCCGTAAGACTTCCGCTTCCGCTTTCAGATCATACTGTTCGCGCTCATAGGCCTGACTCATCATAGTGAAACGGTCATCACTGATCCGGGAAGCCACATTGTCCTCATACAATCGGATGAACAGTCTGTCCAATTCCTGAATGCGCTTCTCATCCATTTCGAGCTGCTTCCGCTTTATCCGAAGGGTCTCTTTACTCTCGGCCTGAAGCTTGGACTCCATGATTGACCTGAAATGACTCTCATAGTGGCCTACATACCAGATGACTTC
>JAFRHT010000096.1 GCA_017433125.1 Solobacterium sp.
AGATATCTGCAGAGATGATTGATCTTATAATCTTCTTTCAGATCGTAGATGATCATATATCTCAGTGCTCTCCGTAGTTTCTGCGGAGAGCCTTCACTTTTTTTAGTATTGCATTCTCCATCTTCAGATATTCGATCTGCTCGTCTTTGGACAATTCATCAATGTTTACTTTCTTTGGCCTGCCTTTACGGACACCTTCTTTCTTTCCGGCTTTCCTTCCATCCTGTTTCAGCAGTTCCGGATCCTGGTGATAGAGTTTGACCCAATCCCGCAATTGTTTGTCAGAACGAAGGCCCAGCACGCGCATCGCCGTAGTAATCCCGCCAAATTCTCCGGAGAGATACTGTTCAACTGCTTTCTTTTTGAATTCTGGTGAATAATAGTTAAATTTAGTCCCTTTCTTTGCCATAAAGAAAACCTCCTGTACTTTGATTGTACAAGAGGTGCTCTCCACGTTTTTTTATTACTGTCCATTTTCAATGGGGCAGTTCAGAAGCATCCGTTTTTTATTGAAAAAAATACGAAAGGGAAGATGATATATAATTAATACATAGTTAAAAGTATAAAAAATAATTCAGGAGGTTGATTATGTCATTGCTCAGCAGTTTTTCCCTGGAAGGAAAGAATATTATTGTCACCGGGGCCAGCAAGGGGATCGGTTATGGTGTGGCCAAAGAACTTGCCGGAGCCGGGGCCAGAGTTGCCCTGGTTGCCCGCTCAAAAGCGCTGCTGGAAGAGTGCCGCAGGGAGATTGAGGCGGCCGGCGGCCAGGCAGATGTGTTCACTGCAGACCTGCGCAGTGTGGACAGCATCCGGGCCTGCGTTGCCGAGATCGAAACGGTATTCGGCCGTATTGACGGCCTGTTCAATAACGCCGGCATGGGCAATCCTATTCCGGCCTGTGATGTGACGGAGAAAGACTGGGATGAAATGATGGACCTCAATCTGAAAGGGGCATTCTTCTTTGCCCAGGCAGCCGCAGCTGTCATGCGCAGAAACGGCGGCGGCCGCATCTGCATGATGTCTTCCCAGGCCAGTGTCGCTGCCATTCCCAACGAAAGCATCTATTGTACGTCCAAGGGCGGCATGAACATGCTGACAAAGGTTCTGGCACTGGAGTGGGCCAAAGACAATATCAACGTCAACGCGATCGGGCCGACATTCATCTACACCCCCGGCACGGCTGAACGGCTGGATGACCCGATGTTTCGAGAGAGTATCCTGGCGAAGATCCCGCTCGGGAAACTGGGCATGATCAGTGATGTGGCGGCGGCGGTCATTTATCTGCTGAGTGACGCCTCCGCCATGGTGACGGGAACCCTGCTGCTGGTGGACGGCGGCTGGACCCTGGAATAACAGCAGGACAATAAGGCCTGGTGACCGGCAAACCAGCCGGTCATTTTTTTACGCAATCTTAAACTTTTCTGTATTGCAAATAAGCGATACAGATAATACACTTAGTACAGATAATACAGATTGGAGGGGTGTAGAAATGTTCCTGCTCAATCTTGCGAGCAAGATTCCGATCTATGAACAGATCAAAACACAGATTCTGCGGTTCATCGAAGCGGGGGTGCTGAACCCCGGGGACCGGCTGCCGTCTGTCCGGCAGCTGGCTCAGGACAACGGCATTAATCCGAATACGGTGGCCAAGGCCTACGCGGAACTGGAGAAAAGCGGTTATGTATACAACATGCCGAAGAAGGGTGTCTATGTGGCGGAAATCGACATCGCTGCCGGACATGAGAAACAGATCCGCGGCGTATTGGAACCGCTGCTGGCCGGCGGCATCACGAAGCAGGAGATTCTCAGTGTGCTTGAGGATCTCTGCGGGAAGGAGGAAACATGCTGAAAATCAGTCATTTATATAAGAGTTTCAGGGACAAGGATGTCCTGAAGGATCTGAACCTTGAGGTACAGGATGGCTCCATCTTCGGCCTGGTCGGCATCAACGGGGCCGGCAAGTCGACATTACTGCGGCTGATTGCCGGGGTTTACCGCGCCGACGGCGGCACAATCACCCTCAATGATCAGGATACATATACAGACGCAGCTGCCCGGGGCAGGATTGCCTTTGTCTCGGATGAGCAGTACTATCCGCTGGGCAGCACAATCGATTCGCTGAAGCTGCTCTACACATCCATGTATGACTTTGACGAGGAAGCTTACCGGAAATACCTGGACATGTTTGAACTTGATCCGAAGATGAGCGTACCGAATCTCTCCAAGGGCATGAAGCGGCGGGTATCGCTGCTGTTTGCCCTGTCCATAAAGCCGGAACTGATCCTGCTGGACGAAGCCTATGACGGTCTGGAGCCGCTGGCCCGCCTGCGGTTCAAGAAAGCTCTGACCGATCTTATTGAGGATGAGCATGTATCGGTGATCATCTCCAGCCATAACCTGAAGGAACTGGAAGATATCTGCGACTCCTACGGCATCCTGGAAGACGGCCGGATCATCAGCTATGGTGACCTGCTGCAGTCCAAGGAACAGATCAATAAATATCAGGCGGCGTTTACGGAAGAACTGCCGGAGAATGCCTTCAGCGGCCTGGATATCCTGCACAGGGAAAAGCAGGGCCGGGTCTACAACCTGGTCATCCGCGGGTCTCAGGAGGAGGTCACGGATGCCCTTAACACCCTGCACCCGGTAATCCTTGATGTCCTGCCCGTCAACTTCGAAGAGCTGTTCATTTATGAACTGGAAAGCAGAGGAACAAGATATGAATAAGAAGTATTTCAGTTATCTGCTGAAAAACAGAAAAGTCGCGGTTGTCTTCTTCTTCGCGATCTATCTGGGCATTTCCCTCGCCCCGTATATAGACGCCGGCAATGCGCGTGCAGATGTGTACACGGCCACAACCTCGTTTGTCATTTCCCTGATCCTCAGCGTGATCATGACCTTCTGCCTGCCGGTGCTGCAGTTTGCCTTCGTTCACAGCCGGCGCAGCACGGACCTGTATTTCGCGCTGCCGGTCAGCCGTAAGGAACAGCTGGTTACCAATCTGGTCTTCATGTTCTGTGTGCTGTTCGGATGCTATGCGCTGACCACCGGGGCGGTCTGGGTGCTGTTTGCCCACGCTACAGTCAGAAGCCTCAATTACGCATATATCCTGCTGCTGGGCGGCCTGTTCATACTGGAAATGCTGATCATCAACAGCTTCCTGTACCTGATCGCCAACAATTCCTTTGACGGCATTGTCATGATGGGAGCTTATACCTGTCTGGCCCTGCTGGTATATGTTGTCTTCGGCAACTGCATCAACAGTCTGATTGCCGGCTACAACGTGGACGCATTCCGCTCCGCCCCGGGTGCCTGGCTGTCGCCGCTGTACATGAATGCCCGTGCGTTCAGCGAAGTGACCGATGCGATTCAGCACAAAACATTGCCTTCCTTGCCCGTGGGGTACATGGGCGCCGCGGCCGGGTATACACTGCTGGCCCTGTGGGGACTGAAAAAGAACTTTATCGAGCGCAAGGCTGAACGGGCGGAACAGCTTTCAGACAACCTGATGTCCTATCCGTTTATCATTAACATCTACTGCCTGGGCATCCTGATGGTGTTCGGTTTCGAATCCGTCCGGGCCGGTACGATCCGCAGAAACCTGATCTTCTACATCCTGCTGCTGTTCATCTACGTTGTAGCAACCTTTGTCTACCGCCGCAAGATCAGACTGGAACCGAAATACCTGGCAGCTTTTGCGGCCGGGACAATCCTCACATTGGGGCTTGGCTATGCCGGCTGGGCAACCCGGGGCTTCGGCATCGCCGACCGGCATGAACTGCCGGAAGGGAAGTACATTGTCTACAATTACAACGCCAGGGTCGAACGGGATGATCTCGGCCGCCGGCAGGATATGAACACTGACTGGTCAGAAGGAGTGGATATTAGCTTCGACCTGGATATCCCGGCAGACCGGATCGATGAATATGCCCCGGCTATTGCCATACTGGAAGAAATCCGGGGCGAAGCCATCGATGAATTCTACCGGCGATCCACATATGAAGGTTACGCGTCCGCCCTGGAAATCTACGGCAAGAACAGCCGCGAAAACTGGAAGTATACACAGCGCCTGTTCTATTACCTGCATGATCATCTGCTGAGTGAAGCGGAATTGATCCAGCTGGAACCGTATGTATCCATTCAGATATACGACCAGCGGTATGAAGAACCGATGAGCCTGCAGGAATATCTGGAAAAAAGGGAGAAATGAATATGGCATTACAGATGAATGAACATGACAAATCCGTTAAAGCCAACGGCCGGACCGTCTACCTGACACCGAAGGAATGGGGTATCATGGCTTTCCTGAAAAACAATCCAGACACGGTGTTTACCGCGGAAGAAATCTACCAGCAGGTATGGCAGTCAGAACCGTTTGACTGCAGCGGCATCATCGCTGTACATCTGCGCCACATCCGGGAGAAAATCGAGCCGGATCCCGCGCATCCCAGCCTGATCAAATCCCTCTGGGGCCGCGGGTACCGCTATTGTGCCAATAACTGAAATCAGAGCCCGGAAACGGGCTCTTTTCAGTGAAAACTGCATTGACATGGTAAACGGCGGACAGGGATAATAAAAATATAAAGAAGGAAATCAGGAGGAAGAAAAATGACAGATATTTATCATAATCATCTCGACGTTGACCGCGGTGACTGCAGTACAGTCATCTTCGGCAAGGCCGCTTCTGTTACCGGCAAGGTCATCATGGCGCACAATGAAGATGACACCGATGTCTATGTCCAGACGCATCTGGTCCCGCGCAAGGAACACAAGGAAGGGGAAATGGTCGTCTTTGAGGACGGCAAGGCCATCATTCCGCAGGTTCCGGTAACCAATGCCTATCTCTGGTCGCAGATCAAGTGCAAGGGCGGCATCTCCTTCGCTGACTGCTTCCTGAATGAGCATGGTGTGGCGGTCGCATCCAATTCCTGCAAGCCCTGCAAGGATATCTATGATATCAAGACAGACAACCGCGAAAACTACGGTCTTGGCTATGCCATGCGGACCCTGATTGCCGAACGGGCCACCAGTGCCAGACACGGTGTCGAAGTGGCCATGGAACTGGTCGAGAAGTATGGTTATGTTTCCAGCCGTTCCTACCATATCGCCGACAAGGACGAGGCCTGGGTTGTTTCCATTCCGAAGGGCTTCAACTGCGTTGCCAGAAGAATCGGTGATGATGAAATCTACTTCATCCCGAACCACTTCACGATTCATGAGATTGACTTCAACGATCCGGACAACTTCCGTTATACGAAGAACCTGGTGCCGTATGCCATTGAACATGGCTGGTACAAGCCGGCCAAGGAAGGTGACTGGAGTGACTTTGACTTCACTGCTGCCTATCAGGACGGACCGGACAAGGACGGCTGCGTCAGAAGATCGAAAGGTGCCTGGAAGATCCTGACTGGCAATGATCTGCCGGACAAAGACAACCGCATCTTTTCCATGAAGGCAACCAGAAAGTACAGCCGGGACGATGCCAAGGCTGTGCTGAGATCCCACTTTGAAGGAACCGATGATGACACCACCAATGGCGGCAGGGACAACCCGCACAAGAACTTCAATACCGCCTGCCCGCTGTGCAACAACATGACCGTGGAAAGCACGATCTTCGAATTCGATGAGGACATCAACCTGACCAAGATGTTCCGGGCCATGCCGAAGCCGTGCCTGAACCCGTATACACCGTGGTTCGGTGTGGCGCTGCAGGAAGTCCCGCAGGGCTATGAGCACCAGGATGTGCGTACTGCCAAGCTGGCGCACTTCGATGTCGGCGAGGGCGAGATGAAGTTTGACCCGACCAAGGCCTGGTGGGCATTCAAGAATGTCCAGTACTTCACGGATCTGAACTACGGCTTTGCCCATGGCCCGATCGCTGAATCCATCAAGGAAGTTGAAGCTGTCTGGGACAAGGAACTGCCGGCTGTGGAGGCTGCCTACAAGAAGATTGCCGAAACCGATCCGGAAGCCGCAAAGAAGTATCTGAGCGACTACACATGTGTGCAGGCCCGCAAGGCAGTTGACTGGGCCTGGGACATGATCGATAAACTGGCCTACAAGCGGATCCATGACGATCTGTACGACTGAGTGCCGCACAACTGATTTGAAGAAGGATCCGGGGAATAAACCCCGGATCTTTTTTTGTAAGTCGGTGTCAACCGCGGTATGATATGACAGAAAGAGAGAAAAATATATGCCGACAGTAAGTGTGATCATTCCCGTATACAACGCGGAAAAAGATATCAGGCGCTGCGTGGACAGCGTCCTGAACCAGGAATACCGGGACCTGGAACTGATCCTGGTGGATGACGGCAGCCAGGACAGCACCCCGGCGATCCTGGATGACATTGCGGCCGCAGATGACAGGGTCCGGGTCATTCACAAGCCCAACGGCGGGGTTTCGGAAACCCGCAACCAGGCCCTGGATTTGGCAGCAGGGAAATATGTGCAGTTCCTGGACGCGGATGACTGGATTCCCACGGACTCCACCAAGCTGCTGGTGCGGACCATGGAGGAAAAAAACTGCGATCTGGTGGTGGGGGATTTCTACCGCGTCGTCGGCGAGAACGTTGCCCACAAGGGAAGCATTCTGAATGAAGCGGTGATGAGCCGGCTGGACTATGCCGAGTATATGATGGAGAGCCCGTCTGACTACTACTACGGAGTGCTCTGGAACAAGCTCTACCGGCGGGACATCATCGAGGAATACCATCTGCGCATGAACCGGGAACTGCGCTGGTGCGAGGATTTCATTTTCAACCTGGACTATCTCATGCATGTCAATACGGTTGCGGCCCTGCAGGTACCGGTCTATTACTACGTCAAGACCGAAGGATCGCTGGTGGCCCAGAGCATGAAGTTTTCCAACATCGTCAAGATGAAGACCAGTATCTATCAGTACTATGACCGGTTTTACCGCAATGTGCTCAGTGAAGAGGAATACCGCAGGGTCAGACCGGAAATTGCCAGTTTCCTGGTGGCGGCCGCAAGTGACGATGCGGTCATCCCGCTCATGCCGGGGACGAAAAAGCTCGGCGAGGAAGGCGTACCGGTCTACTTCAGCACGGAAAAACGGGACAACATCATCACAACGGCCTATTACCTGAACAAGGCGTTTGACAAGCTGCTCAACGCGGCGGCCATGAAACACGATCTGGACCTCCGGGATGTAAAAGTATACGTCAGTATCCGTGAGGCCGGGATGGTGAAAACCCAGAAGGAAATCTCGGATTTCACCGGCATCCCGCAGGTCCTGGTCCTTTCAAGCATGCAGAAGCTGTCTTCCCGGGACCTGATCGAAACCCATATTGACCCGGCCGGCCGCAGCATGAGCGCCTGCATGAAAGTCAACGAAACCAATGAGCTTTCCGATGATATCGATACGGCTTTGCAGGATCTCGGCAGGATCTGTCTGGATCAGCTGAGTGAGCAGGAAGTCCTGCAGCTGATTTCCCTGTATGGACGGATCAATCAGAATCTGAAGGAATATCTGAAACAGAATGGCTGACGAACTGGATGAGAAATCATTGCGGCTGTTCTGCGGTCAGGACAACTGGCATACATTGAAAGATCCCGGCAGCGGTCTCCGCTCGCTGGTGCTTTCCGATGGTCCGAACGGTCTGCGGATCGAGCAGGAAACGGGGATCGGCTTTCTGCCGTCCAAGGAAGCAGTCTGCTATCCGGCGGCTTCGCTGATCGCCTGTTCCTTTGACCGTGATCTGCTGAAAGCGCAGGGTGAAATGCTGGCCCTGGACTGCCTGGAAGAAGGCGTGGATGTGCTGCTGGGGCCTGGTGTCAATCACAAGCGCAGTCCGCTGTGCGGGCGGAATTTCGAGTATTACTCCGAGGATCCCATCCTTTCTTCCGAACTCGCCATTGCCTATATTAACGGCGTACAGGCACACGGCATCGGAACTTCGCTCAAGCACTACGCAGCCAATTCACGTGAAAAAGGCCGGCTGGTTCAGGACAGCATCGTTGACGAAAGAACCCTGCATGAGCTGTACCTGCGGCAGTTTGAGCGGGTCATGAAAACCGCAAAGCCCTGGTCGGTCATGGCTGCGTACAACAAGCTGAATGGTACCCACTGCACGGAAAACCGTTACCTGCTGAAGGATCTGGCCCGGGCCAAATGGGGATACAAGGGTATCTTTGTCTCTGACTGGGGGGCTGTGCACGATCCGGCAGTCAGTGTAAAAAACGGCCTGAACCTGCAGATGCCGGGCGGGCACAGGGGCGTCGCTGTCCGGCTGAAAAAAGCACTTGCGGAAAAAAGGATAACGGAAGCGGAAGTCAGGGAGAACCTGGCCTGCCTCAAAGCAGGCCTGCAGGCCCTGCACCCGGAAGAAAAAACAGAATACGATCTGAAGGCGCATCTTGACTTTGCCCGCCAGGCTGCGGAAAAGTCTGCGGTCCTGCTGAAAAACGAGGATATCCTGCCGTTGAAGAAGACGGCCGGCATTGCCCTGGTCGGGGCTTTTGCCAAACATCCGCGCTATCAGGGAACCGGTTCCAGCAGGGTTAATGCCATTGATACTGACTCGATCCATGCGGCCATGGAAGCGGCCGGATATGACTTTACCTATGCGGAAGGGTATCACCCGGAACTGGACATCAGTGACCTGGTGCTCGTGCAGCAGGCTCTGCTTGCGGCAAAGGCAGCGGACACTGTGATTGTCGTTGCCGGACTGCCGGACCGCTATGAGGCGGAAGGCTACGACCGCAGGGACATGTCCATGCCGGAGAATCAGAATTACCTGATCGGGGAACTGGCCAAAGTCAACCCGAATATTGTGGTTGTCCTGCAGTGCGGCGCCCCGGTGGAAATGCCGTGGCTGCACCAGGTGAAAGGGCTGCTGTACATGGGCTTGTCCGGCTGTCAGGGCGGGGCGGCCACTGTCAATCTGCTGGGCGGGAAGGTGAATCCTTCCGGCCGGCTGGCGGAAACCTGGCCGGTGAAACTGACGGATACACCATGTTACCGGTACTTTGACGATGATCTGCATATGGCCGAATACCGGGAGGCTGTTTTCAGCGGCTACCGTTACTACACAACCATGCAGGTGCCGGTATGCTATCCGTTTGGCTATGGGCTTTCGTATACGGTATTCCGCTATGACAGGATGGATGTGCGGCAGGAAGAAGATGCCGTACTGGTTACCGTGCAGCTGACCAATACCGGGGACAGGCCCGGCCGGGAAATTGTCCAGATCTATGCCGGTCTGCCGGAAAGCAGGATCGTCCGGCCGCAGCGGGAACTGAAGGGCTTTGCGGCGGTTGACCTGAAGCCGCAGGAAAGCGGGGAAGTGATCGTCCGGATCCCGCTTGCGGATCTGGCCTATTATGATGTGCAGAGAAAAGACTGGGCAATCGAAGCGGGCACATACACCTTTGCGGCCTGTGCCTCCGCAGCTGAAGTCTGCCTGCAGGCCAGCCTTGAGCTTGCCGGGATTACGGATCCGTTCAGCCGGCTGGCAGAAGATTATATCCGGTATGAAGACGGCAGCGTGGCTGTCGACAGAATCGCGTTCGAGCAGCTTGTCGGGCATCCGGTGCCCCGCTGGCACCGGCAGGATTTTGATGTTGACACCACGGTTGACGACCTGGCTGTCACCGGGCTTGGCCGCCGTCTGCACCGCCTGATCCGGCATATCCTGAAGCGTGACAAGTGGCGCCACGTGGAGGGTTCCATGGTCTTTGAGGCACCGGTTCGCATGCTGTTCATGTTCTCCCGGAGAGTAACCTGGGACACACTTGACGTAGTGCTCGATATGTTCCGGCACGGCTTTTTCCGCAATCTGCACAAGCTGCGGCGGACCTTGTACGGCGGCCGGTAAAGGGCTTCCGCATACCCTTGCAAAGAGTTTCATGAAAGCCGAATGTAAGCCGTATAACATTGTTATACGGATTTTTTATTTTTCTTTTTGGAAGGCATTTTTGGCCACGGCCCGCAGGCGTTGTGAAAGATATAATTTATGCATAAATCAGGAGGTATATATATGAACTGGATGAAGGCGAGACTGATCGGGTGCGGTATTCTGCTGGGTACAGCCGGCGTGAAAATTCTGAGCAGTGAAGATGCCAAGAAGGTATATACACATGTGACGGCTGCTGTCATGCGCGGTTATGACTGTGTGGCAAAGACATATACAACCGTGCGGGAGAACTGCCTGGATATCAGCGAAGATGCGAAGAATATCAATGACAGAAGATATGCCGAGAAGGAAGAACGGATGATCGAGGACGCCCGGGCGCTCCTGGAAGAAAAAGAAGACAGCGGGAAGAACTGAACAGGAACGGATACAGTGCCATGAAATGTAGAATATTACATGAAAGCATAGGCCGTCTCCGTGTGCATATGATTCAGGGTCATATGACTCTGGATCAGGCAGATATCCTTGAGTACTATCTGAAATCTTTTGATTTCATCACCGACGCCGCGGTTTACGAAAGAACCGCGGATGCCGTTATCCGCTACCGGGGGGACAGGGCGGATGTGATCCAGGCTCTGTCTTCTTTCTGCTATGAAGAAAACCGTGATCTGGTGCCGGAGAAAACCGGCAGGGTGCTGGCTCATGAATTCGAGGATAAAGTGATCCTCCATGCGGCCAGAAGGGTTTTGAATCTTGTTTTCCTGCCGGCCGGCCTGCGCAGTATCATTACGGCGGTCAAGGCGGTACGGTTTCTGAAGGATGGGCTTGCGGTACTGGCGTCAGGCCATATCCAGGTGCCGGTACTGGATGCGGCAACGATCGGCGTTTCCATGCTGAGAGGGGATTTCGATACCGCCGGCAATGTGATTTTCCTGCTGGGCCTGTCGGAAATCCTTGAAGAATGGACACACAAGAAAACCGTAGATGACCTGGCCCGGAGCATGTCCCTGAATATTGATAAAGTCTGGCTGAAAACAGCTGAAGGGCAGGAAATGCTGGTGCCGGTCAGTGAGATCCGCGCCGGTGATATGATTGTCGTGCGGACCAGCAATACGATTCCGCTGGACGGCATCGTTTCAGCAGGGGAAGCCAGTGTAAACCAGGCATCACTGACCGGGGAATCCCTGCCGGTGCGCAAGGAAGAAGGTGCCTATGTCTATGCCGGCACAGTGATCGAAGAAGGGGAAATCACCATCACCGTCAAGAACACGGCCGGGGCGGGACGCTATGACCGGATTGTCGAGATGATCGAAGAATCCGAGAAACTCAAATCCGATTCCGAAAACCGGGCAGCTGCCCTGGCTGACCGGCTGGTGCCGTGGAGCCTTGGCGGCACCCTGCTGACGTATCTGCTGACCCGCAGCGCGGCCAAGGCACTGTCCATCCTGATGGTGGATTACAGCTGTGCTTTGAAGCTGTCTATTCCGATTGCGGTACTCTCCGGCATGCGGGAAGCCAGTAATTACGGCATCAGTGTCAGAGGCGGGAAATTTCTTGAAACAGTCGCTGAAGCCGGGACAATTGTCTATGACAAGACCGGCACCCTGACCTATTCCACCCCGCGGGTCGCGGCAGTGATTCCGTCCGGCAAAAGCGATGAAACGGAAATGCTGCGGCTGGCTGCCTGCCTGGAGGAGCATTATCCGCATTCCATTGCCAACGCAGTTGTCAATGAGGCGGCCCGCCGAAGCCTGTTCCATGAAGAGCGGCACACCCGGGTGGAATATGTGGTGGCGCATGGAATCGTCAGCCACATCGACGGCAATCGGGTGCTGATCGGCAGTTATCATTTTGTCTTTGAAGATGAGGGCTGCACAGTTCCGGCCCGGGAGAAAAAGAAGTTCAATGCCCTGCCGGAGAATTATTCCCATCTTTATATGGCGATGGACGGCAGACTGTGCGCAGTCATCTGCATTGAGGACCCGATTCGTACAGAAGCACCCGCAGTAATAGGAAAACTGCGGAAACTCGGGGTCAGCCGGCAGGTCATGATGACCGGGGACAGTGAACGAACTGCCCGGGCAGTGGCGGGGCTGGTCGGTGTGGATGAATATCATTCTGAAGTTCTGCCGGAAGATAAGGCGGCGTTTGTGAAAGCGGAGCAGCAGGGCGGAAGCCGGGTCATCATGATCGGCGACGGCATCAATGACACGCCGGCATTGTCCCAGGCAGAAGTTGCCGTAGCAGTTTCCAACGGGGCGGCCATAGCCAGGGAAATCGCCGATATCACGGTGCCGGAAAGCAATCTTGAGGAACTGGTGACACTCTGCCGGCTGAGTACAGCTCTGACGGCCCGCATCAACAGCAATTACCGGTTTATCCTGTCGTTTAACTCGGTACTGATTCTGCTGGGCGTGCTGGGTATTCTGCCGCCGTCAACCACAGCGTACCTGCACAACTTCTCAACCCTGGCATTGAGTGTGCGGTCCATGACGGATGTATTGTGATATGCAAAAAAAGGGAAGGCCTTCGCTGACAGAAGGCCTTTTTTATCCGTAAAATGGCGACGGAACATTCAGGAGAACACGCAGGGCCGGTTTCCGGGACAAAAAAACATTGAAAACAGTATTGACAGCAGGGCAGAAAGAGGGTATTCTTTCTTCAG
>JAFRHT010000097.1 GCA_017433125.1 Solobacterium sp.
AGAAGGTGGCCCTGCTGGAAAAAGAAGTAATAGTGGAAAACAGTGAGGAACAGGAATGAGACAGAACAGATGGAAAACAGCAATTCTCTCCTTCAGCATCCTGTTTTTTATGTCTGGCTGCTACAACGGTCTGCGGATCGGCATCAAGCCGGTGGATGTTGATGATGATATTCCTCCATATATCTATGTAAACACCTATGAGTTCACGACAACCCTCGGCAAGCCGATCGACTTCTCAAATATCACGGCCTATGATGACGTGGACGGGCTCTGCTCGGTGGAATTGGTCGGAACCGTCAACTACAACAAGGCCGGCGAGTATTATCCAACGCTGGTCAGCCGGGATACTTCCAGCAATGTGACCGAAGTGGAGATATATGTCGTCGTGCTGGATGTCGTTGACGAGACCGAAGCCCCGGTCACAGATACTCCCGAGACAACTGCCGAACCGGAAGCGGAAACAGGCTGTCTGGCCGGCAAGGATCCTGAACTGCCGTGTGACTATGTTGTCCCGCAGGATCTGGAAGGGTGGCAGAAACTCTATTACGGAAAAGAAGGACTGGATCAGTGCATGGACGGCATTGACCCGGAAGCATATGCCTGTGAGGCAATTTATGCCAATGACGGATCATTCTGGGGTTATGGCCTGAAACGGCGGGAAGAATAGTTGATCTTTCCGATGCTTATCCTGTATGATGTTACATGTTTTGAAAGAAGACAATTATGCTGCAGAAGATAAAAGAGAAATTTTTCAATAAGCAGTTCCTGTCGTTTGGTATTATCGGCTTCATTAATACATTCAATGCGCAGGCACTGTATATGCTGTTTGTTAAACTGGGGTTTCAGGTAGGTGTCGCCAGCCTGCTGGGCGATGCCCTGGCCATGGTTTTTTCCTACTTCATGAATATGCATTTCACATATCACCAGAAGCCGTCGCTCAAGAGCGCTGTTACATTCCCGCTCAGTTATGTGCCGGGTATGCTGATTTCGGCTCTGATGGTAATTCTTGTGGTTGATCTGGCCCATGCCCCGGAAATGTGGGCAAAACTGTTTGCGCTGCCGATCTATGTGCCGGTTAATTTCCTGTGCATGAGTTTCATCGTCAAGGTATTCGGAACTGCAAAAAAAGCATAAAGATAAGCTGAAAAGTGAGAAACAGGCTGAAATGGCAACAAGACTGCCGTAATTCAGCAGGGAAACAAATTCCTTTCTGAAAGGCATCGTGTTGATCATGATGTATGTGCATCACTTTTTTTCGTTTCCTTCTTTCCGGACAACCGGCACACATAACCCGCTGCCGGAACGGGCGACTACGGTCTTCCGCCGCAGTTCATACTAAAGGGCATGGAACTCGGAAAATATGGGCCGCTGATCCGGGGCCTGGCGGTGTGCGGGACAGTCAGCCGGCTGCTTGACACTCCTGTCAGGCGGATCAATGCTGCCAAGAACCAGGTGCTTTTCTGAATGATAAAAGGACTGTCTGATTGCTGATGCAGCTGTGCAGACAGTCCTTTTGTTATCTGGTTACCGCATTGAGCAGGGCGATGAAGGCACTGTTCCAATAGACGGTGATTTCATTTGTCGAATAGCTTTCCAGGGTATCGGAATAGAACTTTGCGGCAGGTGTGTTCCATGGCATGCCTTCCATGACCGGATCTTCCCGGAACATGTCGGAGCCGCCGACCAGGGCACCGTGCAGTTCCACCCCTCTGGCGGAAGCGATCCGGCTGTGTACGTGGTGCGGATAATAGTTGCCGAAGCCGGAAACGAAGCAGATATTCAGGCAGTTCTTGCCGAGCAGGTAATTGACCTGTTCGATGGCAGCCTGCTGGTATGCGGTGTTGCCGGTCATCCGGTATGCCATGGAGAGGATCATGCCGTTTTCGGCGATTGTGCCGTTGCTGCCCCAGCCGTAGTCATAGAGGGAACTGTTATAGGAATTCGTTTCCACCCGGCTGAGCAGACCGTTGGCTTCGCCCTCCAGGGAATCCATCATATTGTTATAGAATTCTCTGTCATCATCCCTGAGGGTTCCGGTTGCCAGCAGGATGAACTTGCCGTAGGCACCCTGTGTCTGCCATGAGAGTCCGTTGGCATTCTTCGGATTCTTGTTATAAAGTTCCCTGGCGGCTTTCAGATACTTTTTATCACCGGTTGCCGCGTAGAGCGCACTCTTGGCATAGAAGCGTGCATCCTGGTCGGTTTCATCGAGATATGCCCCGGCATGGACGGAATCCGGGTTCAGCACAACCACATTTTCCGGATGATCGTCCAGAAATTCATCCGCCGTTTTGGCGGCGCTCAGACACCGTTCGGCAAAGGCCGGATCAATATCCTTGTAGACCAGGGCTGCAGTTGCCATCGTTCCGGCAAAGGTGGCCGTGGAGGTTGTTTCCGGATCAATCAGGATCATCGGCTGAATGTCTTCTGCCGGATCAACGAATTCAGCGAAGGACGGTGTAACTGCCTTGGTGTAGACACCTTTGTAATCCGACTGCATCTTAAGCATCCATTCCAGTTCAAATCTGGCTTCATCAAGTACATCCGGAATACCGTTGCCGGAATCCGGGCCGGCAGTGTAGTCGCTGCAGGCAGACGGATTCAGAATATAGGCCCAAAGCAGATCACTCGCGGCTTTTGCCCCGGTCTTCATGTAACGGCCATAATCCCCGGCATCGTGCCAGCCGCCGGACACATCCTTGTAAATCTGTGTCTGCCAGGCATTGGCTTCGGTTGTATGGCATTCACTGTGGGCGAGATTGCCGGCCCAGGACGCATCGAGCGCCTGTCCGCACCGCTGCAGGCTGATCATCCGCAGCAGGCTGCTGCGCAGATCATCATACGGGTTTTCGCTGATGGTGAAGACCGGAGAGACGATACCGGTCTGTGCCAGGACGTAATAGGAGCCCGGGACGGTAACCGCAGAGAAATCA
Source organism: Solobacterium sp. (assembly GCA_017433125.1). Lineage (GTDB taxonomy): Bacteria > Bacillota_I > Bacilli_A > Erysipelotrichales > Erysipelotrichaceae > Bulleidia. The sequence goes on from JAFRHT010000097.1 coordinate 2,934, forward strand.
CCGTAGTAGTTATTTTCCCCGGTCGTTTCATCATTGACGCCGTATACGACGGCCCCGGTATAGACGGTTTCCCTGGTGTCGGCATTGATGATGTCAAAGGCATCGCCGACATTATACGGGAAGGTGCAGCGCTTCTGTCCGTAGGTCAGATAACCGAGGTGGTTGATCCGGACGCCCTGGTCACCCGCCGAAGAAGAGATACGGATATTGCTCAGGACAACCGTATTGTTATCCAGTGTATGCGGACCGTCATAGCCGACCTGGAAGGCAATCCGGCCGTTCCAGACGGTTCCGCCGCGGCACGGGAAGGACATTTCATAGGACTGGTTTTCCGTGGTAATGGCAAACGGGGTTTCCGTATACAGGGCATTCTGATCGGCAATGACTGCTGCCACCCTGATATTCCGGTTGATGGAAGCGTAGGCGTTAAAGCGTACAGTCACTGTGGTGCCGCTGATAAACGGTATGCCGTCACGGTACACGGAACCGGATTCCAGGCCGACGCCCTCACCGCCGGTGTCGATCGAAATCTCGTTGTAGGAGAATGTCGGGGTGACATAGCCGGTCCGTACTTCCGTGCCCCAGCTGGAAGCATAGCCGGATGTATTGTCAGGCTCATGTTCATAAGCTGTCACTTCATACGGGAAGACGAATGCTTCGGGTGCCGGGGCCGGTGTTTCCGGTACCGGCGTCGGCGTGACAACTACGGTTTCCGGGGTCGGTTCAGGCGTGGGCTCTGGTTCATCGGGGCGCTGCCGGACGGCAGTCACCACTGCAATCAGAACGGCCAGAAGAAGGAGCACTATAACAAATAATAATGATTCTCTTTTCAGTTTTCGTTTCTTTGCTTTTGCCATACGCTACATTATAACAGTATTCGGGGAACATGAAAATTAAGACGTATACTCCAAAGTCTGTTCTTCTGATAGAATAGGGCAGTAGATTAACCGACAGAGAACCGATATGAATGTTTATGATTTTGACAATACAATCTACAAAGGTGATTCAACAGCGGACCTTGTAAAGTACCTGTGGACGCATTATCCGGCAACGCTGCGGAACCTGCCGCGGACGGCTGTCCTGGGGCTGCTTTACGGTCTGCATATTGTGCCGAAGATGACGTTCAAAAGGAACATGTACCGCATGTTTTCATATGCCGGGGATATGGACCGGATTGTGGCAGAATTCATACAGTCCCATAAGAAAAACATCAAGTCATGGTATTACGAACAGCAAAGACCTGATGACCTGGTGATTTCAGCATCCCCTGAATTTGTGATCCGGCCGTTCTGTGAGGCAATCGGTATCCGTTACGCCATGGCCAGTGAAGTCAACTGGCAGACCGGCAGCTGCGGCCCCAACTGTCACGGAAAGGAAAAAGTCCGGCGGTTTTATGAAATGTATCCGGATGGGAAGATCGAACAGTTCTATTCGGATTCTTACAGTGACAGCCCGCTGGCGGAGATTGCTGACGAAGCCTATCTCGTCAAAGGGGATCAGCGGATTCCCTGGGGAGAAAGACAATGAATGTGCTGTCTGTTCCCTTTATCGGGATTACCGTTTTTTCGTTTGCACTGGTCTGGCTGGCCGGGGTGA
>JAFRHT010000098.1 GCA_017433125.1 Solobacterium sp.
AGTGCTATGGCGGCGATATCTCCCGGAAGAAGAAACTGCTGGAAAAGCAGAAGGAAGGAAAAAAGCGCATGAAGGCAGTCGGGTCTGTTGTCATCCCGCAGGAAGCGTTCATGGCCGTGCTTTCCATGGATGATGACAGCCGCCGCAAATAGGCCGCAGGCCCTTTACCTGCACGTGCCGTTCTGCCGGACAATCTGTTACTACTGCGATTTCTGCCACGAGGTCTATCGCCGGGAAACGGCTCTGGCCTGGCTTCAGGCTGTGAAAAAACAGCTGGGCGAAACAGAGATCGGACCGCTGAAAACGATCTATATCGGCGGCGGCACCCCGACCAGCCTGGACCCGGATCTGCTTGATGAACTGCTGGGTCTGCTGGATCCGTACTGCCGTGATACAGAAGAGTATACGATTGAAATCAATCCGGAAACACTGACGGACGAGAAAGCGGGACTGATGCGGAGACATGGCATCAACCGGGCCAGTCTCGGTTTTCAGACGGCGGATGAAACTCTGCTGCAGAAACTCAACCGCCATCATACGCCGCAGGATGTAGAACTGGCAGCTGCCTGCCTGCGGAGCCGCGGTATTGACAACATATCGCTGGATCTCATGTACAGCCTGCCCGGCCAGACCATGGCCTCCCTGCAGGACAGTTTACACAGGGCTCTGGAAATCAGCCCGGATCATCTGTCGCTGTACAGCCTGACAGTGGAACCGGATACGGTTTTCGGCCGGCGGGGCATCGAACCGCTGGATGAGGATACTGAAGCCGACATGTATGAATGGATCTGCCGGACTCTGCCGGAATACGGATATGAGCAGTACGAAATATCCAACTTTGCCCGGCCCGGCAGGGAATCACGCCACAATCTGGTGTATTGGCATTATGAGGACTTCACAGGGATCTCCTGCGGAGCTTCCGGCAAAGAAGGGAATATCCGCTATGATATGCCGGCAAGGCTGTCAGCTTATCTGGCCAATCCGCTGGCCCGTGACGAACTTGTCCTGTCGGAAGAAGACATGATGTTCGAGATGATCATGATGGGACTGCGGCTGAAAAACGGCATTTCCGAAGCAGATTTTACCTGCCGCTTCGGCAGGGATCTGCACGATGTCTACGGGGAAGTGATCGGCCGCATGAAGGCAGAGGGACTGCTGGCAGATAACGGCGGCCGGCTGGCCTGTACAGATGCCGGTTTCCCGCTGCTGAATTCGATTCTTGTGGAATTTCTGCCGGAGACAGAAAACACGCTTGCACCGCAGGCCGGTGAATGATAATATATAAAGGCTTTCAGCCTGGGTTTGCCGCATCCTCGGCGGCTTACTCGGACCGGAAGGACTGTTGAATAAGGAGGAAAAAGAAAATGCTCGACAAAGAGACAAAGCAGCAGATCATTAAGGACTTCGCCCGTTTCGAGGGTGATACAGGCTCCGTTGAAGTACAGGTCGCCATGCTGACAAAGCAGATCAACCTGCTGACAGAACATCTGAAGGCTCACAAAAAGGATTACGCTTCTTCCCGCGGTCTGATGAAGATGGTTGGTAAAAGAAGAAATCTGATGGAATACCTGAAGAAGAATGATGTCAACCGTTACCGTGAACTGGTCAAGAGACTTGGCCTGAGAAAGTAATGAGCTGCGGCCGGATATTCCGGCCTTTCTTTTTTCCTGTTACAATAGAATCTGCCTATGAGTTATATCGAATTCCGTAATGTTATCAAGACGTATCACGTCGGTGAAGTTGATATCAGGGCGCTGGACGGCGTCAATTTTTCCGTTGAAAAAGGGGAATTTGTTGTGATTGCCGGAGCCAGCGGGGCCGGCAAGAGCACTATCCTGAATATCCTCGGCGGCATGGATCAGTGCACTGGCGGGGAAATCGAAGTTGACGGGGTGAGGATTGATGAGATGGATGAAAAAGAACTGACGGATTACCGCCGCTTTGATATCGGCTTTGTCTTCCAGTTCTATAATCTCGTGCAGAATCTGACCGCGAAGGAAAACGTCGAACTGGCAACAGAGATCTCCCGGGACCCGCTGGATGTTGTGACGACCCTCGAGCAGGTCGGGCTCCGGGAGCGGATGAATAATTTTCCTTCCCAGCTTTCCGGCGGGGAACAGCAGCGGGTGGCCATTGCCCGGGCCCTGGCCAAAAACCCGAAACTGCTGCTGTGCGATGAGCCGACCGGGGCGCTTGATTATGTAACCGGCAAACAGATTCTGCAGCTGCTGCAGGATACCTGCCGGACGCACGGCATGACTGTGATCATCATTACCCACAACCTGGCCCTTTGCCCGATGGGTGACCGGGTTTTCCGGGTCAAAAGCGGCCGGATTGTTTCCGCCGAATACAATGAGCATCCGCAGGATATCGCATCCATTGAGTGGTGAGACCGGATGAACAGAAGCCAGCAGAGAGATCTTTTCCGTCTGATCAGGGCGACCCGCAGCCGCTTCTTTTCACTGACGGCGATTGTCACCCTCGGTGTGGCTTTTTTTGTTGGTGTTTCGGCTGTATCCACCATTATGGCTTACAGTGTGGACCAGTATGATGACACATATGCTTTGAAGGATATTACGGTATACTCGGACTTTGGTTTCGATGAAGCGGATATTGACGCAGTCAGACAGCTGGATGATGTCCGTGATGCCGAAGGCGCAAAGTTTGTGGATGTGACGGCGGTCAGCGGCAGCCGCAACAGCATTACCCGGATTCATTCCTGGTCAGAAGACATGCGGGTGAATCATTTTGTCCTGCGCACCGGCCGGCTGCCTGAAAGAGCAGGGGAAGCCCTGGCTGAAAACGGCACGGAGCTGATCCAGGGGTTTTCGCTTGGCAGTACGGTAAAACTGTATCGTCCTGAAGATGATCTGGCGGACTGGCTCAAAACGGACACCCTGACGATTGTCGGAACCATCGATACCCCGGTCTATCTGAACCAGACCAAGGAAAACAGCACCCTCAGCAACCAGTACATCGGTACCTATCTGTATGTGACGGAGGATACCTTCGTGCCGGAATACTATACGGAGATGAATGTACTGACGGCTGCCGGGGCAGATATGGATTCTTTCTCGGATGCCTATGATGACTATGACGGGGCCGTCAAGGAGAAGATTGAAACGCTGGCGGAAACCCAGGCTGATGTGCGCCGGGACCGGGTCGTGGCCGAAGCCATGGAGAAATACAATGACTGCCTGGCGGAATATGAGGATGGTCTGCAGGAGTTCAATGACGCCATTGCCGAGGCAGAGCAGAAGATCGCCGATGCCCGTCAGGAGATTGATGACGGACAGAAACAGCTCGATGACGGGATCAAACAGCTGGAGGACGGCCAGAAAGAACTGGACGAACAGAAAGCTGCTGCGGAAAGCAAGCTGGACGAGGCCCGGAAGAAAATAGAGGACGGCGAGAAGGAACTGGAGGCAGGCAAAAAAACCTATGCGGAAGCTGAGAAGGAAATGACTGCCAATCTGGCCGCCATCGATGATGGCATACAGCAGCTGCAGGAAGCCCAGGCTGCCCTCAGTGCCCTGAAAAGCATACAGGCTGTTGTCCATGACCCGGCCATGCAGGAATTGCTGAATCAGTTGAATCAGCTGCCGGATGCCATGAAAGATATGACCGTGGACGAGCTGATTGATCTTCTGCCCAGTCTGAGGGAAAGCCTGGCCGCATTGGAAGAAGCTACCGGTACAGAGCTCCATACACCGGGGGAAATCAAAAACGAAATAACGAAACAGCGGAACCGCATCAATAACGACCGGGCGGTGCTGCAGAATGCCGCTGCCCAAAGATGGCGGGCATATCTGTCAGCCATGGCGGAAGCGGGGATCCCGGCCGAAACCAATGAAGAGGTGCTGGCTGTTCTTTCCTCATGGTGCCCGGAGCTGCCAAGGAATACCGCCGGGAACATCCTGGCCGCCTGGCGTGAAACGGAAACCCGGATCAGCAATGCTGATGCCGCACTGAACTCCGCGGAAGCGTCCGGTGCCATGGCAGCCCTGGATCAGATGGATCCGAATCTGGACCTGGCAGCGCTCCTGGAAATCGACCCGCAGCAGCTGCGTGATCTTTACCGGCAGCTGAATGATTATCTGCCTGAAGATGAAAAGATTCATACAGTGAGGGACCTGATTGCTGCCCTGCCGAAACTGGTTAACCGGCTGGATGAAACCGTCAGGACAACGGAGGAGCAGCTGCGCGCACAGGGCGTTGATCCTGATCATCTGGACCAGGCCATCAGTGACCTGGAGAGTTCAAAACAGCAGATCAATGACGGGTTGGCCGCTGCCCGTAAGGAACTGGCTGATGGGGAAGCGGAACTGAAAGCCGGCCGGGAGGAGCTGGAAGCCGGTGAACGGGAATTCCATGCCCAGATCGAAGAGGCGCAGAAAACTATCGATGACGGCTGGAAGGAAGTGGCAGAAAACCAGGAAAAACTGGCAGATGCCCGCCGACAGCTGGCCGATGGTGAGCAGGAACTGGCTGACAAAAAGCTGGATGGCGAACAGGAACTCAACGATGCAAGGGCAGATCTTGACAAAGCGCTGCAGGATATCCAGGACCTTGGCGAGGGCAGCTGGACAGTCCTGGACCGTACACAGCACTATGCCACCGCAACCTACCGCAGCACCGTGGAGCAGATGAAAGCCATTGCCAATATCTTCCCGGTTTTCTTCATCCTGGTAGCGGCGCTTGTCTGTCTGACAACCATGACCAGGATGGTGGCGGAACAGCGGGGCCAGATCGGTATCATGCGCGCCCTTGGCTATACCCGCCTGCAGTGCGCTTCCAAGTATCTGGTCTATGCCGGCCTGGCCACCGGAATCGGTATTGTTCTGGGCTGTGTGGTCGGCATTGCGACCTTCCCCGCGGTGATTTACCATACCTGGCGGATGATGTATATCCTGCCGGTCATGAAGCTGAAAATACCTTGGGGTCTGATCGGCATTACTGCCGTGATCTTCATGATTATTATGGAATGGACAACCTGGCAGGCATGCAAGTCAGACATGGTTGAAGTGCCGGCCCAGCTGATGCGGCCGAAAGCACCGCAGATGGGCCGCAAGACACTGCTGGAGCATCTGAACGTCCTCTGGAACCGGCTGTCGTTCACCGGTAAGGTGACCATCCGCAACCTGATCCGTTATAAGCGCCGCTTTGTTATGACGGTACTGGGTGTGGCCGGCTGCTGTGCATTGCTGGTGACGGGTTTCGGGGTCCGTGATTCAATCAATTCCATGGTTGACCTGCAGTTTTATGAATTAATGAAAACCGACGGCGCTGCCCGGCTGAACAGTGATCTCAGCGCTTCACAGGCCCTGGCAATGCAGAAAGAGATGAATGAGCGCGGTGATGTGGCTTTTGCCGTGCTGGCCGGCAGCTACAGTGCCCAGGCCTGGGACCGTACGAATCATGATGAGACTGTTTTTGCCCAGGTCTTTGATGACCGGGCTGAAATGGAAGAAGTGTATCTTCTGCGCACCCGGCGCGGACATCATGAAATCATTCCGGATGATGACGGGGTGATCATCAGTGAGAAGTTTGCCGAGAATTTTGATCTTGCCGTGGGCGATACATTCATGCTGGAAAGCCGGAACGGTGTGCGCCGGGAAGTGAAAGTCAATGCCATAATGGAAATGTATATCCATCATTATGTGCTGATGACTGAATCCTATTACCGCAGTGTTTTCGGCACGGATATGCGGGAAAACACTCTGTTTATCAAAGCGGCAGCCGACGGCAAACAGCTGCAGCGTGAGATTGTCGGTCTGGACGGCATCAGTGAGATTGAATTCAATGATGCTACGCTGGAAAATTTCCGTACCATGGTAAAAGGGATTGATGCCGTGGTCTGGGTGCTGATCATTTCCTCCATGTCACTGGCTTTTGTGGTGCTGGGGAATCTGACCAATGTCAATATCAGCGAGCGGCAGCGGGAAATCGCCACCCTGAAAGTGCTCGGCTTCCGGCCGCGGGAAGTCCAGAACTATATTTATAAAGAAAATAATCTCCTTACCGCCATCGGGGCCCTGGCCGGGCTGCCGTTAGGCAACGTACTGCATCACTACATCATGCGGCAGGTGGAAATGAACTATGTCATGTTCGGGCGCAGCCTGAAACCGGTCAGTTTTGTGCTGGCCTGGCTGCTGACCATATTCTTCGGGCTGATTGTCAACCGTTCCATGAACCGCCGCCTGCATCTGATTGAAATGGTGGAATCACTGAAGAGCGTCGAGTAATCGTCATTGAATTCATCCCGGATTTTATTCATAATGAAATCAGGAGGTAATTCTCATGGCAGAATTCAGAGTTTTCAAATGCAAGAAGTGCGGCAAGCTGGTACTTCAGCTCAACAAGGCCGGCTGCCCGAACATGTGCTGCGGTGAAGCAATGACAGAACTGACAGCCAATACAACTGATGCGGCTACCGAAAAGCATGTCCCGGCCGTTGAAAGAGACGGCGACCTGCTCAAGGTGACAGTCGGCTCAGTCGAACACCCGATGCTGGAAGAGCATTTTATCCAGTTCATCGCCGTTACCGAGGAAAACGGATTCCGGCTGACCTACCTCAAGCCGGGTGATAAGCCGTATGCAGAATTCAAGGGTGTCGGCCCGGATGCCGAGGTCTACGAATACTGCAACCTGCACGGTCTCTGGAAGACAAAAGCCTGAGCCGAATGACCCTGCTGCGGCAGGGTTTTCTTTCAGCAGCGTATATTCTGCCGCAGAATGAGCAGGATTCCGATCAGAAAAAGGAAAGGGGCCAAACCGTATGAAGGTAAAAACACAGATACTGATCTTCCTGCCGGCGTTTCTGATGGGCTGTCAGCCCGCGCCGCAGGTACCGGAGCAGCCGGCGTCGGTCACCGAACCGGAAAACATGCCGCAGTCAGAACCGTCCGCGGCAGAGATACGGGAGATCGCTTTGACTGACATGACCGGGCTGAAGATCGGCCAGTGTGAAAACGAAAAAGCCGGTACCGGCCTGACAGTGTTTATTTCCGAGTCCGGGATGGCAGCCGGCATAGATGTCCGCGGCGGCGGTCCTGCCTCCCGGGAGAGTCAGATGCTGAACCCGCTGATGACTGTACAGGAAATCAATGCTGTTGTCCTCAGCGGCGGCAGTGCCTTCGGGCTGGGAGCGGCGGATGGTGTCATGAAATATCTTGAGGAACATGATATCGGCTTTGATACCGGTGCTGCAAAAGTGCCGCTGGTAGTACAGGCGGACATTTATGATCTGACAGTGGGATCTGCAGATATTCGCCCGGACGCGGAAATGGGCTATGAAGCAGCCCGCCGGGCCTTTGAGGAGCCGAATTACCGGGATGGCAATTATGGCGCCGGCTGCGGGGCATCCGTCGGGAAAATAGCCGGCATGGACAATGCCATGAAAACCGGGATCGGCAGCTATGCCGTCCAGATCGGCGATCTGCAGGTCGGTGCGGTTGTGGTCGTCAATGCCCTCGGTGATATATATGACTGGAAAACGGGAACGCAGGTTGCCGGGCTCCTTAACCCGGAAAAAACGGGACTCCGTTCAACCATGGAGTATATGAAAGCATCCACAGAGGTGGTGGAAAACAAGTTCACCGGCAACACGACCCTGGCCGTCATCATCACAAATGGCGAATTTGACAAGGCACAGCTCTGCAAAATCGCCGGCATGGGGCATGACGGTATGGCGAGATCCATCAATCCGGTGCATACTTCCGCTGACGGTGATACGATCTATGCCGTATCAACCGGCAGCGTGAAGGCAGACCAGGACCTTGTCGGTGCCCTCGGGGCGGAAGTGCTGAGTGAAGCGATACTCAATGCTGTAAAGAACGCGGACAGTGCCTATGGCTACCCATCCGCGTCATCGCTGGGCCTGACCGGCGAATAATAAATAAAGACTGAAGCCTGTGTGAACTTCAGTCTTTTTTACGGACAATTACCGGCGGAAGGTCTCCAGTTCGGCGATGATCTCGTTTCTCAGATCGTCCTTCATAAATGCGGCTCTGGCAGAATTGATATTCATGTCGATCAGATCGTTCCAGACAAAGCCCATTTCATTCAGGCAGTGATCATATTCATCATCAAGATTGACCCGGGCCATGACCATGTTGTCGGTGTTGATGGTTACCGGCAGGCCCATCTGCAGCAGATTCTTGGCCGGGTGCAGCGGGTAGGAGGCCCTGGTTTTGCACTGGATGTTGGAAGTCGGGCAGATTTCCAGCGCGATCTTTTTTTCTGCCGCCTTGCGGACCAGTTCCGGGTTCTCGTAGATATGATGGCCATGGCCGATCCGGGTGACACCGAAGCCCATGGCATCACGGACTGTAACCCAGTCCTGGGAGTCACCGGCGTGGCAGATCATGTTCAGACCATACTCCTTTGCCCTGACAAACAGGGGGGCGAAATGCGCCAGCGGGACGATGCCCTCCGCGCCGGCCAGATCCAGGGCTACAACGCCGTCATCACTGAAGAACTGATGGCAGACCTCAACGGTTTCCATATTGGCATCCCAGTTGGCAGTTTCCGGACCGACGCACATCATGCAGGTAATGATATTGACATGAATGCCCGGATTTTTCTTCAGGCCTTCTTCCCGTCCGGCCAGAACAGCCGCTGTCACATCAGCCTGTGACAGGCCTTTATGGGTATGCAGCTGCGGGGCAAAACGGATCTCGGCATAGCGGACGCCGCCGGCAGCCAGATCTTCAATCAGTTCGGCTGTGATCCGCTGCAGGGATGCCGCATCCTGCAGCACATCGGTCGGGGCATTGAACATCTCCAGATATTCGTTGACGGATTCCGCATTGGACCGGTCAAACAGGAACTGACGGTAACCTTCAAGGGTTTCACCGGGCAGGTCAACCCCGCGCTCCCGGGCCAGTTCATACATGGTTTCTACACGGAAGGATCCGTCGAGATGCAGGTGCAGATCGATCTTCGGGAATGGATATTTTGTCATAGTCATCTCCTTGGTTTCTTATTAATCAATTATAATGAAGTCTGACAGTATTATAAACGATACGGAGGTAATCATCATGAAGATCAGGGAAATGACATTGCCGTCAAAACGGCATACAGATATTCCGGTAACCGTTGTTGACTGTGAGAAGGAAACATGCGGGCTGCTGGTGTTTGTACATGGCTTCAAGGCCAACCGCACCGAAGACGGACGGTTTCTGACGGTGGCAAAGGCCATGGCTGAAGAAGGCTTTTCCAGCATCATGCAGGGATTTCCGGGCTGTGATGTCTCCACGGAGGATTTTGTCAATTACACCCTGAAAAACTGCCTGGATGACATCGATACGTCTGTCGCCTGGATGAGGGAAAACTTCCGGCTGGATCACCGGTTCGGGATGGTCGGCTATTCCATGGGCTGCCGGCTGACCGCGCTGTACCTGCGGCAGCATCCCGAGGTACAGTGTGCCGGTTTCTGGGCCGGGGCCTGTTATGAGGCATTTGACGGGGAGGAAACCTTCCTGGGCCAGAATATAGAACAGATGAAACAGGCGGCTTCCGGAAAGGGTTACTGTGATTTCTTCAATGCCTTTGACAATACCATGCTCAGACTCAGCGGCGGTCTGCTGCAGGAAATGGAAGAGATGAACCCGGTGGCAGGACTTGAGGCATTTACCGGTGATGCGATTGTCGTACACGGAACGGCAGATGTTACGGTACTGCCGAAAGTCGGGAAAAATACATATGACCATCTGATCCATGCCCGCAAAAAAGAACTGGTGCTGGTGGCGGGGGCTGACCACGGCTTCGGCGCCTGGGAAGGCCGGCCGGAACTGTCCGCACAGCTGACAGACAATACCATCCGCTTCTTCCGGGAGAATCTGAAATGATCCTGTCTGAAGCAACCCGGGAAGAATACCTGCGGACCACTTATGCGGCCTGGCTGGGCAAGGTTATCGGAGTGAGGCTCGGGGCACCGGTGGAGAACTGGAGCCATGAGCGGATCATGGAAACCTACGGGAACCGGGAAGGTTATCTGACGGACTATGGTATTTTTGCCGCGGACGATGATACCAACGGTCCGCTGTTCTTCGTCCGTGCCCTGCTGGAAAAGGACAGTATTACCGCTGCGGATATCGGCGATGCGTTTCTGAATTATATTCCGGAATACCACGGTTTCTTCTGGTGGGGCGGTGTCGGTGTATCTACGGAGCATACAGCCTACGAAAATCTGAAGAACGGGATCAAAGCCCCGCGTTCGGGCAGCAGGGAACAGAACGGACTGACCATTGCCGAACAGATCGGCGGCCAGATTTTCAGTGACTGCTGGGGCTATGTGGCCGGAGCTGATCCGGTACGCGCAAAGCAGCTGGCCACGATGGCCAGTTCTGTTACCCATGACGCAAACGGCATCCAGGGCGGCATTTTTGTGGCGGCAGCCATCGCCTTGGCCTATACGGTCAAGGATATTCACGATCTGCTGGAAGAAACGCTGAAATATCTGAATCCCGATATGGAATACAGCCGGGTCTGCCGGGATATCATCCGGTATTACCGGGAAAATCCGCAGGACCAGAATGGCTGTTTTGATTATATCCGGGGAAATTACGGATATGACAAATATCCGGGTGTCTGCCATATCATTCCCAATACGGCAATCATGATCATGGCCATGTGCTATGGGGAGAATGACTTCTCAAAGACACTGACCATGCTCAACCGGTGCGGCTGGGATACTGACTGCACCTGCGGCAATGTCGGCAGTATCATGGGCGCCCTGTGCGGTCTGGAAGGAATTGATCCCGGCTGGATTACACCGATTAATGACATCGTCAACAGTTCCAGCTGCATCGGCTGCCTGAATATCGATACGGTTTCCCGGACAGCGATGATGTTTGCGGAACTGGGCCTGAAACTGGCCGGCCTGGCCATGCCGGAAGTACCGGTGTTTCATCTGCCTTACGGCACCGGCGGATATTTCTCCGACGGCAGCACAGAAGTGATAGACGATGCCCTGCAGGTGCACGGCAGCGAAGCTTACCGTTATACATATTATCTGACTGATGATATTTATGATGCCCGTTATGAACCGGAATTCTCGCCGGTCCTGATGCTGGGAGACCGGGCAGTCTATACCGTATCGGCTGCATGTCCGGCCGCAATGCATGTATTTATGGAAGACTGCGCGGGGAATACGGTCTGCGGGCCGGCGGTAACAGTATCGCGGCAGCCGCAGGAAATCGCGCTTACAGTACCGGCGGCGGAAAACCGGACGGTCCGCCGGATCGGGGTCAGAAGCAAAGGGGATTTCCGGATTCATGATGTCCGCTTTGAACATCATCCGCAGGCTGAGTACCGTTTTGCGGATTATCCGCAGGAGCACTACGGTCCGCTTTACGGCGGCGGGACAATGAACAACGTGCGCGGGTTCGTGAAGCATTCCGGCGTCTGGCAGGTCACCTCAGACGGTCTGCGGGGCAGCGCTGATGAGCATGGCCTGATCAGCACCGGCTGCCTTGGCGGCACATATGATACGCTGGTCTGGGAGTTTGTGCCGGAAGCAGGGGAATCCCACGCCCTGGTCTTCAATATGCAGGGTTATCTGCACTTTGACCGGCTGGAACTGCAGAAGGATCAGCTGGTCCTGATCCGCCGGAACGGCAGTGATCAGATGCTGCAGACATGGCCGCTGGCCTGGCAGTACGGGGAAAATATCACATTGAAAGTGTGTTATGTAAATGATAAAATGACAACGTTCACAGGTAACCTGTGTTTTGATCTTGCTATCGGGGGACCGCTGCATGATCTTGCCGGGATTGCTGTCGGCAAAGACAGCACCTGTCTTACAATCGGTTTAAAGCTGCTGAACAGCATGCTTTAAATATATTTTTGGAGGAGAGAAAAATGAAAAAGGCTTTTAAGTTCCTGATGGCCGCTGGCATGACCCTCTCACTGGCTGCCTGCAGCAATGGCGGTTCCGCCGCTACTGCTACACCGGCACCGGCTGATGAAGGCGACGACGGCGTCAAAATCGCAGTTCTGCTTCCGTTCACAGGCGACCAGTCTTACTTCGACACACTGGCTCAGGCTGCCAGGGAAGTCGATGCAGAAGACAATGGTATTTCCGTTAAGATTTTCGAAGTTGACCCGAGTGGTTCTGCTGATGAATCCCTGTGGATGAACGCATTCGCTGATGTCTGTGAAGACGGTGAATACGACCTCGTCGTATCCGGCAACAACACTTACGAAGGCTTCCTGTATCAGGCCTGCGAAAAGTATCCGGATCAGATGTTCTACAACTTTGACTACTCCGCTCTGCCGGAGGAAGGCACCCCGGCTAACTGCTACTGCGTTAACTGGGCTCTGGATGACCTGGGTTATGTCGTTGGTACTCTGAGTGCTGAAATGACAAAGACAGGTACAGTCGGTGTTGTCGTCGGTATGGACAACCAGGCAATGAACCAGTTCATTTCCGGTTATGTTCAGGTTCTGGCTGACAAGGGCGTCAAGTACGTTGTTTCCTATCCGGGTTCCTTCACAGACACAGACCTGGGCAAGGAAGTTACAAATGCTATGATCGACAAGGGCGCAGATGTAATCTGGCAGGTTGCCGGCGGTCTGGGCAATGGCGTTATCGAAGCCTGCTCTCAGCATGAAGATGTCTGGTGCATCGGCGTTGACCAGGACCAGTATCTGCAGTTCAAGGAAACAAAGCCGGAATGGGCTAACACAATCCTGACATCTGCTCTGAAGAACACAAACGTTGCCTTCAAGGCAGTTGCCGGCATGGTCAAGGACGGCACATATGCTGACAAGCTCGGCAAGGCTGAAGCTTGGGGTATCGCGCTGAACGGCGTCGGTCTGGCAGAAAACGACTACTACCTGGCTAACTGCCCGGAAGAAGTCAGAGCTGCTGTTGCTGACACACTGGCTAAGGTTACTGCCGGTGAAGTCGAAGTTAAGGACACTCTCGAAATGACAGATTATGACGCAGAGTGGCCGGAACTGCTGAACGCCAACAGAGTTGAGTAATTAACTGAATCGAAACCAAGGAAAGTTATGTTCCGCTTTCATGGCGGAACATAACTTTTCTCTAATTTGCAGAAGGGAGTTTGTATGGCGGAAACCATTCTAAAACTTGATAAGGTAACTAAGGTGTACCCCAACGGTACAGTTGCAAACCGGGATATCAACATGGAATTCGAAAAGGGTGAAATCCATTCCATTGTCGGTGAAAACGGCGCCGGTAAATCAACTCTGATGAAAATGATTTTCGGCATAGAAGCTCCGTCCAGCGGGACCATCACCTATAAAGGACAGGAAACGCATTTTGCCAGTTCCATGGATGCCATTAAAGCCGGCATCGGCATGGTCCACCAGCATTTCATGCTTATTCCGTCCTTCAGCATTGTCGACAATATCATCCTGGGTGACGAGCCGAAAAACGGCATCTTCATCGACCGGAAAGAAGCGATCCGCAAGACCCAGGAAGTATCCGACAAGTATAACTTCGAACTTGATGTGACCGCGAAAGTATCAACCCTGTCGGTTGCCAAGCGGCAGAAGGTCGAGATTCTGAAGACCCTGTACCGGGAAGCGGAACTGATCATCCTGGACGAACCGACCTCGGTGCTGACCCCGCAGGAAACCGAGCAGCTGTTTGTACAGCTGCGGTCACTGCAGGCCCAGGGACATACGATTCTGTTCATTTCCCATAAGCTTGAGGAAGTCAAGAAGATCTCAGACCGGATATCGGTTATCCGCAACGGTGTCTCGAAAGGCACATACCGCAATGATGAACTGACGATGGAACAGCTGACCAACCTGATTATCGGCAGGGACCTGGAAAACGATCTGGATGAATTCAAGACCAATGAAGATTTCCACAACGAAAAGGCCCTGATCGTTGAAAACCTGTCCATGGAACGCAACGGCAAGCCGGCGCTGAACAATGTCTCCTTCGCCGTCAAAAAGGGCGAAATTCTCGGCATTGCCGGGGTTGAAGGAAACGGGCAGGTGGACCTCGTACGATGCATCACCGGTCTGGAAAAGATCAAGTATGACGGCAAAATCATCATCAACAACACGGATACGACCGGTATGAACATCAAGGCCAGACGCGATCTGAAAATGGCCTATATTCCGGAAGACCGGATGGGTGACGGCACAGCCGGCAAGCTGCCGATCAGCGACAATATCATCTCGACATATTACACCAGGGATGATGTCAACAGCGGCATGTTCATGGACAGCAAGGCAATTGATAAAATTTCCGATGACCTGATCAAAACCTTTGCCGTTAAGACCAGTTCCAACAAGACGGCAGTCGGTTCGCTTTCCGGCGGTAATATCCAGAAGGTGGTCGTTGCCCGTGAATACAATACAAAGCCGACCTTCATGATTGCCGAACAGCCGACCCATGGCATCGACATCGGTTCGGCTGAATTCGTTCACCATAAGCTGATCGAAATGCGCAATGCCGGAGCAGGCATTCTGCTGGTATCGGCAGACCTGAACGAGGTTATCGATCTGTCCGACCGGGTTATCGTCATGTTTGACGGTGAAATTGCCGGCTACTTCCCGGATGCCAATGATATCAATGAATCAAATCTCGGCATGTATATGCTCGGGGCGAAGAAACAGACAGCTGAAGAGATCGGAGGTGCTCTGAATGACTGACAGAAGTGAGAAAAAACTGAACCTCTCCATAACCAATCCGACGGTATTTGAAGCAGTCAAGATGATCATCGCGCTGCTGATTGCCTTCGTGATCATGTTCGGGGTTCTCTGCCTGATCAGTGACAATCCGGTGCATGCATTTGTGACCATCCTGACCGGTCCGTTCGCCAAACGGAGATATTTCGGGGCAGTAATTGAAAGTTTTATCCCGTATGCATTTGCGGGTCTGGCGGCAGGTATCCTGTTCAAATCCGGCGCGTTTAATCTCGGGGCTGAAGGTATCTATATCATCTCCGGTGTTGCAGTTGCGGCCGTGGCCTGCACAGCCGTGACGACCAGCCATTTCCTGCATCCGATTCTGTGCATCCTGGCGGCGGCCGCTGTCGGCGGTGTGCTGATGATCATACCGTCATTCCTGAAGGCCAAATTCGGTACGAATGAAATGGTTGTCTCACTGATGCTCAACAGTATTTATTCCGGTATCGCGATGCATCTGATCCGGAAGTACCTGCTGACCAAGACAACCTCCACCATCGGTTCCAGGGATTATCTGAAAACCGCCAAGATCGGTTATATCTTTGAGCCGCTGCGGATCTCCCCGTGCCTGGTGCTGCTGATTGTGTGCACGATCATTCTTTATCTGGTCATGTACAAGACAAGGCTCGGCTATCAGATCCGTCTGGCCGGGGCAAATCCGAAGTTTGCGGAATACTCCGGTATCAGCGCCTTCAAGCTGTCCATTGCGACGGCTGCCATCGCCGGTATTCTGGCCGGCACCGGCAGTGCCTGCCAGCTGCTGACCCAGAGCTCGTTTTACCAGCCGGACAAAACGGCGGTGGGCATCGGTTTCTCGGGCATGCTGCTGGCGATGCTCGGACGGAATAATCCGATCGGTATTGTCATTGCTTCGTTCCTGATCAAATATCTGGAACAGGGCGCCAATGTTCTGTATTTCTCCGATACAAGCGTACCGTCTGAAATTACCGCCATCATTGAAGGCATCGTTATTCTGCTGATTTCCTCCCAGTACTTCCTGAGAGGACTGAGAGAAAAGAAACTGCTGCAGGAGGGGCTTGGTAAAAATGCTCGGTAACATATTTTCTTCGCTGTTTAAACTGTCGTTCCTGCTCACAGTTCTGCGTATGGCAACCCCGATCCTGTTTGCCAGTATCGCGGCCTTTGTCACCGCCAGCGCAGGTGTAGCCAATATTGCCGTCGAATCGATCATGACTTTCGGCGCGCTGGCTGGTATTCTAGGCAGTTATGCAACCGGGAATGTCTGGGCCGGTGTGGCGATCGGTCTGGTTGTCGGGGCCGGCACAGCCCTGCTGATTGCTTTCTTCTCGATGCGGCTCGGGGCCGATCCGATCCTGATCGGTATTGCCCTGAACACATTCGCCGATTCCCTTTCGATTTTCTTCCTGTATCTGGCTACCGGTGAAAAGGGGACCAGTGCTTCGCTGCTGACCCCGACCCTGGGCAGTGTGGACATTCCGGGTATCAAGAGTATCCCTGTACTTGGTGAAATATTGTCCGGGCAGTACATTCTGACCTATGTCTGCTGGTTCCTGCTGATCGTGCTCTTTATCATGATTTACAAGACCCCGCTGGGCATGCGGATGCGGGCCTGCGGTCTGAACGCAGACGCGGCTAAAACCGCAGGTATCAATGTCGGCCGGATCCGGGTATTCTCGCTGGTTCTTTCCGGTCTGTTCGCGGCACTGGGCGGCATGTACCTGTCGCTGAACTCGATCCACCTGTTCTCCAAGGGCATGGTTTCCGGTCTGGGCTGGATGGGTATCGCAGCCAACGGTATTGCCAACGGCAGTTATGGTATGCTGCTGCTGTCGGCTCTTCTGTTTGCGGTATTCCGCGGTATTTCCATCGTCTTCTCCCAGTCGGCAGTCTTCCCGGTCGACCTTGTCCGGGCGGTTCCGTACTTTGCCGTCTTCTTCTTCCTGACCATTTCTTCGATTATCAGTTACCTCCGCATTAAGAGCGGTAAGGTTGAAGAGCAGTAATGCGTAAAATCATTATTGATTGTGATCCCGGCCATGATGACATCATGGCCGTCTTCACCGCTCTGGCCCATGCGGACGAGCTTGAAATACTGGGTATAACGACTGTTTCCGGAAACCAGACTCTGGCCAAGGTAACTGCCAACATCCTGAAGGTACAGGATTATTTCGGCCTGCACATTCCGGTCTATATGGGTTATGACCGCCCGATCATTAAACCGCAGGAAGTTCAGCCGGCTGCTCATGGCGAAAGCGGCATGGATGGTCCGGTTCTTCCTGATCCGGTATCAGAACCGCAGCCGGAACATGCCCTGGACTACCTCAGAAGGACACTGGAAGCGGAAGACAGGGTCACGCTTGTGGCCCTGGCCCCATTGACCAATATCGCGCTGTTTCTGAAGACATATCCGCGGCTGGCCGAAAAGATCGAATGCATTGCCCTGATGGGCGGGGCGGTCAATGGCGGCAACATCCAGAAGAAGTCGGAATTCAACATCTGGCAGGATCCCGAAGCGGCCGCAATCGTCTTTGCCAGCGGTGTACCGGTGGTCATGGCCGGACTGGAAGTCTGCAATGCCGGCAGTATCCTGCTGTCGGAGGCAGAAGAATTCAAGCATGGCGGAAAAGCATCAAAGTTCTGCTATGACCTGATGAAGTTCTATGGACTCTATGCCGTGAACCGCGGCTGGGACAGGACACCGATTTTCGACATCACACCAGTGATCTGGCTCCTGTATCCCGAATTGTTCAAAGCAGAGCAGATGGATGTTGATATTGAATTGAACGGGGAGTTTACCCGCGGCATGACCGTATGTACGACATCGACCGGCAAGCCGCACACCGTCCTGCTGGACACCGACCGGGAAGCATTTATCGGAGTCTTTCTGGATGCGCTGAAGAAACTTGATCAGATGTACGCATAAACACAAGACACAGGCAGACCCTGTGTCTTTTACAGGAGAAATGAATATGGATATTTCCGATCAGATTGACCTTCTGCTGGAAGAAAACGCATGGGTGGTTGACGTCCTGCCGGAACAGGTGCCGGCGGAGCGGGGCAGCCGGTATGCCATGTTTGAAACATACATGGACAACCCGGAAATGACGGAAGCGTTCTGTGGAAAGCTGAACAGCATCCTGACAAAACTGTACTGCTATCATGATCTGGCAATATATCTGCCGGCGGAAGAAATCGTCACGGAACAGCCACAGATAACGGAGATCATTCTGGCTGTCCGGGCCTGTCTGCTTGGGGAAGAGAAAAGGGATGCAGTAACAGAATTCCTTGTCAGGGGCAGGAAACCGGCCCTGCTTATGGTGTGCCGTCAGGATTTTTACATGACGATATTCGGCGCAGATGATGAACAGCTGCGGCTGATTAGGCTTCTGGCTGCATCCGAAGGACTGTTTGTCCGGCCGGCTGCCGGGCAGGAATGACCGGAAGTGGGTTTTGCTTTGTAATCACAGGTACTTGTGGTATGATATAAAACGTTGAAAATTTAGAAGATAGATATTGTAGGAGTAAGTTGGAAAAAGATGGAGAAGTACAAGAAAAGCTGGGATTTTCACGGCCGTACGCTCACTGTTGAAAACGGTGAAATGGCCAAACAGGCAGGCGGTTCCGTACTGGTTCGCTACGGCGACACAGTCGTTCTGTCCGCTGCCACTGCCAGTCACGAGGCGAAGGATTCTGATTTCTTCCCTCTGACGGTTCTTTACAACGAAAAAATGTATGCGGTCGGTGAGATCCCGGGCGGGTTCCTGCGCCGGGAAGGAAGACCTTCCGAACATGCAACCCTGACCTCAAGACTGATCGACCGGCCGATCCGCCCGCTGTTTGCGGAAGGGTTCCGGAACGAAGTACAGATCGTCAGCACGGTCCTGTCGGTTGACCCGGACTGCAGCAGTGAAATGGCTGCGATGTTCGGTTCCTCGCTGGCGGTATGTGTATCTGACATCCCGTTCAACGGTCCGATTGCCGGGGTTGTCGTCGGCAAGGTTGACGGCGAGTATGTCATCAACCCGACTGTTGAGGAAACTGACCGTTCGACGCTGAACCTGACGGTTGCCGGTACAAAGGATGCCATTAACATGGTGGAAGCCGGGGCCCAGGAAGTCAGCGAGGAAGAGATGCTGGAAGCCCTGGCCATCGGCCATGACGCCATCCGGGAACTCTGCGCCATCCAGGAAGAAGTCATCGCGGCCTGTGCAAAGCCGAAGATGGAAGTCGTACTGTACGAGATCAACCCGGTGGTAAAGGCATATGTGGATGAACATGCCCGGAAGCGGATTGAAGAAGCAGTATCCATCAAGGGCAAGCTGGAACGCTACGCGGCCATTGATGAGCTGACAGTGGAAATGGAAACAGCAGTCGGCGAACTGGAATGGGAAGATGAAAAGGCCAAAGCCAAGGCCATGAAGCAGGCGCGGGAATACTGTGTTGAAATCGAAGCCGGTGAAGTCAGGCGCCTGATCTCCGAAGAAAAGATCAGACCGGACGGCCGTAAGCTGAACGAACTGAGGCCGCTCGACAGCCAGATCGACCTGCTGCCGCGGGCTCACGGTTCCGCCATGTTCACCAGAGGCGAGACACAGGTTCTCTCAGTCACAACCCTGGGTTCTCTTGATGAAGAACAGATCATCGATGATGTCACAACCATTAAGGGCAAGCAGTTCATGCATCAGTACAACTTCCCGCCGTTTTCGGTCGGCGAAACCGGCCGCATGGGCAGCCCGGGAAGACGGGAAATCGGCCACGGTGCGCTGGGTGAAAGAGCCCTGAAGCAGGTCCTGCCGAGCAAGGAAGAATTCCCGTATACCATCCGTACCGTAGCGGAAGTCCTGGAATCCAACGGTTCCAGTTCCCAGGCCAGCATCTGCGCCGGCACAATGTCCCTGATGGCAGCCGGCGTTCCGATCAAGGCCATGGTTGCCGGTGTGGCCATGGGCCTGATCACGGTCGGTGATACATACAGCATCCTGACCGATATCCAGGGCATGGAAGATCACTACGGTGATATGGACTTCAAGGTCGCCGGTACAAGGGAAGGCATTACGGCACTGCAGATGGATATCAAGGTCTCCGGCATCAGCCAGGAAATCCTGCGGGAAGCCCTGGCCCAGGCACATGAGGGCCGCATGCAGATCCTTGACAACATGGAAACTGCCATCAGTGAACCGCGTGACCATGTATCCGAATGGGCTCCGAAGGTTGCCATGATGAAGATCCCGGTCGACAAGATCCGCGATGTCATCGGTACCGGCGGAAAGACTATCAACCAGATCATCGAAGACTGCGACGGCGTCAAGATCAATGTGGAAGAAGACGGTTCCATCCAGATCTATCACATGAACCAGGCAATGATCGATAAGGCCAAGGGCATTATCGAAGACCTGACCCGGACTGCCAAGATTGATGAAGTTTACGAGGCAACTGTGGCGGAAGTCAGGGAATCGTTCGCTTTTGTCACTCTGTTCCCGGGTACAGACGCCTTGCTGCATGTCAGCGAAGTGGCGTGGGAAAGAACGCCGAAAATCTCGGATGTCCTGCATGTCGGTGACAAGGTGACTGTCAAGGTCATCAGCATTGATGAAGCCGGTAAGGTTAAGGTGTCCGCCAAGGCCTGCCAGCCGAAGCCGGAGGGTTACGTCGAAGAAAAGAAGAAGTTTGCCAAGTCCGGCGGAAATCGCAGAAACAATGCGAAGCCGGCGGAAACATCCGGCAATGTTGAAAGACGGGTATTCAAAAAGAAGAATCCGGCAGAAGAATAAAACCGGTGGTTCCGGAGAGTCTTGCAATGAACGGCAGTGTATATTACACTGCCGTTTGTTTGTAAAATAGAGGGTATGATTTGGTTGACAGACGCGGAAAAATCATGAGATACTGACTCAGTTAAAAACGGATCTAAGGATCCGCTATTCTTCTGTAGATGTACAATGACACAGGATCTGAACGGAAAAACAGTACTTGTCACAGGCGCTGCCGGATTCATCGGTGCGGCTTTGAGTGCAGCTCTTCTGAAGGACGGGAGATCAGTCCGGGTCATCGGGCTCGATAATCTGAATGATTACTATGACCCGTCCCTGAAACAGAAGCGCCTGGACATGCTTTCTGATCCCGGTTTTGTTTTCATTCACGGTGATATCACGGACTGCGTTATTCTGACCCGGCTGTTTATGGAATATCACCCTGACATTGTCATCCACCTGGCTGCCCAGGCCGGGGTTCGCTACAGCCTCATCAACCCCGAGGCATATATCAGCACCAACATTGTCGGTTTCCATGGTGTACTGGATATGTGCCGGCAGTATGGCGTACAGCATTTTGTGTTTGCGTCAAGTTCGTCCGTCTACGGGGATGCGGATCATTACCCCAGTATGGAAATTGATCCTACAGACAAACCGCGATCAATCTATGCAGCAACGAAAAAGTCAGATGAAATGATAGCGTATGCATACGCTGACATGTTCGGCATCCCGGTAACCGGCCTGCGGTTTTTCACCGTATACGGACCATACGGACGGCCGGATATGGCATATTTCAGCTTTGCGGAAAAGATGCGAAAACATGAAGAAATCCTGCTGTTCAACCACGGCCGGTGCGAGCGGGATTTCACTTATATTGATGACATTGTGGCAGGTGTCATGCGGGTTATTGCCGGTATCCCGGCGGGACGTGTTCCTTTTGCGCTGTACAACATGGGAAAGGGCAGGCCGGATAAACTGATGGATTTTGTTTCCATCCTGAAGGAAGAACTGATGCAGGCCGGGGCCCTGGACGCGGACTATGACCTGGCTTCCCATATCCGGGGAGTGGATATGCAGCCGGGAGATGTGGAAATCACATTTGCCGACAACCGGAAACTGATGGATGATTTCGGCTATGTGCCGGAAACGGATCTGCGCACCGGCCTGCGCCGTTTTGCGCAGTGGTATGCGGACTATATCGCAGATTCTGCTTGAAAATAAGCACAGCGGATGCAGCTGCCGCAGAGTGTTATACAGCTGCGTTTTCTTTTGCCGTGTATGTGCTACAATAAACAGGCCGCAGTAAAAAATACTGCCGTACTGGAGGTGCACAAGCATGCGAATGCGGAAAAAGAAATGGGCAGACCCGTATCTGGAAGAACACACGGACTATGCCCTGGTCAATCCGGCAGAATATGCCGGGAAATGGAAGGAACTGCTGGGATGCACCTGCCTGCATGTTGAGATCGGCATGGGCAAGGGTGACTACCTGAACAATATGGCATCCATGTATCCTGAGGATGGCTGGATCGGCATCGAAAAAGAACATAACGTCGCGGCCGTTGCCTGCCGTAAAGCCCTGGAAGCGGAAAACGCTGACATTCACAACAAACGAATGATTGTCGGGCCGGCGGAAGAGATGCTGAACTGGTTCGCTCCGCAGGAAATCGATGTGATTCATCTGAATTTTTCTGATCCCTGGCCGAAAAAATATACCCATAAGCGCCGGCTGTCCAGCACCCGGTTCCTGCAGATGTACCGGACACTGCTTAATACGGGCGGATCAATCCGCATGAAAACAGACAACAAGAATCTCTTTGAGGATTCGGTGCTGTATTTTCTGGAAAACGGATTCACTCTGAAGGAATTTTCCGTGGATTACCGGAGGTATGATCATCCGGAGGACGCTGTAACGGAATATGAGAGCCGGTTCATGGAACTGGGCCAGCCGATTTATCAGCTCTGTGCGGTCCCGGAAGAAACAGATATGGTAAAATAGATCTGTCATGAAAAAACAATGGCTGACCATTATTCTGGCGGTTCTGCTGACCGGCTGCACAACAGCTTCCGGCGGTGATCTGAAGAGCCGGCTGGATATGAAAACAGATGCCGTACAGGCTGAAAAAATCCTGCGGGCTAACTATAACGGGGTATACTACTCGTATTATATTGATCCGGGCATCGGGAGAATCTATGCGGACGGTACCGGCAATATTTTCATGCTGAACGGGAGACAGTTCGTCATGAACCTGAATATTCCGTCGATTATCAACCGGCAGTACTACCGTGACCAGATCCGTCAGTATGCCATCATCAGCGGCATGCCTGAGGTACTTGTTAAGAACGGTTCATATGCGGATGCCAACGACCACCAGCATGCCTATACAATGTCTGTCTATCAGACAGACAAGATGTACATGACCGTGTTTGAAAGCGAAACGGTCACATTCCACTCGGTCTGCCGTGAGGATGAGGCAGCGGACATCCTGGCTGAGATGCTGCGGATTGCCCGCGGTGTAACCATCAAGACCGGGGCCGTCCTGGAAGCTTTCAGTAACCGCCAGGTGATTTCCTACAGCCGCAAGCGGCTGGAACTGTTCCAGAATATCGCTCCGGAAAACGGCGCAATTGATGAACTGTTTACAACGACGCTGAGTTACCCGGACGGCGAAGGCGGCGTGATTTCCGAGGACAACTACGCCACCGACAATTTCCCGGATGGTGGCGGGGACAGCGGCCCGGATGACGGTGATACCCCGGTGGAAGACATCCTGGAGGAATAGCTCTGTCTTAACAAGCAAAGAAAAATAGAATAAAATGAATTAGATACAGTAAGAAAGGAATTGTCAGTATGTTCAAGAAGCTCAGTAATCTGCTGTTCGAAGAAGACGACGAAGAATTTGTCGAAGAAATCGAAGAAGAGGAAGAGCCTGTTCAGGCCCCGGTGAAGAAGCCGGCCCCGCAGGCTGCCGCTCCGGTACAGGAGAAGCCGATGCAGCGGATCGATGTGACCCAGCCGATCCCGACCGTCGAAACCAGAAAAGAGGAACCGGCTTTCCCGCCGGTACAGAATGAGTCGGTGTTTAAGCAGCCGGCTGTTCAGCACGCCAGCCCGCGGCCAATCGAACCGGCGCCGGAAAAACCGAAACCGTCTCTGGGCCTGACAGTTGATGATATTGCCGAAAATAAACCGGCTCAGCCGGCCCGTCCGGCTGCTCAGAAGCCGCAGCGCAAGACAAATGTCTATGAGTTCCAGCCGGTAATCAGCCCGATGTTCGGGGTGGACGAGAAGGACCTCAACGCCATGCAGAACAGCGGCAAGGCAACCCGTCCGGGCAGCGAGAAAAAGACCGGCCGGTCGCAGATTATATCACCGATGTACGGGGTCAATGAAGATGCGCGTCCGAGCACTGTCCAGACAACTGTGGAGAGATCCAACCGCATGGAGGAAATGGCTCATTCCCGGGAACGGACAGCAGCCGAAGACAGAATCCCGGAATTCTCGCTGGATGACATTCTCAGCACCCGTGACCGGGAATATGCGGCAGAAACAGCGAATACTGCCCGCATGCCGAGTCTTTTCGATACCGATGAGATTATCGATGAGACAGTGGTGATTGATAAGAATCATTTCGATGAGTGAGCAGGGAATAACCCGACAGGAGGAACATATGGAATACTTCTTTATCGGCATCAAAGGAACCGGCATGGCAGCGCTTGCCTGCATGCTTCATGATCTCGGCCACCATGTAACCGGCAGTGATCTGGACAAACATTTCTTCACTGAAGAGGAACTGCACAAGCGGAACATTCCGATTTATGATTTCAATCCGGAAAACATCAAGGACAACATGCATGTCATCATCGGCAATGCCTTCCTTGAAGATTTCCCGGAAGTTCAGGCGGCCCGGGCCAACAAGACATGTGTCTGCGCCCGCTATCATGAATTCGTCGGTGAATTCCTGAAGCCTTACAAGACAGTTGCCTGTGCCGGCAGCCATGGCAAGTCCACTACTACCGGCATGGTTTCCTGCATGCTTCCGGAAGCCGGCGAAACCGGATGGCTGATCGGTGACGGCGAAGGGCATATCACCAAGGATACCGTATACTTCGCGCTGGAAGCGGATGAATTCCGCCGCCATTTCCTGGCCTATCATCCGGCATATGCCATTGTGACCAATGTTGATATTGACCATGTGGACTACTTCAAGGACAAGGCGGATTACCGCAGTGCCTATGAACAGTTCTCCATGAATGTCACCAAGGGCATGGTTATCTTCGGCGAGGATGAAGAAGCGAGAATGATGAACCTGAATCCGGACGTGCCGCATTACTGGTATGGTCTGGAGGACAATGATGACATTCAGGCGGTCAATGTGGATGAAAGAAATGATGGCATGGACTTCGATGTCCTGTTCAATAAGGAATTCTTCGGCCACTTCTCACTGCCGTTTGTCGGCCATCATCTGCTG
The DNA here is from genome assembly GCA_017433125.1 of Solobacterium sp. Lineage (GTDB taxonomy): Bacteria > Bacillota_I > Bacilli_A > Erysipelotrichales > Erysipelotrichaceae > Bulleidia. The sequence goes on from JAFRHT010000098.1 coordinate 24,878, forward strand.
CTGAATTCCCTCGGCACTATCAGTGTCGGCATTCTGGAAGGCATGACGGCCGAGCAGATTGAACGCGGCCTGTCCCGCTTTACCGGGGTCAAGCGCAGATTTGTCATTGAGACTGACGGGGATGACATCTTCGTTGACGACTATGCGCATCATCCGACCGAGGTTGGTGTTGTTATTGACGCCGCCCACAAGAGATGGCCGGACCGCAAGCTGGTTGCCATCTTCAAACCGCACCGGGCATCCCGGGTCAAGTACTTTGCGGACGACTTTGCCAGAGCCCTCAAGAAAGCCGACCGGATCTACCTCTGTGACTTCACCAGCATTGACGACAAGCAGGATGGTACCAACATTGACATTACTTACCTGCAGGAACGTCTGCCGGAATCTGTCATTCTGACGGAAGATGAAGCCGGTGCAGAAGTACTTTCCAAGGAAAAGCCAGCCGTATTCCTGTTCATGTCGAGCAAGGATATTTACTGGCTGGCAAATCTAGTAAAGCGCTCTCATAATTCTTGAAAACTGTTTCATATTCCCGTATAATGTCCATGAAAGAGAGAGGCACTTTTATGGATGAACTGATTATTGCCTTAAAAAACGTATCAGAGCAGTTCCTGCCTATTTTGGGCGCGGTTGCTCTGATTTTTCTTTGCATTCTGCTGAAGAAGGTCTGGAAGCTGATTGACCAGCTGACGGTAACGATCGCTTCCATTGATCCGACCATCAAGCTGGCAAACCAGAGTATTGAGAAGGTCCAGGCCCCGCTGGATACGGTGGTGAAGCTGAGCCACACGATCGATGATGCCCGGGACAAGACCGTTGACAGCATTTCCAAGGCAGCGGCCTATGCCAGTGAGAATCTGGAGACTTTGAAGGAAAAAGTGCAGGAAAAGCGGCAGCCGGCGGATACCGGTACCGTTGTTGTGGACACATATCCGCAGACAGAAAATAACAACGCAAAGGAGGACGGAGAAAATGTGTGACGATAAGAACCTGAAGGATGAACTGAAGGAAACTGCTGAAGAGACAGTGGAAGAAGTTAAGGAATCCGCAGAAGAACTGAAGGACGCGGCAGCGGATGCGGCGGATGATATCAAAGATGCAGTTGATGATATCAAGGATGCGGCCGCTGACAAGGTTGATGACATCAAGACGGAATTCCATGATCTGACCGAAGAGGATGAACCGATCGAAGCCATCGAAAAGACGGTTGAGAACCTGCGCCGCAAGATCCAGGAACTCAATGCCGGCAAGGAAGATGATGAGAAGGAACTGAATATTCCGGAATTCAAGCTCAGTGAGGAGCAGAAGGATAAGATCGAGGAGATCAAGGAATCGGCCGAATCATCTTTCAAGGATATCAAGGAAAAGGCGGCCAATGCCATCAATGATAACCCGGAGATTGCCAAGACCCTTGATTTCCTGCGTGCCAATGCCATTAAGGCAATTGATGTTGCCCGGGACAAGATCGAAGACCTGCGCAGTGATCCGGGTGTGCAGAAAAATCTGAGCGATGCCGGCGAGAAAGCCAGAAAAGTCGGTGAGGAAGCCAGAAAGGCAGTTGACAATGTTCTGACAGAAGAAAAGAAGGAAGCCCTGCAGCAGAATCTGAACAAGGCCTCCGAGTCTGTCAGGGAAGGGGCCAAGGCGGTCAAGGAATCCGTCAATGAATTCATCAGCCGTCCGGAAGTGGCACAGACGCTCGACAAGGCCCGGGAAAATGTCAGGGATCTGGCTGACAAGGGGACAGAAGCGATCAAGAACCTGCTGAAAAAAGACCAGTAATTTATAACGCGGAAAGGGGACAGTTATGAAAAGGGTTACGATTTATGATGTAGCTAAAGAAGCCGGTGTCTCACTGGCCACTGTTTCTCGCGTGATCAATGGCAGTAATGTAGTCAAGGAACCGACCAGGGAACGGGTGGAGGCCGCAATCGAAAAACTCGGATACAAGCCGAACGCGATTGCCCAGGGCCTTGCCCTGCAGAAGACCACAACCATTGCCCTGGTTGTTCCGGAAGCCAGTTTTACCTACACGGGACAGATCATCAACGGTCTCATCGATGTAGCGAAGATTTACAACTACAACATCATGCTTCATACGATCACCGAGGGCATTACCGAGATCGGAGATATCATTGAGGATATCATCAAATCGAGAGTGGACGGTGTTATCTTGTACAATGACAAACTGATGATTTCGGAAATGGAAGAACTGTCCAAGTACAATATTCCGATCGTTGTCATCGGCAACCGGGTCAATGCGGATAATGTCTGCTGTGTTTACGTGGATGTCGAAAAGGCAATTTACGAACTGACGCTGAAATACCTTGAGGAAGACAAGAAGGAGATTGCGATCATCGAAGACCGCAAGAACCGCTATACAACCGCACAGATGGTCAGCGGTGCCAAAAAGGCATTCGCAACGAAGGGACTCGAATTCACGAATTTCCTGCGGATTCCGGCCGATGCCAGAACATCTTATGAGTTCCTTGGCCGCTGGTTCCGCGATCACCGCTACGATGTGGTGATCGGCAACCGTGACTCCCAGGCCATGGCCATTGTGAACACGGCAAGGGAAAACGGCATCAGCATTCCGGATGAGATGGAAGTCGTTTGTGTGATTGACACGAAGTACAATGCCATGATGCGGCCGCAGATCTCCAGTTTCTCCATTCCGAGTTATGATCTCGGGGCAGTATCGATGCGGGTTATGACAAAGATGCTGCAGAATACCGGTGATTTTGACCGGCTGATTGAGCTCAGCTATCTGTTTACACCGCGCCAGACAACCAAGAATTGACATTCGGCGCAAAAACGGTATAGTTGTTCATAAGCGATGAACAGAACAAGTATCCTGAGGCGCAGCCTTCAGAGAGGTTCCGGTTGGTGCAAGGAACCGGCGCAAATCCGGAGAATACATCTGGGAGCTTCCTGTCTCAAAAGGCAGGGCGTGTTCCCCTGCGTTAAAGGGAGAGATGAGCGCATGATTTCGGTCATGAACTAAGGTGGTACCGCGCTGAGGCGTCCTTAGAATTTAAGGACGCCTTTAAAAATGCGTCCGGGAGGAAAAAGAACATGGATTTTCTTGAAGAACTTGAATGGCGGGGACTCGTCAAGGATGTCACGGATCTGGAAGGACTCCGGGAACAGCTGAAGACCAAGACAACCTGCTACGTCGGTATTGACCCGACAGCTGACAGCCTGCACATCGGGCATCTGCAGCAGGTGCTGCTGCTGATGCGTTATCAGAAAGCCGGACACAAGGTCATCGCGCTCATGGGCGGCGGTACCGGTATGATCGGTGATCCCCGGCCGACAACTGAACGGCGGCTGATTACCCTGGAAGAAGTGGCGCACAATGTCGAGTGCATCCGCGGCCAGGTCGGCAAATTCGTTGATTTCTCCGATCCGGAAAAGGGTATCATGGTGAACAACTTTGACTGGCTCGGAAATATCTCCATCCTGCATTTCCTGCGTGACTACGGCAAGCACTTCAATGTCGCCAACATGCTGAAGAAGGATACCATTGCCAAGCGTCTGGAAACCGGTATTTCCTTTACCGAATTCTCCTATACTATCCTGCAGGCTCTTGACTGGCTGAAGCTGTATCAGAATTACAACTGCCAGATCCAGTTCGGCGGCAGTGACCAGTGGGGCAACCTGGTATCCGGCACGGACCTGATCAAGGCAATCTGCGGCGATGATGCCAAGGTCTTCGGCATTACTTCACCGCTGATCACAAAGGCTGACGGTTCCAAGTTCGGCAAGAGTGAAGGCGGAAATGTCTGGCTGGATCCGGAAAAGACCAGTGCGTATGAGTTCTACCAGTTCTGGGTCAATGTCGGTGACGCGGAAATCTGCACGTTGCTGCGCAGACTCTCCATGCGTGATCCGGAAGAAATCATGAAGCTTGAGGAAAGTGTCAGGACCGAACCGGAGAAGCGTCTGGCCCAGAAGGCCCTGGCCGAAGAACTGACCGCGATCGTTCATGGTCCGGAAGGCCTGGCCAAGGCGCAGAAGATCACGGAAACACTGTTCAGCGGCTCCATCATGGACCTGACGGCTGATGAACTGCGGGAAGGCCTGAAAGACGCAGCCAAGTGTGAAGTGGAAGACGGCATGCCGCTGATCGATGCGATGATCGCTGCCGGGGCAGCCACTTCCAGAAGAGACGCCCGCCAGCTGATCGATCAGGGTTCCGTGCAGCTGAACGGTGAAAAGGTTACGGCTACCGACACGGTTCTGAATGTGGCGGATTCGGTTGACCATGACTTCAGTATTCTGAAGAAGGGCAAGCGGAATTACTTCGTCCTCGATTTCAAAAAGTAAGCTAAGGAAATACGCCTGTTATCAGGCGTATTTTTTATGACTATGGTATAATCGTCTCTGAGGTTAAGATGAGACGATTTTTTCTTGTGATTCTGACTGCGGTTGTGCTGTGCGGGTGCACACCGAACCAAGGCAGTGATGCAAATGCAGCCCAGACAGCCTATGAGAGCTATTACCAGGCGATAGAGGAGAACGGACGTTTTCAGAATTCGTCGCTTTATTATGATATCAGTGCGGAAATGACAGTACTGCCGGACGGCACACACAGTTATTATATTTTCCTGGACAACGTGCAGATTGCCATGTATGACGTCGTCATGCTGGCAGTGGAAGGCGACCAGTTGTATGCCGATACCGGCAAGATGATGCCCAGCATCGGTATTTTTGACAATACTGACGTGAACCTGATCCCGTTCCAGTCCAATCCGGCTGCCGGTTATGCCCGCGGTCTGATGATTTCAGGAAACTGTGAGGAAGATGAAGTGGAACTGAAGATCCTGGTGGAGTGGAAGGACAAGACCAGGGAGAAGATGAACCGGGAGTTTTTGTCCCTGATTCTGAATATGAACGGTGTTTCCTATCCGGAAAAATCGATTGAAGAGGGCGGTACAGAATGACGGAGAAGACTGCCAGCAGAGCCAAGCAGTCCTTTATTGCCGGATCACTGACCAGTTCAGCCGGTGTTTTCCTGGCCAAGACGATCGGGCTTTTTTATGTTGTTCCGTTTACAGCCCTGGCCGGTACGGAAAACATGTCCTTTTATTCTGCAGCTTATACATATTACAATGTTCTGCTGCAGATCTGCTCAGCCGGCCTGCCTTATGCCATTTCTGCCATTGTGGCCAAATATGCCAACCGGGACGACTATAAGACGGTTGTCCTGGTCCGCAGGCTGTCTACGGCGATTCTGAGTGTATCCGGCTTTTTTATGGCGATCCTGTTTGTGCTGATTTCCAGTTCACAGGCCAGAAAGATCCTCGGTGCCGGGGCCAGTCCGGAAGATATCACGATACTGATCAACTGCTTCAAGGTTCTTGCCGTGGCCCTGTTCCTGGTACCGGTGCTGTATTCCTACCGGGGGTTCTATCAGGGGCTGAAGGATCTGAAGGTTTACGCTGATTCACAGGTGCTGGAACAGTTTGCCAGAGTCGGCAGCCTGCTGGGACTGGGCTTTATCCTGGTAAGGATTCTGCGCATGAACCGGATCTGGGCGATCTATATGGCTATCCTGGCGACGAGTATCGGAGCCCTGGCTTCCATTATCTACTATGTCCGGTATGACCACCGTCATTACGGGCCGATTGCCCGGGCTGCCCGGGCCCAGACAAAGGATCCGGTTGAGACAAGGGAAATCCTGATTGAGATCTTCGCTTTCGGGGTGCCGTATCTCCTGTCCTCGATCCTGGGCAATACCCAGACACTGATCAATACACGCTATTTCATTACAACGGCTACACAGCTGGGTATGGATTACAATGCGGCCAAGCTGGTTTACGGCATAATTGAAATGCAGTGCGACAAGCTGGCTTCCATTCCGCAGGTGCTCGGCATCGGGTTCTCTGCCGGTATTGTGCCGTATATGACCATTGCCCTGGAAAACCAGAATATGGAAGAGCTGCGGAAGAATATCCGTGACTGTCTGGATACCGTGCTTTATATCGGTGTGCCGATCTGCTTTGCGATGGCCATGCTGTCGCGGTCTGTATATTTCGTCATGTACGGCGGCCAGACCATGGACTACGGCGGAACCTGCCTGGCGGTATACAGCCTGCTGGCCCTGTGCACAACCCTGACCCCCATCTGCAACTCCATGATGATGACCCTGCATCTGCGCCGGGAAGTGATTTTCTATCTTTGTGTCGGCTTTGTGGTCAAGTGCGTTTCGTTCTACCCGCTGCTGAAGTATACCGGCTATACCGGCGCGATTACATCCAGTGTTCTGACTTCATTGACGATTATCTATCTGGATCTGGCCAAGCTGAACAACCGCTATGGGGCTACATACCAGGCGACCGGGCGGCGGCTGGTGAAAATCCTGCTGGCCTGCTTCTGCATGAATGCCGTCTTTGTACTGTTCCGGCTGGTTGGATTTACGATCAGCGAATCCTCACGGATGATCGCGCTGGTACAGCTGGGCATTCAGGGTATCTGCGGTATGGCTGTCTATCTGTACATGACCAATCTCATGAAGGTTCCGCAGGCCATTTTCCACAAGTCACTCGGAGAGATTGCCCGGAGGATGATGCGGCGTGGCTGAGCAGGGAATGCGGCTTGACAAACTGCTGGCTGCCAGCGGTTATGGTTCCCGCAATGATGTCAAAAAACTGATCAGGAACGGTCTGGTCAGTGTGGATGGGATGACTGTCCGCAGTGCGGATCTGAAAGTCAGGCCGGATATACAGGAGATCCGGGTGGATGATCAGCCTGTTATCTACGAGAAATACCATTATTTCATGCTGAACAAGCCGGCAGGTTATATCAGTGCCACCAGCGGCGGCGGGCCTACGGTACTGGATCTGATTGATGAACCGTACCGGGATCTTTTTCCCTGCGGCCGGTTGGATAAGGATACCGAAGGACTTCTGCTGATTACCGATGACGGACCGCTGGCGCATGAGCTGCTGTCACCGCGCCATCACGTTGAAAAAGAATATGAAGTCCGGCTCAGGAATCCGTTTGACCAGGCTTATGCGGAAATGTTCGCGGCCGGGATGACCTTGCCTGACGGTACGGTATTTCAGCCGGCCCGGCTGATACAGACAGGGGAAAACACCTGCCGCATCATATTGCATGAGGGCAAATACCATGAGATCAAACGGATGTTCCTGGCAGCGGGCAATGAGGTTGTCTATCTGCGCCGGATCCGCATGAAAAACCTGGAGCTCGATGAATCCCTGGCTCCAGGTGAATACAGAAAACTGAGTGAAGAAGAAACAGCTGGTCTCAGAGCACTGCTGCGCTGACCTGTTCCGGCGGGTCCCAGATGCCGGTTTCGCTGTACCTGCGGATGACTTCGATGACCTGGCTGGTCAGACCGGTCGGGGTGGAAGAACCGCTGGTGACCGCTGCATGGCGGCAGTCCGCAAACATCTCCGGCAGCAGCTGTGAGCAGTCCTCTACCAGATAAGCCGTGCCGATGCCGGCTTTTTTTCCGAGTTCGCGCAGCTGGTTGGAATTGTTGGAATGCGGATCGCCGACAACAATGAGCACATCCGTGTCTTTCAGCGCCAGGATCGCTTTCTGACGGATGGTGGTGGCATTGCAGATCTCCGGGGCCATGACCGCATCGGGGAACCGCTGTACTGCCCGTTCGGCCAGCAATGCCGTATCAAGTATGCTCAATGTAGTCTGGTTGGTGATCAGGATATCGTGCAGTTCCGGCAGGGCATCGATCTCTTCCGCGGTGGCGATCAGATGAACCCGCGGGGAGATGCCGGCCACGCCTTCGGCTTCCGGATGCCGGTGCTTGCCGATATAGATGACATCACCGTGGGTGCAGTGCTCCCGCACAAGGTCATGGGTCTTGCGGACATCCGGGCAGGTTGCGTCGACAATGATCAGGCCTTTTTCTTCAGCCCGCGCATAAACCGCGTCACTGACTCCGTGGGCGGTAAAGATCACCACGCCGGAACTGATATCTTCAAGCAGTTCCAGCCGGGTGCGGGCCGGGTCTTCCAGGCAGGAGATGCCCAGTTCACGGCAGGCCGCGACCACATGCGCATTATGAACAATCATGCCCAGCATGTGGACAGGTGTATCAGGATAAGCCGCAGCGGTTTCACGGGCAATCCGGATCGCCCGGACAACACCCTGACAATAGCCACGCGGTGTTACTGCGGTTACTTCAAATTTCTGCATGCTTTCCAACCTCCGGAAAAATCTGTATAATCATTATGCTTATTAATAGTAACACAGGTGAAATATGAAAAAGTTTGAAGATTTTAATCTGCAGCCGGAGACGATGTCCTTCCTGCAGCAGAATGGGTTTACAGTACCGACCCCGATCCAGGAACAGGTGATTCCGCCGGCTCTGCGGGGCAAGGACATCATCGGTATCAGCCGGACCGGCACCGGCAAGACACATGCCTATCTGGTTCCGGTCATGGAACGTCTCAAACCTTCCGAGGACCGGGTGCAGGCAGTCATTACGGCCCCGACCCGGGAACTGGCTGCCCAGATTTATGACCGGGCTCAGGTCATGCAGAAAGTTAATCCGGAGATCCGCATCCGTCTTTATGTGGGCGGCCGGAGCCGCAGCCGGGATATCGAACAGCTGGAGAACAGCCAGCCGCACATCGTAATCGGTACGCCGGGCCGGATCCGCGATCTGTTCCTCAAGGAAGGGGGACTGCGTCTGGATACGGCTGACACACTGATTGTTGATGAAGCGGACATGACTCTGGAATACGGCTTCCTGGATGATATCGACGCGTTTGCCGGACGGATGAAGGAAGACCTGCAGATGCTGGTTTTCAGCGCGACCATTCCGGACCAGCTGCAGCCGTTCCTGAAAAAATACATGCATCATCCGCTGACTTTCCGGATTGAGGAGGAAGAGCGGTTTACACCGGAGATCCGCCATGTTCTGGTGCCGTGCTATCATCACAGTTACGCCGACACGATCCTGCGGATCCTGCCGGGCTTTCAGCCGTATGTCTGCCTGATCTTTGCCAATACCCGCACCGAAGCAGAGAACATCGCGGCATCACTGCGCAGCCATGGCTGCAGCGTAACAGAGCTGCATGGTAATCTGGAAAGCCGCCGGAGAAAGCAGGCCATGAAGGAGTTTGCCGGCAGTGTGAAGACCTATGTCGTGGCGACCGATATCGCTGCCCGCGGGATTGACAACGATACAGTCACCCATGTCATTTCCTGCGGTTTCCCGAGCGATCTGAATTTCTATGTGCACCGTGCCGGCAGAACCGGCCGGGCCGGGACCAAAGGCACATGTTTTGCCCTGTACCATGAAGAAGATGATGAAGCCATCCGCAGTCTTATGAACCGGGGCATCAGATTCGAACATCAGCGCTACCGGCAGAACGGCTGGCAGAACCTGCGGCCGTACGGGCAGAAGAAACAGAAAAAAGATGATGCCATGGAAAAGCAGATTGCCATGATGATGACCAAGAAGAACACGAAGGTCAAACCCGGATACAAGAAAAAGCGGGCCGCCGCAATCGAGAAGCTCCAGCAGCAGAAGAAACGTGAATTCATCCGGGCTAAAATCCGTGAGGAAAAGAAAGCCCGTTACCGCCAGAACGCCCTCAGTCAGGCAGAAACAGGAAAAAAGAAATGATTATCGGTTCACATGTGAAGATGGGGGCGCCTGATTTCGTTGCCGGCAGTGTGAAGGAAGCCCTGGGTTACGGGGCCAATGCCCTGATGCTGTACACCGGGGCACCGCAGAACACCCGCCGCCGGCCGGTGGCAGAACTGCATATTCCGGAAGCCCGGCAGCTGATGGCGGAAAACGGAATTGCCCCGGAACACCTGGTTGTCCATGCGCCGTACCTGATCAACCCGGCCAATTCCGTCAAACCGGAAGTGGCGCAGCTGGCTGTGGAGTTCCTGCAGTCGGAAATTGAGAGAACAGCGGCGATCGGCGCCAGATATATCGTGCTGCACCCGGGATCCTATACGGCAACGGATATGGAGACCGGTATTGCGACTGTTATTGCCCAGCTCAACCGGCTGCCGGAGATTCCGGCGGGGATTGTGATCTGCCTGGAAACCATGGCCGGCAAGGGCAGTGAAGTCGGTTACCGCTTTGAACAGCTGCAGGAAGTTCTGTCCGGGCTGCGGGAACCGGAGCACTTCGGTGTGTGTTTTGATACCTGCCATACCCACGATGCCGGTTATGACCTGAATGACTTTGACGGTGTCCTGGCGGAATTTGACCGGATAATCGGTCTGGATCGGCTGAAGGTTGTTCATCTGAACGATTCAAAAAATGAGCGCGGGGCCCGCAAGGACCGTCATGCCAATATCGGGGAAGGAAAAATCGGCTTTGAGATTCTGAACCGGATTGCGCATCATCCGCAGTTTGCGGCCATCCCGGTCATTCTCGAAACACCATATGTGGATGACAAGCCCCCGTATGGCCGGGAAATTGCCATGCTCAAAGCCGGAAAGATGTAAACGGCGCAGAAGAAAACTGTATGTCTGAACATACAGTTTTTTGTTACTCACCGGATTCGTTAACCATCCTGAGGATTTCCGCCTTCAGGGCATCCAGCAGTTCAGCCTGGGGAACAGTGCGGACCCGTTCGCCATGACGGAACAGGATACCCGAATCATAGCCGCCGGCAATGCCGACATCAGCCCGGGAAGCTTCCTGGATGCCGTTGACCGGACAGCCCATGACAGCAACACTGATATCCGCGTGGATATCCTGCAGGAACGTTTCCACTTCCTTGACGATCGGGATCATATCATACTGAATCCGGCCGCAGGTCGGGCAGGCAATCAGTTCCGGAACACCTTCAATCAGGTCAAAGCACTTCAGCAGCTGTTTGGCGATGATCAGTTCATCTTCCGGCGGTCCGGACACAGAAACCCGGATAGTATCACCGATGCCTTCATGCAGCAGGGTGCCCAGGGCAGCAGAGGACTTGACGGCACTCTCCGTAAACCCGCCGGCTTCTGTCACGCCCAGGTGCAGCGGGTAGGGGAATACTTCGGCTGCGGCCTCATATGCTTCGATTGTCAGTCTGACATTGCTTGACTTGAATGAAAGACAGATATCATGGAAGTCCATGCTTTCCAGGATATCGACATGTTTTTTTGCGCTTTCAATCATGGCAGCAGCACAGGGCCCGCCGTATTTGTCCAGCACTTCCTTTTCCAGGGAGCCGCTGTTGATGCCGATACGGATCGGTACGCGGCGCTCACGGCAGCCGTTGACAACGGCTTCCGTATGTTCGCGCACCCCGATATTACCAGGGTTGATGCGGATTGCGTCAATGCCGCCTTCCAGGCTCATCAGCGCCAGACGATAATTGAAATGAATATCCGCCACCAGCGGAACGCTTGTCCTGGCTTTGAGCTCTTTGATGGCCAGCGCGTCTTTTTCATCCAGTACAGCAACCCGGACGAGCTCGCAGCCGCCGGATGCGAGCCGGTTGATCTGAGCCGCTGCTGCTTCGATATTCTTGCAGGGTATATTGGTCATTGACTGCAGGATACAGCGGTTCTGGCCGCCGATCTGTATATTGCCGACATAGATCGGCCTTGTCTCTGTTCTTTTCATGGGAATTCCTCCGCAAGGCAATTATCGCATTGTTCAAAAAAATATGCGAGGGCTTCGTTTTATCGTTGGAAATTTAACCTCCCTGTGATATACTCTTACTGCAGTTATTTTTGGAGGTTATTAAAATGCCAAGAGAGAACATTACTTTCAAGTGCAGTGTCTGCGGGGAAGAAAACTATATCGGAACCAGAAACAAGCGTAAGCACACTGAAAAAATGGAAATTTTGAAGTACTGCCCGCGCTGCAATAAGAAGACTTTGCATAAGGAGAAAAAATAACCGCTTCCGGTTATTTTTTGTTAAACGGATATGAAACTGGAAACATTGCCGATCGGTCCATACGAAGAGAATATCTATATCCTGCACGAAGACAGCCATGTCCTGATCATTGACCCGGGCCGTTTTCCTGCGGAGCTCATGAAGCATATCAGTCCGCAGGAAACCGTGGACGGGATTGTCCTGACCCATGGCCACTCGGATCATACCGGGGCTGTTGATGACCTGGCAGAAGCCCTGCACTGCCCGGTTTTCATGCACCATGGTGACCTGCCGCTGACCGATCCGTCTTACCGGCTTGCGGCCGGCGCCCCGGTTTATACAGAACTGAAAGATTTGCCGGAAGGTGAACTGCAGGTCGGGACTTTTGCCCTGCGGATTTATCATACTCCGGGGCACAGCGCCGGCAGTATTCTGGTTCGGTACAGGAACCATCTGTTCACGGGGGACACACTGTTTGCCGGTTCAATCGGCCGGACAGACCTGTTCGGCGGGGATGAAGAGGAGATGCTTGCATCGCTGCAGTTTATCAGGACCCTGCCGCATGACCTGGCGGTTTATCCCGGGCATGGCCCGGCCAGCACCATCGCCAGGGAACTGAAATGGAATCCCTATCTGCAGTTCTGATTACCGGCTGACGGAATAATCATACAGATAACCGCCGCGGCATTCATAGACAAGTACCTCCGGCACCGGTTCCGTCACAGTTACGAAGATGGTATCCCCGTCATAACGGACCGCAGCATATATATCATCAATACAAATCCGGGTGAGTTCAGCACGCTCATTGCGGACTTCACACTGCAGTACGGAAGTGATTGCCACTTCCGTTTTTGTCTGTTTCAGGATCGTCTGCAGGTTTTCGGCTGCGGTCAGCCGGTACTGCATGTTGGTCAGCGCCAGCATCACTACCTGGCTCAGAAACAGGAAAGCCGCCAGAAAGAGTGTGCTGATAAAACCTTTACGATATGGGGACGAGGGTATTTTCATGATATTTTCCTTCCCGTCCGGTATGCAGATACAGCACCCCGTCACTGACGGAAAACGTGCATTGCTCCAGTTCCGTCAGAAAGATCTGTGTACCGGGCTGCAGAATCAGGCTGCCGTTGACCAGGGAAATCCGGGCTTCTTCTTCGTGATAGATGAAAGTGACCTGGTGCGCGCCAATCTCCATATCATGGGAAAGGGACAGGATACGGCGCAGCTGACACAGGGCAATTTCATCCTGAATCAGCGGTGAGGGTATCAGCAGCAGACGAAGGGCATTGAGACTGGCCATGACCGCCGGCAGACAGGCCAGGGCAGTCAGCAGGACAATCAGTGCCTGTTCCAGGATCATTCCGGCTCTGTGATTTCTTCTTCGTCTGTACACAGGACACACTCCGGAATCATACGGATTCCCTGATCATATGTTTCCTCGGCCCGGTTCAGGGCTGCTTCAACTGCCAGCTCAGTGTGCCCGGCAGCCGGCAAGGCCGCACTGGTTACCAGGGCAATCATGGCAGTCAGAAAGACAACAATCATGGCATCCGTCAGCAGATAGCCTTTTCTCATCGAAAAACCAGCCGCCCGCCGCCCAGTTCGATGATGATCAGGCTCTTCCGGCCGGGAAAAGTGACGGTCCTGGCCTGATTAACATTGCCGGCCCCGTTGAAGTGGATGCCTTCTGTTCCCGGCAGATCCACCGGCAGGATTTCCGCCGCCGCCATGGCTTTTGTCTGGCGCAGCAGGTATTCATCCGTGAAGGCATGATACTGCATTGTTTCACTCATGTCAGGCTGCAGGGCCAGCGGTGCCAGGGATACCATGACCAGCAGAACCAGAAGGCATTCAAGCAGGGCAAATCCCTTACTGCGCATAAGCCTGTCCGCCGGAAATAACGATGGTCTTTTCATCACAGCGGGTCTGTTCTTCCGTCATCAGGCCGGCACTGATCAGGTCACTGACACTGCCGGGATTCTGATCATATTCCAGCCGGTACTGCAGGATGGCGCTGTCAGCCACCTTGATCAGCGCATCACAGCCTTTTTTATCCACAATGCCCAGAACAGTCTGGATATTCGGGACGGTCAGCAGGAACAGGATGGAAATGATCGTGACAACAATGACCATTTCCAGCAGGGTAAAACCTTTTCGCAATTGTTTCATATTTGATACCTCCTATAGATTTGTCATGATGGAAAGGGGCAGCAGCAGGATCTGATACATCATGATGACAATCAGGCCGATCAGGGCATACGCCAGCATCTGCAGATACCGTGTCAGCCGGCGGCAGCGCCGGAACAGACGATCCCGGGCTGTGTCCAGATATCCATCGAGCATAGCCTCCATTCCGGCCCCGGAAGCGGCAATCCGGATGAACCGCAGCAGGGCGGATTCCAGCAGTGGCGTTTCGGCTGCCTGAACAAACGGGTCACCCCGGTTCAGGGAACCGTCAAGCACTTCGGCGATATGGGCGGTCAGCGGACGGTGAGACATGTTCCGCAGCAGTTCCATGGCCTGGCGGGTGGAGATTTTCCGGGCCAGGCACTGACTGAAGAAACGGACAAAGACAATGGATTCGTATTCGATCCACAGCGAATCTGGAAAACACTTCAGCAGGAACTCATATGCTTTGATGCGGTAAGCAGGTATCCGGATCAGCATCAGGAAACCGGCGGCTCCAAGCATGGCCAGGAGACCTGCAATGCCGGTCAGAAAAGCCGTTTTCTGCAGAACGGCAAAGCTGTCCAGGGGGACATGGAAGCCGGACATCATCGTGATGAGCGGCGGAAAACAGAAGCGGGAAAACAGCAGGATGCCGGTAATGGTGCCGCTGAGCAGCAGGAGGGGATATGCCAGCTGCCTGATCATTTCCCGGCGCAGTTTCTGCTCGGATGAACTCATTTCCCAGGCCAGTGACAGCGCTGTCACAAAAGGCAGCCAGCGCAGAAACCCGGCTGCATATACCCGGAAACGCTGCGGCAGACAGGCAGGAAAGAAGCTGTCCAGAGCATGTCCCCGGGCCAGCTCGTCCCGGATGGCCGCAAAGGCTTCCCGGTTGTGCTTCTGCTCGATTAAGGACATGCTTTCCGTCAGCGAGAAGCCGCTTTCCATCAGCCTGACAAGCCCTTCCAGGTCCAGGGCGTCAATCAAGATCCGCCGCTGCCTGATCCGCGCTGACCAGGCCGGCGGCCACAGCTTCTGCCAGCTTGGACGCCAGCGGGACAAACGCCGCGGTTGTCGTACCGTGTTCGAAATAATGCTTCACCTCCGTTCTGTCCATGATTTCGTAAACCCCGATCCGGCCGCCGTCAGCCGTGTCATACAGCCGCTGGCAGGATACGCCATCCAGCACATCCTGCAGCTGATATGCCGGTACACCCAGTTCTATCAGGCGGCGGATGGCTCCAAGGCAGGAAAAACTGTGCAGGCTGGTTACCACCAGATGGCCGGTCAGGGCTGAGCGTACAGCCATCCGGGCCGCAGTACTGTCACGGATTTCCCCGATCATGATGATGTCGGGGTCATGACGCATGAGCTGTTTGATTCCGTCCGCATAGCCCAGGTTCTGCTTTTCATTGACCTGAAGCTGAACGTATTTATCCGAATAGACCTCCACCGGATCCTCGAGGGTATAGATCTTCTTGTGTGTCGCATGATCAAGGATCGCGTACAGGGTTGTTGTCTTGCCGGAACCGGTTGGACCGCTGAAAACATACAGCCCGCTCCGGTGCCGGGTGATATTGCTGAACCATTCTTCCTGGGCGGGATCCGCGGAAAGGATGGACAGGGGGATGGAGCCGTGGTTATTGAGGATTCGCAGCACCCCGCTGGTAATATGGAAACTGGATACGACCGCAAATCGAAGGGCCAGGACCTGGCCGTCCACGTCTGTTTCGAATCTGCCGGTCTGCGGCTCCAGCACATTTGTCACATCCAGATCGGCGCGGTACATCAGATACCGGAAGAAAGCCGGGTCGTACTGTTTCCGCAGCTGCCGCATCTCACCCCGGACCCGCATTTCCGTTCGGACTTCCGCATCCCGCAGGCTGAAGTGTATATCCGTGACATGATGTTTCAGCGCGGTTCTGAGACAATCCCTGAGCAACTCTTCCATAACCGTTCTCCCACATACTTTATTTGCCTGTCCGGATGGAATGACGCATTTTTCCCGGGATATCTTTTCTGAGAGGCTTCCCTGCGCGCATTGACAAGGTCTGCTGATTCTTTAAAATTATTTACATAGGAGTGTGAAATTATGGTTATAGTCAATGATCTGAAGCCGGGTCAGTCGTTCGAATACGAAAAAGGCATCTACACGGTCCTGAATGTGGACCACAATAAAACTGCCATGCGGCAGATGATTATCAAAGTCAAGGTCAAGAACATGCGCACCGGCGTTATCAATGAACTTTCCTTCACCGGCGGTGACAAGGTCGAACCGGCCCATATCGAAAAGAAGGAAATGCAGTATCTGTACGATGCCGGTGATGAACTGGTGTTCATGGATACGTCCACATACGATCAGATCGGGATCCCGAAGGAACGTCTGGAATGGGAAATGAAGTTCATGAAGGCGAACGAAATGGTCAATGTCACCATGTACGATAACGAGGTGCTGGGCGTTTCCCTGCCCGATAAAGTGGAACTGCAGATTGTCGAGTGCGAGGAAGCCGTAAAGGGAGACACTGCCACTTCCGCCACCAAGAACGCTGTCGTGGAAACCGGGCTGGAAATCAAGGTGCCGCTGTTCATCAAGAACGGTGAGATTGTGGTGATTTCCACCGCTGACGGAAAGTATTCCGGCCGCGCTTAAGAAACAACCGGAAAAGTCATATGCCCGCATATGGCTTTTTTCATTCATGCATATTACTTGTCTTCTGGGTGATTCCTGCTATGATGACAATGGTAAAACTCAGGGCTGGGTGAAATTCCCGACCGGCGGTATACCCCGCGAACCGCAGCAGCGGAACGAGCCGGTGCAACTCCGGCGGCGACAGTACAGTCTGGATGAAAGAGTTTCTTTTGTTTTGAACCCGGAGGTTTTTATCACAAGCCTCTTTTTTTGAGGTAGGGAGGAAAACACTCATGCATTCATCTGTCAGAACCTTAACCAAAATTGCTGTCTTGTCTGCCGTGGCCTTCGTGCTGATGTACTTTGATTTCCCGCTGCCGTTTATTCCGTCCTTTTACAAACTGGACTTCAGTGAAACCGCGGTTATGGCCGGCGGCTTTGCGATGGGACCGGGGGCCGCAGTAGCCATTGAAGGAGTGAAGATCCTGCTCAAGCTCCTTTTCAAGGGAACAGATACGGCTTACGTCGGCGAACTGGCCAATTTCCTGATCGGCTGTGCCTTCGTCCTGCCGGCATCCTTTATGTACCGGAAGGAAAAGACCAGGCAGCGGGCGCTGATGGGGCTGGCAGCCGGCACCGTGTGCATGACCGCCGTCGGTGTGATTATCAACTATGCTGTCCTTCTGCCGGCATATTCGTTCTTCTATCAGCTGCCGATGGAAGTGCTGATCGGCATGGGAACTGCGCTGATCCCGTTTATTACGGACAAGCTGACATTCGTGCTGCTGGCGACCACGCCGTTCAATATCATCAAGGGTGTCCTGGTCAGCATTGTGACGATTCTGCTGTACAAGCGGATCTCACCGCTGCTGCACAGTTAAGCAAAAAAAATCCGGAACTGCTGTTCCGGATTTTTATATGGTTTCAGCGGCGGCCGCGGATTTCATCGAGATAGCTGTAAACGGTGACTTTGGTGATCCCGAGTTTTTCCGCCACCAGGTCGATGCTGCCCTTGACCAGGAAGATGCCCTTGGCATCCATGAAGCGCAGTTTTTCAATCCGCTCACTGCGGGTCAGCCCGGAAGTATCGGGACCAAGGATGTTGTTTACCAGCGCCCGGACCATGTCGGCGACTCCGACATTGTCACTGTAGAGATCAATGGTTTCATCCTCACTGTCACCGGCCGGTATGCGCAGGTGCAGGGGGAGGGTGTCCGCATCTTCCGGGATGACTTCAGCCAGGTTGATGCACATGGCGCCGGACAGTTCATTTCCGCTGTCACGGATCAGGATCGTGGAAGAGCGGATCAGATGGCCTTCGGCTGTTTCAAAATAATAGTTTGTGACAAAATCCCGTTCCAGCTGGGAGGACAGCAGCACCTGCCGGATCAGGTGATCAAAACTGTCGCCGGTCTTCCTGCCGGTGACGGTACCGTTGGCAACATAGACAACGGAGTGTTCAGGATTATGCAGGTCATGGATAACCACCTCGCAGCGGGATCCGAATGTCTGCACCAGCATATCCGCCATGGCTGTATATGGCTGCAGTTCCTGTCTGATTTCTGTCATATGCCCTCCGTATAAATAGTTATAGAAAATTAAACAATTCCATATAAAAATGTATCATATACTGGCGGTAAATGCAATTTGCACAGTGATTTTATTGACTGTATATAAAAAATTCTATAAACTGAAAGTGAAAATAATACAGTTAAAGGAGGATCGTTCATGGCGGAAACAAAGAAGGGACATTACAGTCCCGGGATTGTGCACAACGGTCTGCTGTACGTATCGGGACAGCTGCCGGTCAATGCCGCAACCGGGAAAATCGCGGAAGGCGGGGTTCGGGAACAGACCCTGCAGGCGCTGGCCAATCTCGACAAAGTACTGACCGATTTCGGCACCGACCGGACAAAGGTGCTGCAGTGCCGGGTGTATACCCCGGATGTGGCGCTTTGGGATGAAATCAATGCGGTATACGCGGAATACTTCGGGGATCACAAGCCGTCCCGCACGATTGTCCCGACCAGCGGCCTGCACTACGGCAGCCTGATTGAAATCGAAGCTCTGGCGGTGTGTGAAGAGGGGGAAAAGGCATGAACTACCATGAACTGGACACCCCGGCTCTGATCATTGACCAGGACATCATGATGGATAATATCCGCTTCATGCAGGCATACGCCGACCGCAATCATGTCAGTCTGCGGCCGCATACCAAGACCCACAAGATCCCGGAGATCGCGAAACTGCAGGAAGAATGCGGCGCCCGGGGAATTGCGGTGGCCAAGGTCGGGGAAGCGGAAGTGATGGCCGCCCACGGTCTGAAGGATATCTTTATTGCCAACGAAATTATCGGCACTGTCAAGCTGCAGCGGATCAGAGCGCTGATGGAACAGGGAATCGACATGTCCTTCGGCATGGACAGTATTGAAGGCGCGGAAATGATCCAGAACGTCTTTGCCGGCAGCGGCCTGAAGGCCCAGGTGCTGGTGGAGATCGAAGTCGGGGAGAACCGGTCCGGCGTGGTGGAGGAAACGTATTTCAGGAAACTGCTCGGTTACCTGCGAGAGCACTGCCCCGACATCCATCTCAAGGGGGTCTTCTCCCATGACGGGCATTCCTACAGTGCCCCGGATCTGGATGGCTGCCGGGAGATTGATCTGGCGGCCCAGGAGAGGACCCTGGGGTTTGCGGCAATCGCCAGGGAGATGGGCTTTGACATCACCACGGTCAGCATCGGCTCTACACCGTCCCTGACCCATGATTTCCCGATTCTGGACGGGGTGACGGAACTGCGGCCGGGCACCTATATCCTGATGGATGCTTCGCAGGGACGGGCCTATGGTTCCATGGACCGCTGTGCTGCTTATGTGCTGGCTACCGTGATCTCAAAACCGACGGATGAAAGAGTAATTCTTGATGTCGGTGCGAAGGGGATTACCAAACAGAAACGGTCGCAGGGCATATGTGCTTCCGGCGGCATGGGCGATATCCGGGAATTTCCGGGCACAACGATTTATGATGTATATGACGAACACGCAATCATCTACAGCCATGACATGCATGATCATGTCAAGGTCGGCGACAAAGTAACGATCATTCCCGTGCACATCTGCCCGACCATGAACCTGCAGGAGAAGGTCTGGCTGGTGTCCGGCGAAGAAATCACCGCGGAACTGACGGTCAGCTGCCGCGGCAGACTGCAGTAACAGCAGGAGGAAAAAACATGATTATTCTTAAGAATGCGGACGTATACGCGCCCGAACATCTCGGTAAACGGGATATCCTGGTTGCCGGAAACAGAATCGAGAAAATTGCCGAACATCTGGATGGTTACGAAAACATTGCTGAAGCCGAAGTCATCGACCTGCAGGGCCGGAAAACCGTTCCGGGCTATATCGACATGCATGAGCACATCACCGGAGGCGGCGGTGAAAAGGGTTTTGCCAGCCGGGTTCCGGAAGCGCAGGCAGGCATCCTGCTGGGCAATGGCATCACTACCGTGCTGGGCATGCTCGGCACTGACGGCGTAACCCGCAGTCTGGAAAACCTCGTGGCCAAGGCTTATGCGTTCCGCGAAGAAGGCATCCGGGCCTATACCCTGACAGGTTTCTACGGATATCCGACGCCGACCCTGCTGGAGAATGTCGAACGGGATGTGATGATGATTGACACGATGATCGGTGTCAAGACCAGCATGTCTGACCACCGCAGCTCCAACCTGACTGCGGCGCAGCTGATCGATCTGGCTACCCAGGCCAGACGCGGCGGCATGCTGTCAGGCAAGGCCGGCATTGTGACAATCCACGTGGGCCCGGGTCCGGATATGCTCAAGCCGCTGTTTGAAGCGGTAGAACTGTGCGACGTCCCGATCCAGAAGTTTATCCCGACCCATATGGGCCGCACTGACGCGCTGTTCTCTGAAGCCATGAAGTTTGCGAAGATGGGCGGGTTTATTGACATTACTGCCAAAAATGAGGATCTGGAAGGGGTCAGTGCGAAGATTCTGCGCTACTTTGAACAGGATCCGGAAAACAGGCATCTGACCATGACCAGCGACGGCTTCGGCAGCATGCAGAAGTACAACGAACGCATGGAAGTCATCGGCTATACCTACGCGTCACCGTCCTGCCTGCACAATACGGTCCGCTACCTGGTTCAGGAAAAGAACGTGCCGCTGGAACTGGCCCTGACGCTGGTTACCGTCAATCCGGCCGATGTACTGAATCTCAAAGGCCAGCGCGGCTGCCTGAAGGAAAACGCCTTCGCCGACATCAATGTCTATGACGATGACATGAATCTGCAGTATGTCTTCACGGAAGGCCGCAAGGCAGTCTGGGATCACGAACTGAAGATGCGGGGCATGTTCGAGGAATAACCGCATGATTTCATGACCCGAGGTATAAACCCCGGGTCATTTCTTTATGGTGTATGCTATAATACTTTGGATAATGGAGATTGCAGTATGACCAAATATTCTCGAACAGCTAAATACGAAGACCTGCGCAGCCGTCTTCAGAATGATGCCGAAGAAGATATCCGCAGCCGGGAACTGTCGCAGTATGAGCGGCGGCTGAACCAGATCAGCGCGAATAACTTCGAGGCCCCGAAGGAATACAATCCGGCCGATCATGACCCGATTCATGCCCGGCGCAAACAGTATCAGGAACCAGCCCCGGCACCGCTTGCGGAACCGGTGCGCCCGGCCATTGAGGATTCTTCCGACAATATCGGTTTCAATCCGTCCAGCATGCGGAATGAAAACTATACTTCCGCGTTCAACAACGAATATCTGAACGAATACATCAAGGAAGTAAAGCAGTACAATATCGACCAGGGCACGGCTTCGAGCACGAATACCGACCTCGATATCCTGCGTTCCCTGCGCGGCGACCGTCCGGCCCCGAGCAAGCCGTATCCGGATGAGCCGACCATTGAGGTTCCCTACAGCCGTCCGGTAACGGGCCGTCCGGCACCAGCCCCGGCCCCGACACCAGCCCCGGCTCCGGCACCGGCCAGAAGGCAGGAAGAGTCGACTGCCACTATGGATATCCCGTTCTTCCGCAGTGATCCGGATGAGGATTTCATCCGTGATGACCGTCAGAACGGCACCAAGACCATGACCCGTGAAGACATTGCGGCCGAAGTACAGAGCCTGCTCCGTGAACAGGAACAGCCCCAGCCGCAGCCGGCCCCTGTCTATGAGAACCGCCCGGCAGCCACCCGTGTGGAAGACTCGCGCTCGGCTCACCAGCAGCTGCTTAATGAGACGACCCAGATGCGGGCTCAGCTGGATGATTATGAAGACAACCTGACTGAAGTCAGCGATAAGATGCAGCGCACCAACCAGGTGCTGAATATCGTCCTGATTGTGCTGATCGTCGTCCTGATCGCCGTGCTCGGCCTCGTCATTTACTGGATACTGCTTTCGAAAGGAATTCTCTGATGAAGATCAATATCGCCATCGACGGGCCGAGTGCCGCCGGCAAAAGCACTATTTCGGAACTGCTGGCCAAACGCCTGAACTATGTGCATCTTGACACCGGTGCCATGTACCGCTGTACAGCCATGAAGGCCCTGCAGTGCGGTATTGCGCTGGATGATGAACAGGGAGTTGTGGACATGCTTGCGGATACGGAAATCCGCATATCCCCGGACGGTACGGTTTTTCTGGACGGCCAGGATGTCACCGCAGCCATTCGTAAGGATGAGATTTCCATGGCGGCAAGTGATGTTTCCAAGCATAAGGAAGTCCGCCGGGTTCTGGTTGAAAGGCAGCAGAAACTGGCTGCTGAAAAGGGCTACATCATGGATGGCCGTGATATCGGCACTGTCGTGCTGAAGGATGCGGAGGTCAAGATCTATCTCACTGCATCTTCTTATGCCCGGGCCTTGCGGCGGCTGAAGCAGAACCGGGAAAACAACATATCCGATGTTGATCTGGAAACCATTCAGAAAGAAATTGAAGCCCGTGATTATCAGGATATGCACCGGGAGAATTCCCCGCTGACCAAGGCGGAGGATGCCATTGAGGTGGACAGTTCCGATCTCAGCATTGAGGAAACCGTGGAACGGATCATGGCGGTGGCCAGGCCGTTCATCACCGCAGAGGAAACCGTATGAACAGAGGAATCATCGCCATCGTTGGCCGGCCTAATGTAGGCAAGTCAACGATTTTTAACAGAATTGCCGGATCACGTATTTCCATCGTGGAGGACACGCCCGGTGTGACCAGGGACCGCATCTATGCGCCGGCATACTGGCTGAACAATGAATTCCGGGTGATTGACACCGGCGGGATTCAGATGGCAGACCAGCCGTTCCAGGAGGAAATCCGCGCCCAGGTGCAGATTGCCATTGACGAAGCAGATGTGATCCTGATGGTCACCAGCGCCAGGACAGGCGTCAGTGATGATGACCGGTTTATTGCCGGACTTCTGCGCCGTTCCGGCAAACCGGTCGTATTGGCTGTCAACATGGTCGACGATACTACAAAAATCGCTTCAGCCTATGAATTCTATGAACTGGGCATCGGGGATCCGATTCCCTGCAGCGGCATTCACGGCGCCGGTATCGGTGATGTCCTGGATGCGTGCATGGCGCTGTTCCCGGAAGAAAAGGAAAGCGAAGCTGCCGAAGGCATGCGGCTGGCTGTCATCGGCGAACCGAATGTCGGCAAGTCCAGCCTGGTCAATGCCATTCTGAAGGAAGACCGGGCAATTGTGTCCGATATCCAGGGGACGACCCGCGATGCCGTGGACACACCGTTTGAATTCGAAGGCCGCAAGTACATCATTGTCGATACGGCCGGAATCCGCAAACGCGGCAAAGTTTATGAGAATATCGAGAAGTACTCGGTACTGCGGGCCATGCAGGCCATTGAGAAATGCGATGTCGCGCTGTTCCTGATTGATGCCGAAAAGGGCATCCGGGAACAGGACAAGCATGTGGCCGGGTATGCCAGCGAAGCCGGCAAGCCTTTGATTATAGTCGTCAACAAGTGGGATGCAGTGACCAAGGATGACCATACGATGAACACGTTTACCGAAGATATCCGAACCCAGTTTGCCTATCTTTCGTATGCGCCGGTGATCTTTGTCTCGGCCAGAACCGGGCAGCGGGTGGGCAATATCCTGCCGCTGGCAGACCAGGTGTATGCGAATGCCTCCCGGCGGATCCCTACCAATGTGCTTAACGAAGTGATCATGGATACCCAGATTACGACCCCGGCACCGGCCCGCAACGGCCGCCGGCTGCGCGTTTACTACGCCACCCAGGTCGGGGTGAACCCGCCGACCTTTGTCTTCTCGGTCAATGAACCCGAACTGATGCATTTTTCCTATCAGCGTTTTCTGGAGAATCAGCTGCGGCAGGCCTTTGACTTTACCGGCACGCCGCTGAAACTAATTGTCAGAAAGAAGGTCAGCGAATGAAAACTGCAGTATTGGGCACCGGCAGCTGGGGGACCGCCCTGGCACAGGTGCTTGCCGACAACGGCAATGATGTTGTGCTCTGGGGCATCGATGCCTCACAGGTAAACGATATCAACGAGAACCACCGCAACTCCCTGTTTTATGAAACGGAACTAAATCCGGCCCTGCATGCCGACATGGATATTGCCTGTCTGCGGGATGCGGACCTGCTGCTGTTTGCCGTGCCTTCCATCGCATTGGAAGAAACCCTGAAGAAGGCCGCGGCGGTGCTGGACAAACCGGTCATCGTCATCAACGTGGCCAAGGGTTTCCACCCGGTGACCCACGAACGGCTCAGCGTTGTCATCCGCCGGTTCATGCCGGCAGAAAAGCTGAAGGCGGTGGTATCGCTGATCGGGCCTTCCCATGCCGAGGAGGTCATCGAGCGGAAACTGACGGTCATCAATGCTGTCAGTGCCGATCAGGAAGCAGCAGAAACCGTCCAGAAACTCTTTTCCAACCGGTATTTCCGGGTTTACACAAATACGGATGAAACCGGCGCGGAAATAGGGGTTGCAGTCAAGAATATCATGGCCCTGGCGTCAGGCATTCTTACCGGTATCGGGCAGGGTGACAATGCCCGGGCAGCCCTGATTACCCGTGGTCTGGCGGAAATGACCCGTTATGGTGTTGCCATGGGCGGCAGGGTGGACACCTATCTTGGCCTCGACGGGGTCGGGGATCTGATTGTTACCTGCACCTCAAGGCATTCCCGTAACTTCATGGCCGGCTTTCAGATCGGTCAGGAAGGCGGGGCTGAGCATTTCATGAAAGTGAACAAGAAGACCGTTGAAGGGATCTTCGCCTGCCGGATTGTCTACGAGGAAGCCCGTAAACACGGTATTTCGATGCCGATCACCGAGCAGGTGTATCAGGTCCTCTATGAAGGAAAAGACCCGGAAACAGCCCTGAATGAGCTCATGATGCGGGAACTGAAACCGGAGGATCACTGAGATGAATAATACAGGAAGAATCAAACGCCTGGCTGTCTGCCTGCTGGTGCTGGCGGGGGAATACGGTCTGATCAGCGGCCCGCTGTTTTCCCGGCATGGCATGATTCAGTGGCCGCAGATCTTGGCTCTGGCCGCTGCCGCCGGCGT
Source organism: Solobacterium sp. (assembly GCA_017433125.1). Taxonomy (GTDB): domain Bacteria; phylum Bacillota_I; class Bacilli_A; order Erysipelotrichales; family Erysipelotrichaceae; genus Bulleidia. The sequence continues at coordinate 50,080 of JAFRHT010000098.1, forward strand.
TCTTCTTTCTGCGGGACTCAGCATCAGGAATCTGGACCTGTTTTCCGCAGCCGGTTATGGCTGCGGGTTTCTGGCCGGGCTGCTGTTTCATCAGTACGGCACGGATCCCGGGGGCGGCCGGACAGATAATCTCTGGCTGATTTGGACCGGTGTGCTTTTGCTGTTCATGATTCTGGGGCTGGTCCTGACCGTCGTGCCGGGTTCGGCCGGCAGGACAAAAGAATAGGAAGGTGTAGGAACTATGGAACTGTATCGCGGCAATATTGTATATTCGGAAACAACAGAAAAACTGGCGGAATTCACGCACGCCTGGCTGGTGGTTGAAGACGGCAGGGTGGAAGGCATTTATCCGGTTCTGCCGGAAAAATTCACCGGACTGCCGGTTACAGATTTCGGAGATGATGTGATTATTCCGGCGTTTTCCGACCTGCATGTCCATGCGCCGCAGTACCCGCAGCGGGGCCTGGCCATGGATACGCTGCTGGAAGACTGGCTGAACCGTTATACCTTCCCGCTGGAAGAACGCTATGCGGATCCGGTTTTTGCCCGGGCGGTCTATGACCGGTTTATCAATGACCTGCTGGCTCACGGGACGATGCACGCAGTCATCTTAGGGACAATTCATGTGCCGGCAACCGGTTATCTGATTGAGCGTCTTGAAGAAATTGGCATGCATGCGCTGGTCGGCAAGGTCAATATGGATATCAACAGTCCGGCGGGTCTTCGTGAAGACACACGGAAATCGCTGGAGGAAACCGAGGATTTCCTGGCTCGCTACGGGCATAATCACACGGCGAAGCCGATCCTGACGCCGCGGTTTGCACCGACCTGCAGCTGGGAACTGCTGTGCGGGCTGGGCCGGCTGGCTGCGAAGTACGAAGCCGGCGTGCAGACCCATCTTGTCGAGTCGCTCTGGGAGGCGGCCGAAGCTGTGAAGATGTATCCCGAATGCGGCTGTGACACCGGGATCTATGAGCAGGCCGGCCTGCTGGGACACGGGCCGCTGCTTGGTGCACATTTTATCTATCCGCAGGCTGAGGATATCCGTATCCTGAAGAAATATGACGGCTATGCCGTACAGTGCCCGGACGCGACGATCAACGTCATTGCCGGCATCATGTCTTCGGCAGCGCTGGCAGACGCAGGCATCAGGCTGGGCTACGGCAGTGATATTGCCGGTGGCCATAACCTCGGTATTTTCGGGGAGGCTGCCCGTTCGGTACAGCTGTCCAAGATCAAGACGCTTTACGAACCGGACAACAACCGGCCGATTTCCTTTGCCAGAGCCTTCCATACCGCCACAAAAGGAGGAGGAGCCGTTTTCGGCAAAGTCGGCAGCCTGGAACCGGGCTATCAGTTTGATGCCCTGGTGATCGGCGGGGTGGCCGATCCGTTTGTGGAACTGACCCCGGCCCAGATGGCGGAACGGTTCTGTTATCTTGGAGAAACCGGAAATATTCATGCCCGGTACCTGGCCGGCAAAAGGATCGGGGACTGACATGGTTTTTCTCAGGAATGTCCGGGGGCCGGCTGGATGAGGATGCTGTTTGCACTGGACCGGAAGGATTATGCCGGCTGTACACATGTACACCGCCGGGATTCCGCCCGCGCGGTTATTATCCGCAGCGGCTGTACGGCCATGGTGTACAGCCGGAAGTACGACTACTACAAATTCCCCGGCGGCGGCCTGGAACCGCATGAAAGTCCGGTTGCGGCCCTGCAGCGGGAAACCATGGAAGAGAGCGGTCTGAGGATCATTCCGGCTTCGATCAGGGAATACGGCTTTGTCCATCGTATCCAACGAAGCATGACGGATGAAACCGAATGCTGGGTGCAGGATAATTATTATTACATCTGTGATGCGGAAGCGGCCGTGAGGCCGCAGAAGCTGGACGGTTATGAGGCAGAAGAGGGGTTTACCCTGGTATTCGCTGATCCGCTCACTGTTATTCACACCAACCGCCGGCCAAAACAGACACCATATGATCCCGTGATGTTCGAACGGGAAGCGCGGGTGCTGGAATATCTGCGGCTGGAAAAATATCTGTAAGAGGAGAAATATGATGGACAGACCCGTCACCACGCTGTACATGGTAATGAGCCTGGATGGCAAGATTTCCACCGGTGATACCGATGAGATGGATATTGACGCTGATTTTCCCCTGGTGCCCGGAGTTCGGGAAGGGCTGCATCAGTATTATGAGATCGAGCAGACAACGGATCTCTGGTCATTGAATTCAGGCCGGGTGCAGGCAAAACTCGGGGTAAACAGTAAACCGCTGCCGGAGAAAAGCCCGGTTTCCTTTGTGCTGATTGATAACCGGCATCTTGACGCGCACGGCGTTGCCTGGTTCTGTGCCCGCTCCGACCGGTTTGTGCTGATCACCGTCAATCCGCAGCATCCTGCCTTCGGCGTCAGGGCGGACAACCTGCATATTATTCTGCAGAAGCAGCTCGATCTGCCGGCGGCACTCAGCCGGCTGAAAGAGGAGTATGGCTGCGAGCGGCTGACAATCCAGTCCGGCGGAACACTGAACGCACTGTTCCTGCGGCAGGAACTGATTGATTATGTGGATGTGATTGTCGCCCCTGTACTGATCGGCGGCCGCAGCACACCTACGCTGATTGACGGCGAAGCACTGCACCGGAAAGAAGAGCTTTCCGGACTGGGTGTTCTGAAACTGCTGGAATGCCGCGTGCTGGAAGATTCCTGGCTCCGGCTGCGTTATGAAGTAATGAAAAAAGGGTAAAAAGAAATCCCGGAACCGCAGATGGTTCCGGGATTTTTCAGTAACAGCAGTTACTGGGCGTGCCAGTTGCCGTCTGCATCCCACCAGCCGGCTTCACCGTTGTAATAATCGGGAACGGGCTCGTATTCAGCAATGGCGCAGGCTGTTTCGGTGGACATGTCCCCGCCGCCGCAGACCTGGACCTGGCCCCAGAGGTCGGTGACCCAGCCGTCAAACTGGCCGGTTTCGCTGCCGAACGTACCGGCTTCATAGCCGTCCAGATACAGCGTGCCCCAGAAGGAACCGCCGCCTATGCCGGTCAGCCATGACAGGTCGACCAGGCAGGTGCCCCACTCATCGATATCATTCCACTGGTCATGTAGGGAAATATTGCGCTTGCCCCCGGCACAGAAGTCACCGTTGGTGCCCCACGTAACGTGCAGGATGCTG